>JAFXYD010000070.1 GCA_017541995.1 Oscillospiraceae bacterium
AGCTGGCTAACGTGAAATCGAAGAGCGAGTTCGTTTGCCAGGCGGTCTCATTCTATCTGGGCTATCTGAATCAGAACAAAAGCGTCAACTATCTGGCGCCGCTGCTGATGAACGCCATGAAAAGTGAAATCCGTTCTTCCACGAAGTTCATTTGCGAAACGCTGTTCAAGCTGGCGGTAGAGCAGGCGATCAACAGTAACTACCTTGCAAATCTGTGTGAAGCTGATCCTGAAACGGCTGAAAGGCTTCGGGAAGCATGCGCGAGAACGGTTGCTGAAAACAATGGCATCCTCACCATGGAGGATGCCGCACGTTGGCAGAATGGGTGAAAAAGATGGCAAAGATTATTGTATCGAGTCGTTACGTTCGCAACACGCCGAAGCGCAGCGCCGCGAATCTGGTGCGCTACATGGGAACACGGGAAGGCGTGGAGAAGGTTCCCGTTGGAAACGAGGACGGTCCCGCAACTGTTCGTCAGCAGAGACTGATCAATGATCTGATCAAAACTGATGCCGACGCGAAAAACACTTTTGAGTACCAGGACTATGAAAACAATCCCACGAAGCAGAACGCAACGGAATTCATCGACGCCTTCATCGAGCGCAACGCGGATCGGGTGGAGGAGATCGATAAGCTGGTGAAGTACATGGCGGAGCGACCCAGCGTGGAGAAGCTGGGACCTCACGGGCTCTTCAATCAGTACGATGACAAAATTGATTTGGATTCCGTAGCGGAGGAAGTCGGTCAGCACCAGGGAGTTGTCTGGACTCACGTGGTCAGTCTGCATCGGGAAGACGCGGAGCGCCTCGGTTATAACAAAGCAGATGTCTGGAAGGATCTGGTGCGCCGAAACATGACGGAGCTGGCGAGAGCTCACAAAATTGATCTGGACCAGCTCCAATGGTACGCAGCCTTCCACAATACGACGCACCATCCCCATATCCATCTGCTGGTCTATTCCAGGGATCCCAGGCAGGGCTGGCTCTCCAAGAAAGGCATCGACGAGCTGCGAAATGTATTCGGAAATGATATCTTCCGCTTTGAGCAGCAGAAGCTGTTTCGGATGGAGACGGAGCTGCGGGATAAGCTGAAGGACGAGGTGGAGGAGGATCTGTTCCAAAAGGTCGTTGACGCAAGGGACAGCTATGCACCGACACCGGAGGCTGCGCTGCTGCTTCGCAAACTGGCGGCCCAGTTGAAAAAGCAGTCCGGCAAGAAGGTCTATGCTTATCTTCCGAAAGAGGTCAAGCAGACCGTGGATCAGATCGTGGCGGAGCTGGCAAAGAGCGATGGGATCTCAGGCCTCTACAAAGAGTGGAACAAGATCAACCGGGAGAAGCTGTCTCTCTACCGGGAGAAGAAGGAGCCGGACCTTCCGTTGGAAGACAACCCGGAATTCAGGAGCATCAAGAACAAGATCATAAAAGCGGTGCTGGAGCTGCCTCTGCCGGAGGATTATGATTTCGCTTCCGAAGCTGACCTTCATGCAACAGAGGAAGAGCTGAAATATGCTGCCCAGGCAGAGAAGCAGGGGGAGCATTTCTATCCTCTGCATGATGGATCAGTGACGCCAGTGATGCCGGTGACGGAAGTGACGCAAATGACGGAAAATCGCGGCGCTACGTATGCGGCACTGTATCACACGGAATTTGTGTTCGCAAAGGACCATTCCAGCGGCGTGAAGGTTCCGTCTTGTATTCCGAAAGCACTGATCGGAATAGCCTCCGCCCTGGCTTGGATGATGGGAGAGAGCCAGCACCGGAGGCTCAGCAAGCTCCGCACCCAGGTGGATCATAAGCTGCGATCCAAGATTGAGGAAAAGAAACGAGCCCACGGCCTGAAAACAGATGGCAGCGTACAGGAATATGATCCGGAGCAGAGTATGTAGCATGAATGCAGCTGAAAAAAGCTCAATATGCGGAAGCGGTTTTGTCCCCTTTTAGAACTCTGCGAACCCGCGTAAAATCAGGGCTTTTTGAACCTCATTTTGAAGGGGTGGTATAGGTATACTACCCAGCCCATAGCAACGGGATTGTGAAAGGAATTGCAGTATACCACAGCAACGGAAAACTGTCAATGAAAAAGCCCTTCTGAAGAACGAAAAAGCAATTTCGCCATAGAACCAGAGTATGGCGTGAACGGCTCTGTCAGCCCCGTGTTGGCCCTGTGTGCGATTTGTTTCGGAAGCTAGGGTAGAGACACTACCTCCGAACGAAAAAACGGACAATTCAGAACACCAGCTATATTCTGGTTTTTGGGAAGCGGTCAAGAATTGATACGCTAAACAAAGAGGAATGATTTTTAGGATGAGCCCACGATGGAAATCAGGACAATGAGAAACGTAAAACGGAAATTGATAAATTTCTGTGTCGTGTGGGTCTTTCGCTGGATATTCCGGTGTTGGATGGTATAATGTCGTGTTACCAAACAAAAGGAAGGTGACACCAAGTGGCAAAAAGAAGAGCAGCCGGAGAAGGCAACATCCGCAAACGGAAGGATGGACGCTGGGAAGGGCGCTACACCGCAGGGCATGATCCCGATACCGGCAAGGCCATCGTCAAGAATGTGCTGGGCAAGACCCAGGCGGAGGTAAAACAGAAGCTGAAGGAAGCGATTGCGGTCAGCGAGAAGCTGGACATTCCGCGCTCCGGGAAGTACACCCTTGGAGCCTGGATCACCCAATGGTTCGAAGTCTACTCCAAGCCGAATCTCCGCCCCAGCACAGCCCGGTATTATAAAATGTTCATCGACCAGCATGTGGTTCCGAAGCTGGGGAGCGTCAAGCTCTCGGAGCTGCGGCCTATGCAAATCCAGAAGTTCTATAACGATCTGCGCACCGGCGGACGGGTGCGGGAGGTGCAGAAGGAAAAGAACCCAGGCTTAAGCGGTTCCTACATCCGTGGGATTCATACCATGCTCCATACTTGCCTGGATGCGGCTGTGCAGGAGAAGCTGATTCTCTCCAATCCTGTGAATGATTGCAAGCCGCCCAAGATCGAGCGGAAAGAAATGAAAACCTTAGAGCCGGAGCAGGTACAGGCCTATCTGAAAGCAGCGGACGCCAGAGGTTTGCTTCCCATGTTCTTCCTGGAGCTGACCACCGGCCTGCGAAAGAGTGAATTGGTAGCCCTGCTCTGGACCGATGTGAACTGGAAGGACCGGACCCTATCCGTCAGCAAGCAGGCCTATAAGATCGACGGAAAGATGACGGTGATGCCGCCAAAGACCGGAAACTCCACCCGGAAGATTGCCCTGTCGGAGGAGCTGTTGGACATGCTCCGACAGCAGAAAGCGGCCTTCCCGGAAAGCGAATATATCTTCAGCTCACCGGTTACCGGCGAAATGTATCATCCCGATTCTGTGGTGAACCTCCATAAGAAGATCCTAAAAGAAGCGGGCCTGGAGCACATTCGCTTCCATGATCTCCGCCACACCTTCGCAACGCTGGCCTTACAGAACGGCGTGGACGTGAAAACCGTCTCCGCCATGCTGGGCCACAGCAGCGCGGGCTTCACCCTGGCCACCTACACCCACACCACCACCGCAGCCCAGCACCAGGCAGCGGCCATCATGGGAAATCTGGTCAGCACAGGCATCCAGGAGCCGACAGAAGCAGAGCCCGCAATCCGAATCGTGGGAGACGCGGGATGATGAACGCATCATTCTTGCCTGGAGAATTGGGCGGAGAAGCAGCAACAAAGCATCACGGTCAAAAACTGCACTGCAATAATCAAAGAGAAGCCATTCCCGAGAGGGAAAGCCCAAAGAAATACGCCGAGACGCCGGTTGGCAATGATCCGACCGGCGTCTCGTTTGTCCCTTTCTGCCCGTTTCCGGGCCTTTCCGCATTTTATCCCCGTATGGGTCAGATCTGGGTCAAAGGTCTGACCCATTCGCTGACCCAGATTGTTTTGAAGGCAAAGTGGAGGAAAAACGCGATTTTTGGGGCTGTTTTGGAGCAAAACACCCGATTTTCTTACGAAAATCGGGTGTCAGTGGAGCTACTGGCCGGACTTGAACCGGCGACCTGCTGATTACGAATCAGCTGCTCTACCGACTGAGCCACAGTAGCGTATTTGATTTAGCTGATATATATTAGCATACTTTTGCATGCTCGTCAAGGGAAAAATGGACAAATAAAGAAAAATTGGATCAATAAATATCGGACAAAGATAGAGAAATCGGACATAGAAAGAAAATAATGAATGATTCAGCTTTTTTTCTTGCAATCTCTGCAAGCGAATGGTAAACTATAGATACAGACAAGGAACGGAGGGATAAGATGCGCTGAGTTTTCCTGACTCGATGATACGGCGCGGGGCGGCGGGGAGCCGTCCGGTTTGGTGCGCCGTGGGCAGGAAAGCACTGCGCTGCGTCCGCCTGAAATAGGGGCAGAAGGGCTGCAAGCGGGGTTCTTGCAGCCGTTTTTCTGTTTTTTGGCATTCCGGTGGCGCACTGCTTGCATAAGTTCCGGCAAGCAAATCTGAGATTTGGGCCGTCACTTAACTGTGCGCCGCTGCAGGTGTGTGACAGGAGGAATATTTATGGCATTGATCTCCGTTCAGGATCTGACTTTTGGATATGACGGCAGCCCGGAGCTGCTGTTTGAGCATGTGAGTTTTCAATTGGACACCGACTGGCGGCTGGGCTTTGTGGGGCGGAACGGGCGCGGGAAGACCACCTTCCTGCGGCTGCTCATGGGGCAGTACGAGTACCGGGGCTCCATCAGCGCGCCGGTGGCCTTCGACTATTTCCCCTTCCCGGTGGAGGACGAGGAGGAAACGGGAGAGGATATCGCGGCGCGCTGCTGTCCGGGGCTCCAGCGCTGGCGGCTGCTGCGGGAGCTGGGGAAGCTGGAGCTGGAGGAGAGCGTCCTCTTCCGACCCTTCGCCACCCTCTCCAACGGGGAGCGGACCAAGCTGCTGCTGGCGGCCCTTTTTCTGCGGGACAATCGCTTTCTGCTGATCGACGAGCCCACCAACCACCTGGACCGCCACGGCCGGGAGCTGCTGAGCCGCTATCTGGGCACGAAAAAGGGCTTCATCCTGGTCTCCCACGACCAGGCCTTCCTGGACGGCTGCGTGGACCATGTGCTGTCCATCAACCGGGCCACGATCCAGGTACAGAAGGGCAACTGCTCCACCTGGCTGGAGAGTTGCCGTCTGCGGGACGAATTCGAGCTGGCGCAGAACGCCAGGCTGAAGAAGGAGATCTCCCGGCTGGAGCAGACCGCCCGGGAGAAGGCGGGCTGGGCGGACAGATCCGAGCGGGAAAAGATCGGCTCCGGGCCGAAGGGGAACGAGATGAACGCGGGCAGGCGGCCCTATCTGGGGGAAAAGTCCCGGAAGGCCAACAAGCGGGCTAAGGCCATCGCCGGGCGGCAGGAGGCGGCCATCGAGG
The DNA here is from genome assembly GCA_017541995.1 of Oscillospiraceae bacterium. Taxonomy (GTDB): domain Bacteria; phylum Bacillota; class Clostridia; order Oscillospirales; family Oscillospiraceae; genus JAFRPC01. The sequence continues at coordinate 5,401 of JAFXYD010000070.1, forward strand.
AGAAGAGCCGTCTGCTGAAGGACATTGAGAAGGCCGACAGCCTGCGCCTGCCCTGTCTGCCCAGCCGCAGCGAGGTGCTGGCGGAGCTGCGGGACGTGACAGTGGACTACGGCGAGGGCCCGGTCTTCGCCCCGGTGAGCTTCACCATCCGGGCGGGGGAGCGGCTGGAGCTCAGCGGCCCCAATGGGGCGGGAAAGACCAGCCTCCTGCGGCTGCTGACCGGGGAGGCTGCCCCGGCCTCCGGCAGCGTGCGGCTGGCGAGCGGCCTGGTGATCTCTTACTTGATGCAGGATACCGGGGGCCTCTCCGGCAGCCTGAACGACTACGCGGAGCGGCACGGTCTGGACCGGACCCTGTTTCTGACCTTCCTGCGGAAGCTGGACTTTCCCCGCAGCCAATTCGAGAAGCCCATGGAGCAGTTCAGCATGGGCCAGCGGAAGAAGGTCCTGCTGGCCCGGAGCCTCTGCGAGCCTGCCCAGCTCTATCTCTGGGACGAGCCGCTGAACTACATCGACCTGCTCTCCCGGGGGCAGATCGAGGAGCTGCTGTTGGAGAGCCGGCCAAGCATTCTCTTTGTGGAGCACGACAGACTGTTCTGCGAGCGGGTGGCGATGGGGCGGGTAGAGCTGGAGCGGGCGGAACAATAAAGCTGCTTCATGCATCGAAACGCCACCTCATCCGCCCCAGTGTGCGCCATGGGGCACCTTCCCCTCAAGGGGAAGGCTTTTTTGGGGGTCAGACGGTCAGAAGGATGTGGGCGTTGCGGAGGGCGGGGTCGGCGATATGGTCGTTGACGGAGTAGGCGTGCTTTTCCAGGTCGCCGCAAACGGCTTCGGTGAGACCCTGGTCCTGGAGGGCGGTGATGACCGCGGAGGCCAGGTTCTCCATGAGATCCTGCTTGGCCCGGGCCATGGCGGGGCCGTTGTCGGTGGTCAGCAGCAGCTCCAGGGTTTCGGCCTCGTCCGCCAGCAGGGGAAGCTGCCGCAGGGCGCGGAACTGCCATTTATAATACGGTAAGTAGCGCTCGTTCAGCAGGAAGATCACGGCGATGGCGTGGCGGACGAATTCCCCCACGGCCAGCTGGGCCGCGGCGGGCTCCCGGTGGGCCAGGCAGCGGGGGTAGTTATACTGCCCCGCCTGGGCCATCAGCAGGAGTCTGCCCGCCAGCTTTTTGCGGCGCAGGTCGGCGGGCTGGCGGGCCAGCCGCTGCCGGAGGGCGGCGAAGACGCCGTCCCCCTCCCGGAAAAGCTGACCGCCCACGATTTCCGCCAGATACTGCTCGTCCAGGCTGAGCCAGCGCGCCGGGCTGAGGACGCCGTCCCGGGTGCCGGTGCGGGCCTCCAGAAAGTCCCCCAGCCGGATGACGCCCCGGCGATTTCCGCCCACGGGGGAGAGCCTGGGCCGGGTAAAGCCCAGATATTCCTTGGGCAGGGCGGCGTAGGCCCGTTCCATCTGAAACTCCGTTTTGCGGTCCAGAACATCCTCCTCCGGGAGGAAGATGCAGAAGCCGGGCTCAAAGTCGTGATCCTGGGAGATTTCATCGTCAAAGCCCAGGCATTCGGAGCCGCTGCCCACCAGCCCCACGGCCAGCTTATCCTCCCATTCCGGGAAGCGGGCGTGGAGCATGGGGGCGCCGAATTCCTCAAAATAGCGGCGGGAGAGTTCAAGACCCTGCATAAATCTTCTCCGAGCGTTCCTTCAGCTCCCGGGCGTCCATAAAGCGGCCGTAGTAGTCGAAGCTGGGGGCGCATTTCTCGCAGACGAAGGCGTAATAGCCGTCCCGGGGCAGGGAGGGCTCCTCCAGCAGGGCCCTGGCCCGGTCCAGGCGGGCCTCAATCTCCGCCTCGGCCTCCAAAAGGCCCTGCTCCGCCTCTGCCAGGTTTGCCAGATTCAGCTCCGTGATGGCCAGCTCCAGGGCGCCCCTGGGCTGAGTCCGCATGACGGTCAGCGCCTTCTCATACAGCGTCCGGGCCTCGGCATAGCGGCCCAGGTCTGTCAGCGCCAGAGCCATATTGTTGTACAGGCCCCCCAGCCGCCCGTCGTCGGCGGGCAGGGCCGCCTCGTAGACGACCCGGGCCTTTTCGTAGAGGGGCAGGGCTTCGTCTGCCCGGCCAAAGCGCTTGCGCACGGTGGCGGCGTTGAGCCAGGTGGTGGCGGCGGTGACGCTGCCGTCCAGACCCGTCTGCTCCACCAGCTCCAGGGCGGAGGCCAGAGCCGCCTCGGCGGCGGCCTCGTCCCCCAACTTGCGGAACAGGCCCATGCGCTCGTTTTCGATGCTCAGAAGGCCCCGCAGGTCCCGGTTTGCCAGGGCCTCCGCCTTCCAGTACTCCAGATGGCGGCGGGCGGCTTCATAGTCGTTCCGGTTCAGATACTCGTCCAGACGGGTGAAGCAGCGGCGCAGATCGACGGGCCTGGCGCTGCCGTCGTCGGGCTTGCAGAAGATGCAGCCGGGATCCAGGTAGTCCTCGGGTCGAAGTCCGTTCATGGGTCGTCCCTCCTCTGATTGATTTTGTGCAGGAGTAAAATTACTTCTTGGTGACGCCCGCTCCGTAGATCGTGGTCCAGTCGTTCTTCATGGAGATGGGCACCCAGTCAAACTGCTCGCAGAGCTCATACATCTTGTCGGCCTTCTTCTGGCTGCCGTTTTCCCGCTCCAGGTCGTCGCAGCAGAGCATGAAGGCCAGGCTCTTGTAGGGATTGTTGGTGGTGACGTACTCCGCCATGCTGGCGTCGCCGGTGCTGTTGCCGAAGCTCAAAACCGGCTGCACGCCGATCTCCTGGGCAATGACGGTGACCTTGTTCATCTTCAGATTCTTGATGAGGAACTCGCCGCCCAGCACCAGCTTGTCGGCGTCGGTGAAGACGTAGTCCAGGCCGTCGGTGTCGCCCTGGGCCGGGGCCACCAGGGTCTCGTCGGAGCCGATGATCTGGCGCATGGGGAGCTTCAGGGGAGAGTTGTCCACGATGCCCCGGACGATGAAGCGGTCGGTGCCGCTGACGACGTAGACGGTGAAGTCGTTGGCCTGCAGATAGTCCACCACCTGGAGCATGGGCCTGTACCAGCCCTCGCCCCGCTTCATGCCCTCATAGGAGGGCATGGGCAGCTGCTTGAAGTCCTGAATGTAGGCGTTGAACTCCTCCGGGGTCATGCCGGCAAAGGAGGAGGCAATGCACTGGCCGTGATCCAGCTCCAGACCGGTGAAGGAGCTGCCGTTCAGATTCTGGTCCACGATCTTGTGGGCGGTCTCCTTCTCGAAGTCGCTGGCCTTATCTACGTAGTCCGGATCCTCCAGGACCCGGTGAACCAGCAGCATGTAGTCAAAGTAGTTGGGGTCGGTCTCGCAGAAGAGGGTGCCGTCCAGATCAAAGACGGCGATCCGGCGCTCCACGGGGATAAAGTCCGGGCCGCCCTCCCGGGTGACGGCCTCCACGTAGGAGACCAGCTGCTGCCGGGCGGCGGCGTTTTCAGTCCAGAGGGACAGGGCCTCGGCGGCGGGCTTGGCCTCCTCCCGGGCGGCGCAGGACTTCCAGCCCACGCCCAGGCCGTAGAGGGCGCTGACCACCAGCAGCAGACACAGAGCGGCGATGGCAAGGCCGCGCCAGAATTTCACTTGTTTTTCGGTTTGTTTCATGTTGTTCTCCTTTTTAATAAGCGCGTGCGTATGGAACGGACGATCAGAGCGGCGGCCCGGGCCAGGAACAGAATCAGGGCAAAGGCCAGCAGGTAGAGCAGGAGCATCAGAAGGGGATTGAGGAAGGTCAGACCCGCGGCAGTCAGCCTGGCGGCCAGATCCTCAAAAAAGGGGACGCCCCCCAAATTCCGATAGAGCATGAAGTCGAAGTCAAAGAGAAAATCCACCGGAATGACCACGAGGGAGAAGAGCAGATGGAAGCAGAAGCCGCCTTTCAGGGTGGACAGGCCGACACCGCGTTCCGCCTCGGGCAGGCTGGGGTCTCCGGCGCTCCGCAGCCTGGTCACCAGGACCAGCAGCCCCAGGAAGACCATCAACAGGTGCCAGAGCATGGAGTAGAGGGCGCCAAAGGAGAAGAAGGGGTAGTAGTAGAAGGCGTTGAGTCGCACCATGGTGGCGACGCCCCCCACCACGCTGCCGGTGGCCAGCCAGCTCTCCGCCGCCTGCCGGACCCGGCCCCGGCCGAAGCCGGCCAGCAGGGCGGCGGGCATGACGATGGAGCAGGTGTCCAGGGGCAGCAGATAGAAGTTGAAGGCGCCGAAGCGCTGGATGTCATGGTAACTCTCCCAGGCGGTTTTGCCCAGATAGAGCAGCGTGAGGAAAATGCCGGTAAAGCCGATCACGCGTCGGATCCACTGACGGGAGGCGCCGCGCAGGGCCGTGAGCAGAAGAATCAGCAGCAGGGCGGAAAGCCCCAGATAGAGGGTCTGGGCAGGGCCGCCGAAGTCCTGGCCGGAATAGCCGGAGATGTCGTATTTGTAGTCGAAAAAGCCGTAGTCGCCGGAGAACAAGAAGATCGCTTCCTTTGGGTAATGATTGTTGTGGTATTATACTACAAAACGCCTCAAAAAACAATACGCAATCCGGAATTATCCGGAAAGCTCTGCCGCGGCAACAAAATACGGGCGGCGTCAACAAAATACGGGCTGCGGCTTGCGCGGCGGCGGGGAAGGTGCTATAATAGCTGCGTCCAATTCCGTGAGACAGAAAGGAAGTATATGCCATGCCCTGCACCACTGTTTTAGTCGGCAAAGCGGCCTCCAACGACCGCTCCACCATGATTGCCCGCACCGACGACGGCCACTTCGACGAGAAGAAGCTGATCGTGGTGACGCCCAGGCAGCAGAAGAAGAAATACAAGAGCGTCCTCTCCCATCTGGAGCTGGCGCTGCCCGAGGAGCCCCTGGCCTACACCGCCAGCCCCAGCGTGAACCCCGAGAGCGGGATCTGGGCCGCCACCGGCATCAACGCCGCCGGGGTGGGCATGACCGCCACGGAGACCATCACCTCCAATCCCAGGGTTCTGGCGGCGGATCCCCTGGTGGAGCTGCAGAAGCCCAGGTCCCGCCGGGAGAAGGAAATCCCCGGGGGCATCGGGGAGGAGGACATTCTGGTGCTGGTGCTGCCCTACATCCGCTCCGCCCGGGAGGGCGTGCTGCGGCTGGGGCGGCTGCTGGAGCAATACGGCACCTATGAGTCCAACGGCGTGGCCTTCAACGACGAGAAGGAGGTCTGGTGGATGGAGACCATTGGCGGCCACCACTGGATGGCGAAGCGGGTTCCCGACGAGGCGGTGGTGGTGATGCCCAACCAGTTCGGCATGGACAGCTTCGACCTGGCCGACGCCCTGGGGGCGCAGAAGGCCCATCTCTGCTCCGCCGACCTGCGGGAATTCATCTCGGAAAACCGCCTGGACTGCAATCAGAACGGCGTTTTCAACCCCCGGAACATCTTCGGCTCCCACACCGACCAGGACCACGTCTACAACACCCCCCGGGCCTGGTTCATGGGCCGCTGGCTCTGCCCGAGAGGCTGGAGGTGGGACGGCCCCGACGCGGATTTCACCCCCGAGAGCGACGACATCCCCTGGAGCTTTGTGCCGGAGCGGAAGCTGGCGGTGGAGGACGTGAAGTACCTGCTCTCCTCCAACTACCAGGGCACGCCTTACAATCCCTATCTCAACCAGGATACCGGCCTGCGGGGCAAGTACCGCTCCATCGGCATCAACCGCACCGGCGTCACCTCCGTCTGCCAGATCCGGGACGGCCTGCCCCTGGAGCTGCGGGGGATCGAGTGGATCTGCTTCGCCTCCACCACCTTCGACGCTCTGCTGCCGGTGTATACCTGCGTGGAGAAGATGCCGGACTATCTGGCGAAGGTCGGTATGGACGTGTCCACCGAGACCTTCTACTGGTCCAGCGCCTTGCTGGGGGCCCTGGCGGATCACAGCTACAACAAGAGCAACCAGCACATCGACCGCTACCAGGCCGCCGTGGTCACCAAGGGCCGTCAGCTTCTGCGGGAATACGACCGGAGGATGCTGGAAAGCGGCGACTACAGCCTGGCCGCCGAGGCCAACGAGAAGCTGGCGAAGATGGCAAAGGAGCAGACCGACAAGACCCTCTATAAGGTTCTGCGGGCCGCCTCCGAGACCATGAAAAACGGCTACAATCGCGCGGACAACTGAAAAAATGAATGCGATGAATATTCCCGGCCCGGAATCGGACCGGGAAATTCATTTTATGCAGAAATATATTGCATATACAGCTGATTCACCAATAATTGTGAATAACAGACAATTTTTCACCCCAAAAATTTCTGAATTCATTTTCATTATACAGCAAAATTATACTGTACAAAACAAAAACGATATGTTAAAATATGCACGTAGTGAACAAGTCCTCTTGCTCGCTGTTCGAATTTTTTTGTCAGAATTAACGGAAAAGGAGTCAAAGAAATGAGTAAACAGTTCAAACGCCTCTTCGCTGTTCTGCTGGTGCTGGCCATGGTGCTCAGCGTCATGCCCACCACTTCTGCGGTGGAGATGGGAAGCGGACGGGCAGACCGTCCCCTGCTTGAGAATGCCAACGAGATTCTGGACGCCGACGTCTTTGCCAGCATTGCGCTGGTGGAAGCCAACGCAGCCCGTCCCATGGGCGGACAGAGCCGCATGACCGAGCGGGACTACGTCAACCTGATCCCCTCCATCAAGGAAGCCATTGAAAGCTCCGCTACCTATGTTCCCGGTACCCTCCAGGCCAACGGCAACTTCCTGGTTTGGGAAACCACCACCGGCATGCCCTGCTGCTACGACCCCCGTATGGAGGCCGAGCTGCACAACACCGTGAATGATCCCACGCCCGAGGAAATGGCCAAGATCGAAGCCGAGGCCCAGGCGCTGGTGGAAACCTACGCCGAGCTTCGCGGCGGCAGCGCCACCTCCACCAAGATCGGTCTGATCCAGCCCTACTGGGAATCCAACTCCAGCTACTCCGATTCCTCCTTTACCAGCTACTCTCCCTACTATAAGACCATGTGGCAGAACCTCTACGGCGCCACCGGCGGCACCGGCATGCGCTACTCCATGACCAACGCCACCGTGGACAACATCGCCAAGACCATCGAAGAGTGCGGCCTGGTCATCTTCGACTCCCACGGCACCACCGACTACTCCGGCTCCAACGGCGACTACACCTCCCGCGCCAACTGCTCCTACCTCTGCCTGACCACCAACTCCGGCGTCACCTCCGCCGACACCCAGGCCAAGACCGGCACCTACGGCACCTACTACGAGTGCATGAAGGGCTCCGGCTACGCCTACGTCTCCGGCACCTGCATCGCCAACCACATGACCAAGAACGCCCCCAACTCCCTGGTTTACATGGGCATCTGCCTGGGCATGGCCACCGACGGCATGTACAAGGGCCTGCGGGCCAAGGGCGTTGAGACCGTTTGGGGCTACTCCCAGTCCGTCTCCTTCGTGGGCGAGCGGAAGTACATGGAGTCCATTCTGGGCTACGTGAAGGACGGCGATCAGTTCAAGGACGCCGTTTCCAAGGCCAAGGCTTCCCTGGGCAAGTGGGATCCCGCCTACAGCTCCTACAGCCAGTCCCAGTGCGTGGCGAACCACGTTGCCTTCCCCATCTGTGTTTCCGATGAGGACACTTATCCCGGCCACGGCAATGTGGACACCGTCCAGACCGTGTACTCCACCTGGAGCCTCTTCGGCGGCAGCTCCACCTCCTACACCGTGACCGCCACCTCCAACAATACCTCCTACGGCACCGTCTCCGTCAGCGGCAACACCATCACCGCTTCCCCGAAGACCGGCTACTATGCCTCCGGCTACACCGTCACCTCCGGCAGCGCCACCGTCAGCCAGAACGGCAACGTCTTCACCGTGACCCCGTCCTCCGACTGCACCGTGCGCATCAACTTCGCCGCCAAGACCACCGTGAAGATCACCTGCGTGGCCAACGGCTCCACCTACACCACCGTCTCCGGCTACGCCGGCGATACCCTGACCCTCCCCACCGCCGCCACCAGCGTCAGCGGCTACAGCTTCGTGGGCTGGGCCACCTCCACCGTGGCGGAGACCACCACCAAGCCCAGCTACTACGCCCCCGGCGCTTCTGTCACCGCCAACAGCAACATCACCGTCTATGCGGTCTACACCAAGACCGAGGGCACCGGCGGCGCCACCGTCTATGAGCTCATCGACACCGCCCCCAGCTCCTGGGCCGGCAACTGGCTGATCTCCTACGGCACCTCCACCTCCAGCCTGTACTTCCTGAAGGGCCTGTCCGGCAACACCAAGTATGAGTCCGCCTCCGCCGGCGGCGCCGTCCTCCTGTCCAGCACTGGCATGAGCTACGCCGACGGCCAGATCTCCGGGGCCACCAACGCCTACGTCTGGAAGGCCACCGCGGACGGCTCCTACTACAAACTGCAGAACGCCTCCACTGGCACCTACCTCAGCAGCAAGAGCTCCTACCTCTACAGCCAGAGCTCCTACTCCACCAGCTATGGCCGCTGGACCCTGTCCATGAGCAGCGGCAACGTCACCGCCAAGAACAGCGCCTCCAGCAGCTATCCCTACCTGAGCTTCTCCAGCAGCAAGTACTTCATGGTCGGCAGCTCCGCTCCCACCGGCCTGTACTTCTGGAAGGAGACCTCCGGCGGCACCACCTACTACACCACCAGCCCCTCCGCTACCGACACCCACACCCACAGCTACGGCGCCTGGAGCTCCAACAACAACGGTACCCACAGCCGGACCTGCTCCTGCGGTGAGACGGAGACCGTCAACTGCACCTACAGCAGCGTCGTGACGGCCCCCACCACCACGTCCCAGGGCTACACCACCTACACCTGCACCGTCTGCGGCTACTCCTACAAGGGCGATTACACCGATCCCATTGAGGACACCACCTACTACACCGTGACCTACTCCGTGCCCAGCGGCGTGACCAGACCCTCCAGCCAGACCGTGGCGGCCGGCGGCTCCATCACCCTGCCCACCGCGGGCGCTCCCTCCGGCTACACCTTCGTCGGCTGGGTCACCTCCACCGTCAGCGACACCACCACCCAGCCCACCACCTACACCGGCACCGTCACCGTCAACGGCAGCGTCACCCTGTACGCCCTGTACACCCATGACGTCACCACCGGCGGCGGCACTGCCACCACCGCCTACGAGCTGCTGGGCTCCGCTCCCTCCGACTGGACCGGCAACTACCTCATCACCTACGGCACCAATACCTCCAGCCTCTACGCTCTGAAGGGCCTGTCCGGCAACACCAGATATGAGTCCACCTCCGCCGGCGGCTCCGCCCTGTACAGCGATGCCGGCATGAGCTATGCCGACGGCTACATGACCGGGGTGCCCAGCGTCTACGTCTGGAAGATCGCCAAGACCGGCTCCTACTACACCATCCAGAACGCCTCCACCGGCACCTACCTGGGCAACTACAGCAGCTACCTCTACAGCCGCAGCTCCTACAGCTCCACCTACTGCCGCTGGAGCCTCTCCTGCAGCAGCGGCAACATGACCGTGAAGTCCACCCGCAGCACCAGCTATCCCTATCTGAGCTACTCCAGCAGCGGCTACTTCATGGTGAACTCCTCCGTGCCCAGCGGCCTGTACTTCTGGAAGGAGACCACCACCAGCACCGGCGGCTCCACCGTGACCTACTACACCACCGGCTGATCTCGGGAGCCCAAGACAGGCACAAGCCATGAATCCCGTCCCCGCCGCTTCTGCGGCGGGGACTTTTTATGCGCAACACAGGATTGACAGGCCCGGGTCAAATGGGTATAATACGGAATACAACATAATATAAGGAGTGGTACCCGTGTCAAAAGCCAAAGCACCGAAGCAGCGCTGGCTGATCCATCTGATCGCCCTGGCCGCGGTGGCCGCCGTAATCCTGCTCACCGTCTTTTCCAAGCCTGCCGCGGAGGGCTCCGCCGTCTACGGCAGCTTCGTCTCCCTGCTGCCGCCTCTGGTGGCAATCGCCCTGGCCCTCATCACCAAGGAGGTCTACAGCGCCCTGTTCCTGGGCGTCGTCACCGGCGCCTTTCTCTATGCCGGGGGCAATGCCGAGCTGGCGCTGAACACCATGCTCTTCCATGAGGAGGGGGGTCTGATCGCCGGCATCACCGACAGCTCCCATGCCGCCGTGCTGGTCTTTGTGATCCTGCTGGGCACCCTGGTGGTGCTGATGAACCGCTCCGGCGGCGCGGCGGCCTTTGGCCGCTGGGCCGAGAAGCACATCAAGACCCGGGTGGGGGCCCAGCTCGCCACCATCATCTTGGGCCTGCTGATCTTTGTGGACGACGGCTTCAACTGCTTCACCGTGGGCTCCGTCATGCGGCCCATGACCGACAGCCACAAGATTTCCCGGGCCAAGCTGGCCTATCTGCTGGACGCCACCGCCGCCCCGGTCTGCATCATCGCCCCCATTTCCTGCTGGGCCGCCGCGGTGAGCTACGCTGTGCCGGAGGAGTACGGCATCAACGGCTTCCGCATGTTCCTGCGGACCATCCCCTATAACTTCTACGCCCTGAGCACAGTGCTGATGATGGTGCTGCTGGTGCTGCGCAAGACCGACTTCGGCCCCATGCGCCGCCATGAGCAGAACGCTCTGAAGGGCGACCTCTTCACCGCCGGGCCCCGGGACTATGACGACGAGGAGAAGAAGGCCCCCAGCCAGGCGGGCCGCCTCTCCGATCTGGTGATCCCGGTGGCAGTGCTGATCCTCTGCTGCATCCTGGGCATCGCCTACACCGGCGGCCTCTTCGCCGGGGAGAACCTCATTGACGCCTTTGCCAACGCCGACTCCGCCCGGGGCCTGGTGATGGGCAGTCTGATTGCCGTGCTCATCACCCTCTGGCTCTATATGAGCCGGGGCGTGGTGCCCTTCAAGGAGTTTATGGCCTCCTTCGCCGCGGGCTTCCGCAGCATGTGCGCCCCCATGATCATTCTGATCCTCTCCTGGAACCTCTCCGGCGTCACCGGCCTGCTGGGGGCCGCCGATTTCATCCACGGGGTGGTGGAGAGCTCCGCCGGAGCCCTGCGGATGTTTGTGCCCTTCATCGTCTTTGTGGTCTCGGTCTTCCTGGCCTTCTCCACCGGCACCAGCTGGGGCACCTTTACCATTCTGATTCCCATTGTCTGCGCGGTGTTCCCGGCGGAGTCCGAGATGCTGGTGATCGCCATTGCCGCCTGCCTCTCCGGCGCGGTCTGCGGCGACCACTGCTCGCCCATTTCCGACACCACCATCATGTCCTCGGCGGGAGCCCACTGCGACCACATCAACCACGTCACCACCCAGATGCCCTATGCCTTCACCGCCGCCGGCGTCAGCGCCGCGGGCTATCTGCTGGCGGGCATAGTGGGCTATTACGCGGAAAGCAGCCTGGCGCTGCTGGCCCTGCCCGTCGTGCTGCTGCTGATGGCCGCCGTGGTGGAGCTCATCGCCCGTCTGAACCGCAAACGTTCCTGATTTCTCCGGAGGCTTTCCCATGAAAAAAACCGCGGCGTCCGCCCTGCTTCTCCTGCTGCTCCTTTCCCTGGCCCTCTGCGGCTGCGAGGCCAAGCCCCCCTCCGCGCCGGCCACTGCGGAGCAGACGCTTCCCGTGCAGACCGAACCCGGGGCGAGGACGCCCGCGCCCGGGAGCTGGCTGCTGAAGTGGCTCCCGGCCTTCCGGGAGGCCCTGGACCGCTGCCTGCCCCTGGAGGAGGGGCCGGAGATCCCGGTCAACGGCAGTCGGCGCCTGGAAAGCCGCCTCCGGGGCGGCGTCCCCATGCTCCAGGCGGAGACCCTGGCAGAGCTGCTGGGCTGCGCCTGGGAGCAGACGGGAGCAGGAACCGCGGTGCTGAAGACCGAGGGCCGGGAGCTGTGCTTCCGCGCCCGGTCCATGGAGGCCCTGGCCGACGGCACCGCAGTCCGGCTGCCCGTGCCGGTCTGGGCGGCGGAGGAGGGCTGGTATCTGCCTGCCGCCTTCACAGCCCGGGCCCTGGGGGCCGCGGCGGTGGAGAACGAGGCGGGGCTGTCCCTCTGGCTGCCCGAGCCCGGGCCTGCCCTGTGGTTCGACGGGGTGGAGCTGGAGAGCCTCCGCTTTGGGGAGCTTCTCTGCGCCGAGCTCTCCCGGATGGCGGAGGCCGCCGGGGGCCGGGCCGAGGCGGAGGGAGACGAGATCGCCGTGACGGTGGGGGAGTACGCCCCGGTTTTCCGGGGGGCGTCGGCCAATTACCGTCTGGAGGGGCAGACAAAGCAGTTGTCCATGCCGGTGCTGCCCCTGGGGGAGGCGTACTACGCCCCCGCCGCGGAATTCGCGGCGCTGATCGGCCTCCCGGCTCCGACGGGGGAAGGCCTGGTCTGGTCCCGCATGGAGCCCCGGGATACCCTGCTCTGGGTGGACGGGCGGCAGACACAATCCTGCGCCATGCCGGAAGGCCCCCTGTATCTCCGGCTGGGAGCCCTGTGGGAGCCCGCTTCGGAGGAAACCGGGGGAAACCGCGCCGTCTTCCGGGCCCGGGGCCGGGAGCTCCGGCTGGAGGGGGGCTCCCGCCGCCTGCTGCTGGATGGGACGGAGCTGGAGCTCTCCGCCCCCGCCTACGGGGACGGGACAGACTGGTATCTCCCTGCCGCCGAGACCCTGCAGGCCCTGGGCTTGACGGAGCTGGCGGACCCGGAGCTGGATCAGATCTACTACACGCATATCGTGCGGCACGACAGCCTTCCCGAGGGGTATCAGGTGCCGGTGCTCATGTACCACGCCGTCAGCGACTACCTCTGGGGCATCCCGGAGCTCTTCGTCTCTCCCGCCAGGCTGGAGGAGCAGCTCCAGGCCATCATAGAGGGGGGCTATACCCCCATCACCTTTGAGGATCTGGATCACGTGGCGGAGATCGAAAAGCCCGTGATGCTGAGCTTCGACGACGGCTACGACGACAATTACACGGAGCTCTTCCCCCTGCTGAAGCAATATGGGGTGAAGGCCACGGTCTTTGTCATCGTCAACGACCTGGGCAAGCCCCACAAGCTCACCGAGGCCCAGGTGAAGGAGATGTCCGACTCCGGCCTGGTGTCCATCCAGAGCCACACCATGAGCCACGGTTATCTGAGCGGGATGTATGAAAAGCAGCTCCGCTATGAGCACGAGGCGTCTCTGCTGGCCCTGGCCCGGATCACCGGGAAGCAGCCCTTTGTCATGTGCTATCCCACGGGCAAGAGCAGCGCCTATTCCAGGGGCATCACGGCGGAATACTATCAGTTCGGACTCAATATGACCGGCCCCTGCTATGTCACGGGGACGGATCCCTATATGATCTATCGCTTCTATATCCCGCGCAATACCGGCCTGGAGCGCTTCCGGCGGTATCTGGCGGGGGGCTGAAGCAGGCAACAGGAGGAACCCGGCATGATCCAAGTAAAGAAAATCCAGATCCCGGCCCTGCCCACGGAGCAGCCCCGGCGGCTCTACGTCTATCTGCCCCGGGACTACGCCCGCAGCGGGCGGCGCTACCCGGTGCTCTATATGTTCGACGGCCACAACGTCTTCTACGACAGCCACGCCACCTACGGCAAGAGCTGGGGCATGAAGGAGTTTCTGACCAAAACCCGGCTGCCCCTGCTGGTGGTGGCCGTGGAGTGCAGCCACGAGGGGAACCGGCGGCTGAACGAGTACGCCCCCTGGGACTTTCAATGCGATTGGGGCTCCTTCGAGGGCCTGGGCAGGCTCACCCTGGACTGGATGACCCAGACGCTGAAGCCCCGGATCGACCGGGAATACCGGACCCTGCCGGACCGGGAGCACACCCTGATCGCGGGCAGCTCCATGGGGGGCCTGATGACCCTCTACGCCATGACGGCCTACAACGGGGTTTTCTCCCGGGGCGCGGCCCTGTCCCCCAGCCTCTGGGCGGGAGGCGCGCATTTGCCCGCGCTGATCCGCCAGACCTGCCTGGCGGCCCCCACCCGGATCTGGATGGATCTGGGCAGCGGGGAGCTGCCGCCGGAGGAGCATCCGGAGCTGGCCGCCCTGTTTGAGACGGCGGCGGCCCTCACCGCCTCCGGAGCCGAGGTCTCGGCCATGACCGTGCCCGGGGCCCTCCACAACGAGGCGGCCTGGGAGAGGCGCATCCCCTGGTTTATGGACTATCTGCGCTCCGATCCGGAGGGCGCCGAAGCGGCGAGCCGCTGATTCTGACGGGAAAACGAGGCTTTGAGCATGAAACAGGAAAACAAGGCCGCGCGCTGGATCCGCCGGGTGCTGACCGCCTGGCTGGCCGCGGCGGCATTGGAATACTGCCTGCTTCCGCGCGCGCTGCGGGAGCTGGAGGGCCTGGCGGGGCTGCGGGCTATGTCCCTGCTCCGGCTGGGCCTGGTGACGGCGGCTCTGACGGCCCTGCTGACCGGGGCAGGGCTGCTGCTGCCCAAGGACAGGGAGGCGGCTCCCGGCCGCTTTTTGGAGCCGGGCCTGCTGCGGCGCGTCTGGCTGCCCCTGGCCTTCGGGGCCTGCGCGGTCCCGGCGCTGCTGAGCAGCTGCACCCCGGCGCTGCTGGGGGGCTGCCTGCTGCTGTTTTTGCTGCTGGCAGTCTATGCCCTGCGGGGCTGGGACGGGAGCCCTGAGGCGGGGCCCCTGCCGGAAAAGCCGAGGGCGCTCTGGGGCTGGCTGAGCTTTGGGGCGGCCCTGCTCTTCTTTGTCTGGGTCAGCCTCTGGTCCGTGGCCCGGCTGCGGGTGCTGGCGGTGCCCAGCTACGATTTCGGCATCTTCTCCCAGATGTTCAACGCCATGCTGCGCACGGGCCTGCCCGTTACCACCCTGGAGCGGGGCTTCCCCCTTTCCCACTTCGCGGTGCACGTTTCCCCCATCTATTATCTGATGCTGCCGGTCTACGCCCTGTTTCCCCGGCCCGAGACCCTGCAAATCCTCCAGGCGGCGGTGATGGCCTCCGCGGCCCTGCCCCTGTGGAAGCTGGGGGGCCTCCACGGTCTCACGGGGCCCCGGCGCTTCCTGCTGTGCCTGCTTCTGCTGCTGGCTCCGGCCTTCGCCGGGGGCGCGGCCTTCGACCTGCATGAAAACTGCTTCCTCACCCCCCTGCTGCTGTGGCTGCTCTGGTCCCTGGACCGGGAAAAGCCCGGCGTGAGCCTTCTGACGGCCCTGCTGACCCTGGCTGTGAAGGAGGACGCGGCGGTGTACGTGGGGGTCGTCGGCCTCTGGGCCGGTCTGCGGGCCCTGCTGCGCCCCGAGCGGCGGCAGCTCTGGACGGGTCTGGTGCTGCTGGGCGCCGCCCTGGCCTGGTTCGGCGGCGTGACCTGGTATCTGCGCCGGGCCGGGCAGGGGGTCATGGTGGAGCGCTACGCCAACCTGCTCTATGACGACACGGGCTCTCTGCTCTCTGTGGTGAAGGCCCTGCTGCTGATGCCCATGAAGGCCCTGTGGGAGTGCCTGGCGGAGGAAAAGCTGCCCTATCTGGCCCTGAGCCTGGGGCCTCTGCTGGGGCTGCCCCTCTGGACCCGGCGCTATGAGCGCCTGGTGCTGCTGATCCCCTGGCTGCTGGTGAACCTGCTGACGGGGTATCTCTATCAGTATGACGTTCACTACCAGTACAGCTTCGGCTCCCTGGCCTGCCTGCTCTATCTGACCTGCTGCAATCTGGAGCCCCGCTCCAGGCTGCGGCCCATCCCCAGGCCGGGGCGCCGGGGGCTCCGGCCCGCGAAGCTGATCCCCGTGGCGCTGCTGCTGGCGGCGGCCCTCAGCGGCTGGCTCTCCCTGCGGGAGAACGGCCGCCTGAGCCTGCGCTACCTCCGGCGCATGCTCCGGCCCGATCCCGCGGTGACGGCGGCCCGGCAGCTTCTGGCGGAGATCCCCCGGGAGGCCTCCGTGACGGCCACCACCTTCTATACCACCCCCCTGTCGGACCGGGAGCTGCTCTATGACGTGGATTACGTGGAGACGGAGCGGCTGCTGGCCTCGGACTACGTGATCCTCTCCCCCACGGATCGGGCCTGGGCCTACGAGAGCAGCCCCGAGGCCCGGGACGGCCGGGCCAATCTGGAGGCCCTGCTGCGGCAGAATGGCTTCCGGCTGCTGGAGGACTGCGAGCCCGTCAGCGTGTGGAAAAAGTCCGGCTGAATCGGAAAAAAACAAGGCAAAATGCACGAAAAAGCAAGCAAATCCGGCTCCGAATGCCGGTTTTGCTTGCTTTTTTCTGATTTGTATGATATGGTAAACTGAATGATTTTGGACAAAGACCGACGGAAGGGAGGAAGGACGATGCGAAAGCTGCTGCGGCTCAGCCTGCTGCTGGGGCTGCTTGTGCTGTTGGCGCTGCCCGCCGCGGCGGAGAGCGCCACCGCCGTGACGGCGCTGCGGACCGAATGCGCGGTGGAGACCGACGGGGCCTGCACCGTGCAGCTGTCGGCGGACATTGAATTTGCCCCCGGCACCGAGGAATTTGTCATCCCCGTCTCCTCCTCCGCCCGGGAGATCAGCTGCTCCATGCCCTATACCGTCCGCGGCGGCGAGGGCTGCACGCTGCTGCTGCTCTCCAACCCGCCCTCCGGCCAGCATAGCGTCACCGTCTCCTACCGGCTGGCGGAGACCGTTACCGACGACGGCAGCACCCAGCTTTTTTCCGTGCGCCTGCTCTATCCGGCCTGGACCTGTCCCATCGAGGCCTACCAGGTGGAGGTCCGGCTTCCCGGCGCCTTTGAGGGCATGCCCGTCTTTGAATCGGGCTATTACGCCGATCTGATCGAGAACTACATGGACATCGAGATCGCGGAGGGGCAGATCAAGGCCGTTTTGAACCCCAAGCAGATCCTCCGGGACCATGAGGCCATGGATATGAGCCTGGAGCTGCCCGAGGGCTTCTTTGATCTGCGCTTCCTGGCGGGGAAGACCGTGAAGGTGGACCGGCTGCTGTTTTTGGGCCTGCTGGCCCTGGCGGCCCTCTACTGGCTGGCCTTCCTGCGGAATCTGCCCATCCTGCCCAAGCGGCAGGCCATGCCCCCCGAGGGCGGCAACGCCGGAGAGGTTCCCTACGTGCTGACGGACCGGAAGCCGGATCTGGCCCTGATGGTGCTCCAGTGGGCCAGCCTGGGCTATCTGACCCTGACCCGCACCCGGAAGGGACGGATCTTCCTGACCCGGCAGATCGACATGGACACCGAGCGCAAGCAGTTCGAGACGGAGATCTTCCAGACCCTGTTCGCCCGGGGAGACCACTGCGACCTGCGCAGCGCCGAGTTCCTCAAGGCCCGGCGGATGGCGGCGGAGAAGCCCCGCGACTACTGGCGGGAGCGGATCTACGATCCCAAGGGGGGCGCCCCCTGGATCCTGCGCCTGCTGGCCCTGGGGGCCGGGCTGGTGCTCTGCCTGGCCTGCTTTGACCTCTGGGTGGCCTCCAAGAGCTGGCGCTGGCTGGCCATTGTGCCTCTGACCCTGCTGTGCGGGGCCGCCTGCTGGGCGGTCCAGCAGCTGGGGGGCTTCCTGTTGCGTCGGCACAGCGTCCGCACGGCAGTCCTGGCCCTGGCCTCCGCCGTGGCCCTGCTGCTGGTGGGGCGCAAATGCGGCTTCACGGGCCTCATGCTGCTGAATCTGCTGCTCCAGCTGGGGGTGGGTCTGCTGCTGCGCTGCGGCGGACGCCGCACCGGGGAGGGCACGGAGCTGGCCGCGGAGCTCTTGGGCTACCGCCGCTGGCTGATTTCCGCCTCCCCGGAGCTGCTGAAGAGCAATCTGGAGACGGATCCCCAGTTCTTCTATCGGATTCTGCCCTTTGCCGAGGCCCTGCGCGCCGGGCGCTTCGTGGTGGGGGCTCTGGATCGAACCCGGCTGGAGGACTGCGACTGGCTGATCTGGCAGGGCAAGCCCATCAAGACGGCGCCTGCCTTCTACGCCCGCTGCTGCCGCCTGCTGGCGGGGCTGCGGGGGGAACGGGACCCCGGCCTCAGCCGCATCCCCACCCAGCGCCGGGATAAGCCCGTCTCCACCCGGACGATGATGCCCCAGAGCCGGAGCTCCGGCCGGGCCGCCCCGAGACAAAATTCTTTCGCCTCCCGCGGGAACAAAAGCCGCCCCGGCGGCGTCGAAAGGAGGAATCGGCCATGAAAGCTCTGATTGCCATGAGCGGCGGCGTGGATTCCTCCGTTGCCGCCCTGAGGATGCTGGAGGCGGGCTGGGACTGCCTGGGCTGCACCATGAAGCTCTACCAGAATGAGGACGCGGGGCTCTCCGCCTCCAGGACCTGCTGCGCCCTGGAGGACGTGGAGGACGCCCGGGGGGCGGCCTGCCGCCTGGGGATTCCCCACTACGTCTTCAATTTCACCGAGGACTTCCGCCGGGAGGTCATCGGGCGCTTTGCGGCGGCCTATATGGCGGGCCGTACCCCCAATCCCTGCATCGACTGCAACCGCTTTCTGAAATTCGGCCGTCTGGATCGCCGGGCCCGGGAGCTGGGCTGCGACGTGCTGGTCACCGGCCACTATGCCCGGATCGTGGAGGAACAGGGCCGCTGGTATCTGAAAAAGGCCCTGGACGAGACCAAGGACCAGAGCTATTTTCTCTATCGCATGAGCCAGGCGCAGCTGGCCCGGACCCGCTTCCCCCTGGGGGAGCTCACCAAGCCCGAGGTTCGCGCCATGGCGGAGGCCCGGGGCCTGTTGAACGCCCGCAAGCCGGACAGCCAGGACATCTGCTTTGTCCCCGACGGAGACTACGCCCGGGTCATCGAGAGCTGCACGGGCATAACCCCGGAGCCCGGCGACTTCCTGGACGAGGCGGGCCGGGTGCTGGGCCGACACAAGGGCATCATCCATTACACCGTGGGCCAGCGCCGGGGTCTGGGCCTCGGCCTGGAGCGGCCTTGGTACGTGCTGCGCATCGAGCCGGAGCGCAACGCCGTGATCCTGGGGCCCAAGAGCGCCCTGTATACCAAAACAGCCTTCACCGAGGGCTTCCACTGGATCTGCGGGACGCCTCCCGCCGGACCCATCCGCTGCGCGGCCAAGATTCGCTATCGCCATCCCGAGCAGCCCTGCCTGCTGACGCCCCTGCCCAACGGCGGCGTTCGCCTGGACTTCGATGAAGCCCAGCGGGCCGTCACCCCCGGTCAGTCCGCCGTGGTCTACGACGGCGATACCGTGCTGGGCGGCGGCGAGCTCAGCAGTCTATCCCATTCCAATCAGGAGGAAATTGAACATGCCTAAAACCAATGCAAGCACCGGCGGCCGTTTTGCCGCAGGCCACAGCGCCAAGCGCAGACACGCCGGCGCGGGGAAGCAGATTCTGGTCTCCCTGCTGTTGCTGGCGGACCTGTTTATGGTCTACACCATGATTATGCAGCTGACCCACAGCCAGAAGGCCTTCCAGATCAGCATGGATCCCAGCACCAACCACAGCATCGACCTGGCCCTGCTGGCGGTATTCGCCCTGGCGGCGGTGGCGCTGATCTACGCCCTGATCCGTACCCGGGCCTGGAAGCGGGCCCTGTGTCTGCTGCTGGTCTTCGCCATCATCTATCTTGTGGCGGTCTTCTCGGAGATTCCCGTTGTGAAGAAGTACCGGGACATCTGGCTCTCCACCGCCCTGTCCACCATGAAGCACCAGGGCCTGGCCACCTACTACTTCCCCGAGTCCATCGTGGAGGAGCGAGTCCGGATCGAAAGGGAGGCCCGGGAAGCCCAGGTGGGCGAAAACACCCCCCAGGGCGGCTTCACCGTGGAGGCGGACGATCACTCCGCCTGGATGAACCAGGACAGCACCGACCAGTTGCTGAAGCCGGACACCGATCTGGATGTGCTGAGCCCCGAGCAGAGAAGCTTCTACGAGCTGTTCTATGAGCTGAATTTCGAGAGCACCGAGGCCTACTTCAAGGAGCACCCCGAGGTGCTGGCCAACGGCTACGAGCATGTGCTGGTGGACAAATCCGACGTGGGCAACGAGGGCACCTCCATCCGCACCAAGCTGGGGGAGAAGGTCCTGGCCATCGACGCGGAGAATCAGATTCTGATTTTTGAGATGGACTGCGACGGCTCCCGGGGCGTTATGGCAGTGGCGAAGCTGCCCTCCCGGCTGAAGCTCTGCCCCGCCGCCAAGCTGCCCTATTACGGGGAAATCGCCGGCTCCATCGCCGAGCGGAACGGCGGCGTGCTGGCGATGACCGGCAGCGCCTTCGACGATCCCAACGGCGTGGGCAACGGCGGCAAGATCGCCGGCTGGGCCATGTGCAGCGGCAAGGAGTACGGCAAGCACTACGGCTGGGGCTACAAGCGCATGGAGCTCCACAACGATGGCTGGTTCTACATCAACGACGCCTTCAATCCCGTGGGCGAGGGCACCCGGGACTCCATGGAGTTCCAGCCCGCCCTGGTCATCAACGGCAAGAAGCAGGACGTGGGCATCTGGACCAGCCAGAACCCCAGAGCCTGCATCGGCCAGTCCCGGCGGGGTGAGATTCTGATGCTCTGCGTGGAGGGCCGCTTCCTGGATTCCCCGGGCTGCAGCCTGGAGGTCTGCGCCGACGTGCTGCTGCAGCACGACTGCATCACTGCCCTGAACTGCGACGGCGGCACTACCGCCATGCTGTGGTACCGGGGCGCGCCGGTGATGCGCTGCTCCAACACCCGCATCCCCAACGGCCGCACCCTGCCCAATGCCTGGGTCTACGTAGGCGACTGATACAAACAGAGATAAGCAATCGGAGCGACCCCTGCGGGTCGCTCCGATTATTTTTGTATATCAGTCAAATTCCAGGGTCAGCAGATGGTAATAAAAGTCGGCGCCGGCCAGGGAAACGATGGGGGCGGCCACCACCAGTTCTCCGTCCGCGTTGGGGTAGACCTGCAGATCCATACTCAGATACAGCTCGTCGTCCACCCGGTCCAGGGCGTCGTAATAGCCGTAGACCTCCCGCTTGTCCGCGGGGATGCCGCTGTTGGACTCGATGAAGTACTGGCGGAACTGCTGACGGCAGGTCTCCAAAAACTGCTTTTCGGAGATGTGCAGCC
This sequence comes from Oscillospiraceae bacterium, assembly GCA_017541995.1. Taxonomy (GTDB): domain Bacteria; phylum Bacillota; class Clostridia; order Oscillospirales; family Oscillospiraceae; genus JAFRPC01. The sequence continues at coordinate 26,393 of JAFXYD010000070.1, forward strand.
GGTCCAGAATGTCCTTGGTGCTGAGCCAGCGTCCGGTGCTGACCTCGTAGGAGTAGATGCCGTAGCTATCATCGCCCCAGTCGGTGTGGGTGGAGATCACCAGGGTCAGCACGTCCTCCCAGACCTCCCCGTGGTAGCCCATGGAGATCATGTACAGGGAGAGCTTTTCCGCCATGGCCTGGTGGGCGCTGACCACCTCTCCGCCGTAGATCTCCTCGATCTCGGCGTTGATGGCCCGGGCGCCCTCTGTGTCGGCCTTGATGCAGGGCAGACCGTAGGAGTAGCTGTAGATATTGCCCAGATCGTCCTCGTAGACTCCCTGCTCAAAGCTGAGCTCGTCCATCAGAGACCAGGGATCGATGGGCTCCGTTGGAGCGGGCTCCGATGTGGCTTCCGCGGTGGGAGCGGTGCTGGGAACGGCGGGGGCTTCCGTGGGGACCCCGGTGTCGGGGACGGCGGGGGCTTCCGTGGCAGGCAGGTCGGTGGGCTCGCTGGTCTCCGGTCGGGCAGTGCTAAGGGGCGGGGTGGCGACGGCAGTGGAATTGTCGGCGGGCTTTCCGGTTTCGGAAGGCGCGGTGATGGGCTTGGCGCAGCCTGCGCTCAGCAGAAGCACTGCGCACAGCGCGAGAATAAGCAGCTTTTTCATGAACGTCTCCTCCTTCTTTCTATCTGCGGCAGCGCGTTGCGCTGCGGTTTATGGGAGCCTGCGGCTCAGCTCCACCTGCTCCAGCACCTCCACGGCCAGCAGGGAGAGATCGGCTCCGTCGGTGTCCAGGGTCAGACTGTGGGGGATGTGGTCAAAGCAGCCCCGCTGCCGCTCCAGCATGGCGGCGATGGAGGGGGAGAGCTCCCCGTCCGGCATCTGCCGGGCGAAGCGGGCCTTGCTGGTCTCCAGCCGGGAGCGGCACATCACCACGAAGCTGCCCGGGGGCACCAGGGCGTAGAGATCCGGCTCCGTCAGCAGGAAGATCACGTAGTCCTCGCTGTGCTGCTTCTGGGCCAGCAGCAGCTGGAACTTGTCCACGGCCTCGGGCTCCGTGGGAGCCAGGCGCACGTAGTCCCGGCCCGTAAAGAGCTCCGCGTGGATCTTGTCCAGAATGGCCCGGGCCAGGGCGGATTTGCCGGTGCAGCGCTCTCCGGCAATGACGATGAGCATCAGGGCGCCTCCTTTCGGAATTCTTCGATTTTCGCTTCGGTTTCGGATCGCACCGCGTCCCGCAGGGCCAGCAGCACCGGGGACCAGGCGGCCTTGTCGTAGCCGTAGTCCAGATTCAGACTGAATTCCCGCTCCGTCCAGGTGGAGAGATCGGATTCATTGTGCTGGATCACGGCCTCCAGATTGTCCAGGGCCTTATAGAGCTTCGCCTCCGGGGTTTCGCGGGCGGCCATCTCCCGGTAGAGGGCGGTCATCTCCGCCCGGAAGGGCTGCGGCAGGCTGTCCACCCAGGCGGAGAGCAGGGCTTCCTCCCAATTCTCGTCGGCCTGGGTCTTGTCAAAGCTGGGAATATCCCCGGTGAAGGCCTCCCCCAGGTCGTGGATCAGACACATGCGGATCACCTTGTCCAGGTCCAGCTCCGGGAAATCGTCGTGGAGCCAGTAGGCCAGCAGAGCCAGCCGCCAGCTGTGCTCCGCCACGGATTCATGGCGTCCGCCGGAGGTATAACAGTGCCGGGTGGCGTCCTTCAGCCTCTCGGCGGTGTGCAGGGCGTTGAGCAGCGCGTGCGCTTCCATGGCAGTTCTCCTTTCCGGTGGAATATTCGGATTTGGTGAATTCAATTCGTAGGGGCCGATGCCCACATCGGCCCTGACACATCAGGGTACGAAGGGCCGATGTGGGCATCGGCCCCTACGGCGCGCCAAATCCCGATTTGCGGGATTCACCCCAGCGCCGCGGCCAGCAGGGGCAGCAGGGCTTCCAGCTCCGCCTGGGGGCCGCGCAATTCGAGGATGGTCACGGCGCCGTCCTCCTCCTTGGCCAGGGCGGCCCGGGAGGCATCGCCCTGCGGGGCGGGACCCCAGCAGCGCAGGGCGCCGTCGTCGGCCCTCCGGCATTCGGCGTAGTCCGCGGCGGCCTGGTTGAGAAAGCGGTCTGTGATCCAGTCAGAGCCCCTGTGGACGTTCAGCCACAGATTGGTTTCACCGCAGCCCAGTTGGGTACGCAGGCTGTATTCCAGCAGGGTCCGGGAGCCCTCCACGCTGTCCGGAAGGCTGAGGGGCAGGCCGCTCTGCTCCAGGGCAGCGACGGTTTGAAGGTAGGCCGCGTCCCGGGAGGCGTCCTGCCGGGCGCTGCGAAGCTGATAGCCGAAGAGCAGGAAGGCCGCAGCCACGCAGAGGATCATCATGGCGCTTCCCAGCTTTTTGCTGCGCTCGGACCAGTGCTCCCGGCGGCGCTTCAGCAGCCGGTGAACCAGCACGGCTCCAAAGCCCAGCAGATAGGGAATGGCTGCCACGCTGACGAAGAGCAGGTTGCTTCGGAGCTCCTCCAGGGAGGCAGCCCCGGGGAAGCAGAGGCTGCGGATCAGGGTATAGAGGCAGAACAGGCCGATGAGGGACAGCATGCTCAGCAGAAACACGCTGCCCATCCGGCGGCTCTTTTCCTGGTTTTCCGCCCGCTGCTGCCGGAGGCTCTGCTCCTGGGCGGCCTGGGCCCGGGCCTTCTTCAGCGCCTGTTTGTTGACCGCATAGCGAATATCTCCGCTCTGTTTCTTTGCCATGACGGAGCCCTCAGCGCTTGGTGAGATGGATGAGAATTTCCACGTTCTTGGCCATGGAGCCCACGGGGACGAACTCAAAGCGCCCGTGGGCGTTCTCGTAGCCCGCGGAGAGATTGGGGCAGGGCAGTCCCCGGAAGCTCAGAGAGGAGCCGTCGGTGCCGCCCCGGAAGGGCTCGGACCTGGGCTCCAGCCCGGCGGCCCGGATGGCCTCCTCCAGATCCTCCACCAGGAAGGGATAGGCGGAGAGCACCTCGCCCATGTTGCGGTACTGCTGGCGGAGCTCCACCGTCACCCGTTCCTCCCCCAGCCGCTCGTTGAGCATCCTGGCGTAGAGCTGCAGCATGTCCTGCCGGACCTGGAACTGCATCGCGTCAAAGTCCCGGATGATGAGGCGAATTTCGGCCTTCTCGCAGTCGGCCTGCACGGAAGTCACGTAGTAGAAGCCCTCGGTGCCGGAGCTGTACTGGGGCTTCTCCTGCCGGGGCAGGCTGGAGAGAAAGTCCCCGGCCAGATCCGCTGCATTGATCATGATGCCCTTGGCTGTGGCGGGGTGGACGCTGCGGCCTGTGATGCGGACCAGGGCCTCGGCGGCGTTGAAGGTCTGATCCTGATACCAGCCCAGGTGGTCGCCGTCGACGGTATAGGCAAACTTGGCCCCCAGCTTGTCCAGATCCAGATCCCGGGCCAGGCCCCCCACCTCCTCGTCGGGGGTGAAGGCCAGGCAGATGCTGCGGTGGGGCTGCTCCGGGTGGTCGGCGTAGAACTCCGCCAGGGTCATCAGAGCCGCGATGGCGGCCTTGTCGTCGCCGCCCAGCAGGGTGGTGCCGTCGGTGAGCACCAGATCCTGGCCGACGTACTGCTCCAGATTGGGGTAGTCCGCCGCGTGCATGACGATGTTTTCTTCTTTGTTCAGCACAATGTCGCCGCCGGGGTAGGCCCGCAGCACCCAGGGCTTCACGTCCCGGCCCTTTACGTCGGGAGCGGTGTCCAGGTGGGCGATGAGGGCGATGGGCCGATCCTCCGTCACGTGGGCGGCGGGGAGCCAGCCGTAGACCAGGCAGTGCGCCTCGTCGTACCAGGCCCGGATGCCCAGGGCGTGAAGCTCCTTGTAGAGCAGCTTCGCCAGATCCCGCTGGCAGTCGGTGGTGGGCCATACGCCCTCATAACGGCCGGACTGGGTGGTGACGGCGGCATAGCGCAGCAGCCGATCCTCTGTCTGCCGGTAAAACTCGGGATGTTCAACCATATCTGTATTCCTCCGAAGGATGCATTCTTTTTCATTGTATTGCAGCTTTATTCTATTATTATAATGGAAGCCGCGGGAAAAGTCAATGTCAATCCGCAGCCTGGCATAGGGCGGGATCCGCCAGCACAGTCAGCAGCCTGCGCAGGCTCAGAAAGAAATTCACCAGATGGGACAGGCAGTAGGTGAAGACGTAGCCCCCCATGCCGAAGACAGGCAGCAGCAGCCAGAGCCCCAGCACGTCGATGACGTTGGTGAAGCTGTTGCAGCGCACCAGATACAGCTGCTGGCCCAGCCCCTTTTGCAGGCCGTCCACCATGGCGTCGGGGTAGAGAAAGAGCACCATGGGGGCGAAGATCCGCAGATAGCGTCCCGCCTGGTCGCTGCCGAAGAGGGCCCGGCCCAGGAGGCCGCCCCCCAGCCAGAGCAGAGCGCAGACGCCCAGGGCGTAGAGGGCCGTGAGGAGCAGACTTTTCCGCACCAGGGCCCGCAGCCGCCGCCGCTCGCCCCGGGCCGTCAGCCGGGAGAGCTCCGAAATCAGCAGCTCGCTCAGGGAAAACAGCAGCTCCGCCGGAAACCAGAGCAGGGGAAAGACCATGCCGGAGACGGTTCCGTAGGCCGCCAGGGCGGCGGAGCGGGAGCCGCTTGCCTCCAGACCCCGGGGGATCAGAAACTGCTCCACAGAGCCCAGACCGGAGCGGAGGCAGTCGTTGAGCCCCAGGGGCAGGGCCAGCTCCGACACCCGGGGCAGAGGGCCCCGGGGCGGCAGGCTCCGCAGCAGCCGCAGATACAAAACGAGAAAGCAGAGGGCCCCGGTGCCGTAGGAGCCCGCGATGACGGCCCGGCAGGCCCGGGCGGGGTCGGGCCCCGCGGCGGCCAGCAGCAGGAGGGTGAGCCCCAGGCTGAGGCCCCGTTCCGCCAGCTCCACCGCCACCAGCTCCCGCAGCCGCCCGCAGGCGGTGAAGGCCGCCCGGACGCAGCCCGCCAGAATGGGCCAGGGCAGCAGCAGGCCCAGCAGTCTCAGGGCCGGGGCCGTCCGGGAATCCCGCAGCAGAAGGAGACTGACGGGCCCTGCCAGCAGGATCAGCCCCGCCCCCACGGCGGCGCTGCACAGCAGGGCATAGCGCAGGCAGGCAAAGAGGGCAGCGCCCACGCCCGCCCCGTCCCCCCGGCCCCAGGCCCGGGCCGTGAGCTGCAGGGCCGCCGTCCGGGCTCCGGCGGCCCCCAGGGTCCCGGCGAAGCCTCCCACCGTGAGAATCAGCTGCAAAAGCCCCATGCCCTCGGCCCCCACCCGGGTTGCCAGCAGGGACTGAAACAGCAGTCCCAGCCCCCGCAGCGCCAGGCCGCTGAGGGTCAGCAGCAGGGTGCCCTTCACCAGCGTCCGTCCCTTGCCCATGGCATCCCCTCCCCGGACAGCCTATGCGCCGCCGGGAGCGGAAATGCGCAAATCGGGATTTGGCGAGTTCTCGCAAACGTCCGGTAGCGGCGCACATTGCAAACGCCCTGTAGCGGCGCACACCAGTGCGCCACGAGACCGGGTTCCGGTGGCGCACTGGTGTGCGCCGCTACGGGAGCGTTTTGCCAAATCCGAATTCGCGCATCGGTATAGAACCGGTGACTGGTGGACATACTCCCTGTAAAACCAAATATTGGGAGGAATCGTAATGAATCTGCAAAACACGAAAACCCTGGAAAATCTGATGCGGGCCTTTGCCGGGGAGAGCCTGGCCCGGAACCGCTACAGCTTCGCGGCGGAGCAGGCGGAGCGCGACGGTCTGCCGGTGATCGCCGCGGTGTTCCGCTACACCGCGGACCAGGAAAAGGAGCACGCCCAGGTCTTCGCCGACTTTCTGCGGAAGGGCGGCCGGGACAATCCGGAGCTCAGCGGCGGCTTCCCGGTGGACACCGCCGCCGACACCCTCTCCCTGCTGACGGCCGCCGCCCGGAATGAGGCGAAGGAGCATGAGGAGATCTACCCCGCCTTCGCCGCCGTGGCCCGGGACGAGGGCTTCGGGGAGATTGCCCGGAAGCTGGAGCTCATCGCCCAGGTGGAGCAGTGCCACGCGGGCCGCTTTGAGGCCTTCCGCCGTCTGCTGGCGGAGCACAAGCTCTTCGCCTCCGACCTGGACTGCGCCTGGATCTGCCTGAACTGCGGTCACGAGTTCAGCGCCAAGGCCGCCCCCGAGCACTGCCCCGTCTGCGGGGAGGCGGGCTTCTTCATCCGGGTGGAGATGTCGCCGTATTCGTATCAGTGACAGACGGAGACAAATTCGGATTTGTCGAGACGTTCCCGTAGCGGCGCACACCAGTGCGCCACGAGACCGGGTTCCAGTGGCGCACTGGTGTGCGCCGCTACCGGACGTTTGCGAGAACTCGCCAAATCCCGATTTGCACAAACGCAAGAGGCAGCGGTTTCGCTGCCTCTTGCGCTGCTTTTCTGTTCAGAAGGTGACCTCTCCGTCGTGGGCGACGATGGAGCAGGAGCGGGTGCCCGCCAGGGCCATGACGGCGGCGCTGAGGGCGGCCTCATCGGCGCTGCGGAGCTCCACAATGAGATCCAGCTGCTCCGGGGTCAGGCTCCGGGACTTCACCACCGCGGCCTTGCTGTGCCGTGCGGCGGTCTCCAGGATCTTCGCCTCGGCGTGGAGGTCGCTGCTGCTCACCAGCAGCAGCACCGGGGCCTTGGCCACCGGCAGGGCGTTGAAGATCCACAGCAGCAGCGACAGCACCAGGCTCACCAGCACGGCCACCAGGGCCAGGCCCGCCCCGCAGATGATGCCCACGGAGATGGCCCAGAAGAGGAAGATCAGATCCAGGGGATCCTTGATGGCGGTGCGGAAGCGGACGATGGACAGGGCGCCCACCATGCCCAGGGAGATCACCACGTTGGACTGCACCGTGAGGATCACCGCCGCGGTGATCTCCGCCAGCCCGATGAGGGCGATGCTGAAATTCTTGTTGAAAAAGGCCTTGCGGCAGAGGAAACGGTAGGCGAAGAAGATGTAGATGCCCAAAAGGCCCGCGATCAGCAGGCAGGCCAGAATGGTGGTGGTGGTAATCTCGCCGGAGGCGTAGCCCTCCAGAAAGGATTTCTTGAAAATGTCGCCGGTGCTCATAGCCGGATCCCTCCCGATGTGTTGTAGATTCTGCAGAGATGGTATTTGGAGAAGCTGCTCCACTGAAGTCCCTCCAGTTGGAGGGCGTCATACAGCCAGCTGGGCAGCAGCTGATCCCATTTGACCTCCAGCACGCCCTGCCCCGTGGGCAGAACCTGCCGCAGGGGAAGCTCCGGCCGGAAGAAGCGGCTCACGGCGTCGGAGGAGGCAATCTGCTCGTCCAGAGTGACGCGGACGTTGCCAACGTCCAGGATGAAGGGCCTGCGGCTGTATTGGACGATGACCTTCGGCCGCAGCACCCGCAGCCGCATGTCCGCCAGCATCCGCCGCAGCAGGGGCGGGTCCTGGGGCCCGGGGAAGGGAATCTGACCCCGCAACAGGGCCTCGGCCACGGGGCGGCGGACCGGAACCGCGTCCTTGTGGGTCATGCCCCGGAGCTTGGCCTTCCGCTCCAGGCTGATCCGGGCGTCGGACTCGTTGTAGATCCGCAGCCGGTACTTGGCCCGGGGATCGGTTCCGTCCTCGTTCTCCAGCAGGCAGCCGTCGCCGGGGTCGTCGAAGTAGACGCTGCGGACCCGGTAGCGCCCGTCGGGCCCCGCGTGGGGGTCGGGCCGCAGCAGGACTTCCAGCCGGGCCTGCTCCGTGCGCAGCTGCTGGCCGGTGCAGAGGTATTTGTATTCGTGGCGGAATTCTGCCGGCATGAAAGCCCTCCTTTCCCTTATTTTCGTTCAAAAACCGCGGTGACGGTAAGATCCCCGCCGGGGCTCAGCCCCAGATTCGGCGCCGTGCCCTCGGCGCCCTGCCAGCCGACGAAGCGCCAGCCCGGGGCGGGCTCCGCCGTGAGGGTCAGGGGCACGCCGCTGATCCAGACGCCCTTCCAGCCCTCCTCGGAGAGACTGACAGCCGCTCCGTTGAGGTGCAGACTGCCCCCCGCGGGGTCGGAGACGGAGAGCGCCAGGGCGCAGGACTGTCCCGGCAGCTCCAGCGCGTCGATGAGAATGTCCGCCGCGTAGGCGGGACGCTGGGTCAGAAATGAAATCCAGAAGCTGTCGTCGGTGACGCCCAGCTCCTCCAGCACAGCCCGGGCCCGCTCCGGGGTGAGCCGCAGATTCATCAGCTCCAGCCAGGTCCGGGTGAAGAGCGCCTTGAACTCCGGATTTTCCAGCAGATCCCGGAACAGGGGCATCTCAAAGAAGGGCTCCCCGGTATAGGGGGCGGGGTAGCGGAACAGATCGTAGCTGGCCCGGTCCGCCCCTTGAAAGGCGGAGCGGGTCCAGTAGCAGGCGTCCATGTCGTAGACCAGCCAGCGCCAGCGCCCGTCCAGAGCCCCCTGGCCTTCGGCGGAGCGGGTCCGCCAGAGCAGGTAGTTCTTGTACAGGCTCCAGTCGCTGTTGTTGCAGTAGAGATTGAAGGCGAAGTAGGCCGCGCAGCTTTCCACGTCGATCTGGCGGCAGATCTCGGCGTAGACCGCCGGATCGGCGCAGTCGTGCCCGGCGATATAGTCCATCAAGGCCCGGTAGGCCTCGTAGTCCGCCTCGGTGCCCAGATCCAGCTTGTCGTCGCGGATGAGGATCAGCTCCTCCGGATCCGCGCCGTAGTGGGACTGGAAGTACTGCTTGTCGTAGCGCTCCCGCAGCCAGCTGTCGCAGTAGAATTCCCCGTTGACAAAGACCGCCGCGGGCACCGCGTCCAGGCCGCCCAGGTTCAGACCCTGGCTGAGCTTCTGGGCGATGACGTCCGCCGCGTCCTGCCGGGTGAAGAAGGAGTGGCTTTCCAGAGCGCCGAAGATGGGGGCGGAGAAGCAGTAGCTGCCGCTGTAGATGCCGCGGGAGATCAGCCGGAAGCGCTTGTAGACGCCCGCCCGGGAGCTGCCTCCCTGGAGGCGAACGCCGCAGGCCTCCTCCAGCCGCAGGCTGCCGGCGGGGTCAAAGAGGGAGACCACCGCGTCCCGCTCCGCAATCCGGCCCTGGGCGTAAAAGGAGGGCCAGGGACTCTGCCCCTGGCCGCCGGCGGCCAGCCAGCGGTCGTATTCGATGCCCGTGACGGCAATGCCGTAATCGCCGAAAAGGTCGTTGGGGGCGGCGGTGATGTTCAGCACGGACTTGCCCCCGTATCGGGCAAAGCGCTCCCCCACGAAGTAGACCGCCGTGACGGTCCGGCTGAAATTGCCCTCGGCGTCAAAGGCGGCGGCCCGAAGCAGGGTGGCCTTGTCCACGGGCTCCGTGACCACGCCGCTGCGATCCAGGGTGGTGCTGGGGTGATTCAGCACCTGATTGGGCCGGTCTGAGATATCCGTCAGAGTCAGGGGCCCTTCATAGAGGGGGCTTTCCGCTGTGGGCAGAGCGCCGTCCAGGGTGTAGCGAATTTCCGTGCCGGGGGCGGCGCTGAGAGTCAGAAGCTGGTCTTCGGCATAGAAGCCGGAGGGGAGGCTGAAGACCGGCGCCTCCAGGCTGGGGGCCTTGTAGAGGAGGGCGTCCTCGTTTCCGGCTCCGGGCGTTCCCCTTGCCAGCACCCATTCGTCCTCCACCAGGCTCAGGCCAATATTTTTGATTTGCTCCGGCACCGTAACCCGGTCCAACAGGATCCCGCTGGGGGAGGAGAACCAGATGGTCTCCCCGGGATCCAGGGAGAAGTTCAGATGAATGTCTGTCCCGCCGCGCTGGCCGGATTTGCCGCTGCCGTCGGCCCAGAGCAGGGCGCTGCCCCCGGGCTCCAGCAGAAGGGAGGGCAGCCGGAAGCGGCCGCGCTTTTTGCCGTTGTCAGAGAGAAAATATCCCGCCAGATCCACGGTCTCCTCCCCGGTATTTATAATCTCCAGATAGTCGCAGTAGTCTCCGCTGTCCGGATCCGGCAGCAGGGTGAAGTTGGCGCAGCAGAGCTCGCTGAGCCGCAGGGGAGAGGGGGGCAGCGTCCCCGCCAGCAGGGCGCAGCCCAGGCTCAGAAGCAGGGGAAGCAGCACCAGAGCGAGCCCGACCCTGCGCCGCAGGGGGCGTTCCAGCACCCGGCGGAAGAAGGGCCGGAGGCCGCCGCAGCGCAAAGAGCCCGCGGCCAGGCCCAGGGGGGCGCAGAGCAGAAGCAGCAGGACGCAGCCCGTCAGCTTGGAGAGCTGATCCGGGAAGAAGCGATCCAGGGCGGCCCGGGGCTCCCGGGTTCCCGCCAGCAGGAGGACGGCCCCAAAGAAAAGCGCCAGAGCGCTCAGAGCCAGCAGCAGCCCCGTGAAAAGGCTGCCCCGCAGCTTCCCGGGCCTGTGGGAGAGCAGGGCCCAGAGGCAGGCCCCCAGGCAGGCGGCGGCCGCCAGCAGAATATAAAAGATCAAGGGGCCGCCTCCTTCCCGCCGGGCTCTGCCCGGGCAATCAGCCGTCTAAATACTTGCAGGCGTTCAGCGCCGCGGCGGCGCCGTCGGCCACGGCGGTGGCCACCTGACGCCAGGCCTTGGTGCGGCAGTCCCCGGCGGCGAAGACGCCCTGGGTGGCGGTGCGGCAGCTTTCGTCTGCCTTGATGTAGCCCGCCTCGTTCAGAGGGGCCAGGGCCGAGAAGGCCAGGTTCTCCGGCTCGGTGCCGATGGCCAGGAAGGCTCCGTCCACCTTCAGCAGTTCCTCCTGCCCGGTCTCGGTGTTCCGGATCCGCAGGCCCGTCAGATGATCCTCCCCCTCGTAGCCCACGCAGAGGCTGGAGTAGAGAATCTCCACGTTGGGCCGGGCCTTGACCCGGTCGATCATCCGCTGCTCGCCGGTGAGGAAGGCCAGGTTCTGAACCACCGTCACCCTGGCGCAGGTCTCGGAGAGCAGGAGAATCTCCTGCAGGGCGGTGTTGCCTCCGCCGATGACGGCGGTGTGGGCCCCCTGGAAGAAGGCCCCGTCGCAGACGGCGCAGAAGGACAGGCCGCTGCCGACGAACTCCTCCTCCCGGGGCAGATTCAGGCGGCGGTGCCGGGCCCCGGCGGCGATGATGACAGCCCGGGCCTCGTAGCGGGCGTTTTCCCCGATGACGGTCTTGACGGGGCCGTTCTCGATGCCGGTGACCCTGTCCATGTCCACGTCGGCTCCCAGAGCCAGGGTCTGCTCCAGCATCCGCTGGGCCAGCTCGTTGCCGGAAATGCTCTCAAAGCCGGGATAGTTTTCCAGCTTGGGGGAGAAGGTGATCTGCCCGCCGAAGCTGTCCTTCTCCAGCACCAGCACAGACTTCCCCGCCCGCCGGGCGTATATGGCGGCGGTGAGCCCCGCCGGGCCTGCGCCAACGATCAGAATGTCGTATATCATATGTTCCTCCATCAGTTGAAAATTGAAAATGGAAAATTGAAAGCTTTCGGAGTTTTTCAGATCGCGATCTGAAAAACACATTCATTTTCAATTTTCAACTTTTCATTTTCAATTTTTTAGCCCCACAGGGCGGACAGCATGGGAATAACCTGCTTCTTCCGGCTCATGACCCCGGGGAGGAAGAGGGTATTCCCCTGGGGCTCCACGCCGAAGGCCTGGGCGATGTCGTCGGCGTTGCCCAGGAAGATGATCTGGGTGCCCTCCAGCAGCACGTCGGTGAGCATCAGAATCATGATGTTGTAGCCCTTTTCCCCGGTGGCCTTCTCCATTTCCGCCAGGAATTCCGCCTTGCGCTTGAGGATGGAGACGGAGTCCACGCAGGTGATCTGTCCCACCCCCAGATAGTGGCCGGCGATGTGGAAGTCCTTGAAGTCCGTGTAGAGCAGCTGCGCCGCGGTCTTGTTCTCTCCCAGGGAGGCGGCGAAGATGAACTTCCCCAGCTCCTCCAGATCCAGGCCCGCAATGCGGGCCAGCCGCTCGGCAATGGTCCGGTCCCGGAGCGTGGACGTGGGAGACTTGAAGATGACGGTGTCGGAGAGAATGGCGGCGCACATGAGCCCGGCCATCTTCCTGGAGGGCATCAGGCCCTTTTCCTGGTACATCTCCGCCACAATGGTGGTGGTGCTGCCGATGATCTCGTTGCGGAAGAAGATGGGGTTGGCGGATTGAATGTCCGCCAGCCGGTGGTGGTCGATGATGCCCAGCAGCTCCACCTGGTCCAGACCCGGCACGGACTGGGCCGCCTCGTTGTGATCCACCAGCACCACCTTCTTGCGGCGGGGCTTGAGCAGATGGTAGCGGGACAGGGTCCCCACCACCTTTTCTTGGGCGTCCAGGATGGGGTAGCAGCGGTAGCGGCTCTTGGAGACCACTTCCTTCACGTCGTCGAGGTAGTCCGTCAGATGGAAGGTCACCAGATCCTCGGACTGGCAGATCCGGGCGATGGGAATGGCCTGGAAGATCAGCCGGGCCGCCCGGAAGGCGGAGAAGGGGGTGGTGATGATGCAGGTCCGGGTCTCCAGCGCCCGCAGTTCCGGGCTCAGCTCCGCCTCGCAGAGGATCAGAGCGTGGATGTTGGACTCCAGGGCCCAGCGGATCACCTGGGGCTGGTTGCCGCAGACGGCGATGTAGTTCTCGTGGTCAAAGAGCAGCTGCTCCGAGCTCTTGGGCAGGCCGAAGATCACCTCGCCGGAGATGCTGTCCGCGACGGAGCCGGCCTCGTTCAGCACCCGGCCCTCCAGCACGGAGAGCAGGTTGAAGAGGGGGATGTCCTCCACCACCGGGTTCTCGATGGTCTGCATGTCGTAGTCCGCCACGTCTCCGGAGGAGAGCATGCCGAAGAGGGTGCCGTCCTCCTTGGTGACGGGGATGGCGGCGATGTTGGCGTCGTTGCGGAGAATGTTCCAGCCCCGGCCCACGGTGAGGGCCGCGCTGAGAGCGGGGGGCGTGTCGTAGTCCAGATCCAGCACCTGGGTCCGCATGTCCTTGATGAGCACCGGGGGCTCAAAGCCGAAGCGCTCCAGAATGCGTTTGCTCTCGTCGTTGAGGTGGCCCAGCCGGGCGGCGGTGTAGCCCCGTTCCCCCAGGGCGTTCCGCAGGGCGGTGTAGCTCATGGCCGATACGATGGAATCCGTGTCCGGGTTCCGGTGGCCTGTCACAAAAACCTGTTCCATACTGTTCTCCTTTGCATTAAGCGGTATACAACTCCTATCTTATATATTATGCCTGTTTTTGGGCCGTTTGTCAATCTTTTTGCGTGCCGCGCCGGCATTTCGCAGGGCGTATTTGCGCCGGGTGGCCGCTCCGCCCCGCAGGTGGCGCTGGGCCTTGTTCCGGTCCAGCACCGCCCGGACCCGAAGGAAGAGCAGACGGTCGCTCTGCTCCAGCCGCCGGGTGAGATCCTTGTGTACTGTGGATTTGGACACGCCGAAGCGCTCCGCCGCCGCCCGCACCGTGGCGCCGGTCTGCAGCACGTATTCCGCCAGCTCCCTGGCCCGCTTGTCGATGGTATCTGTCATATCCGCACCTCCCAAGCTTTGCTCGGGACAGTCTATGAAGTCCTTTCGCCGTATATACGGCGAAAGGGGCTTGACAAATACCCCTTGGGGGTATATAATACGGGCAGTAAGCATAGACAAACCCAGAAAGGGGAAACACAACATGGACGAGAAAAGCTGCTGCCGGAAAAAAGCCGTGCCCCGGTCCGAGGCGGAGCGCAGGCGGCTGATCCACCGGCTTAACCGCATGGAGGGACAGATCCGGGGCATCCGGGGCATGGTGGAGAACGACGTCTACTGCAACGACGTGCTGGTCCAGTGCTCCGCGGTGAACGCGGCCCTGCGGGCCTTTGAGCGGGAGCTGCTGGCCTCCCACGTCCGCTCCTGCGTGGCGGAGGAGCTCCGGGCCGGGAAGGACGAGGTGGTGGACGAGCTCGTTGAGACCCTAAATAAAATGATGAAGTAAAGGAATCGGGTGATTGGATGAAACAATATAACGTAACGGGCATGAGCTGCGCCGCCTGCTCGGCCCGGGTGGAAAAGGCGGTGAAGGGGGTTCCCGGGGTGGAATCCTGCGCCGTGAGCCTGCTGACGAATTCCATGGGCGTGGAGGGCAGCGCCGATCCCGCCGCCGTCATCGCCGCCGTCACCGAGGCGGGCTACGGGGCCTCCCTGAAGGGGGCCGCCGACGGCGCCCGGAGCGTCCCCCAGGCCGCCGACGCCCTGGCGGACACCGAGACCCCCAGGCTGAAAAAGCGCCTGCTCTGGTCCCTGGGCTTTCTGCTGGTTTTGATGTATTTCTCCATGGGCCATATGATGTGGGGCTTCCCCCTGCCCAAATGGTTCGAGGGAAACCACGTGGCCATGGGCCTGGTCCAGCTGCTGCTGGCGGCCGTCATCATGGTAATCAACCAGCGCTTCTTCATCTCCGGCTTCAAGGCCCTGCTGCACCGGGCCCCCAACATGGACACCCTGGTGGCCATGGGCTCCGGGGTCTCCTTCCTCTGGTCGGTCTGGGTGCTCTTTGCCATGACCCGGGCCCAGCTGGACGGGGACGCCGCCGCGGTGGAGGGCTATATGATGGAGTTCTACTTCGAGTCCGCCGCCATGATTCTGACGCTGATCACCGTGGGCAAGCTGCTGGAGGCCCGGTCCAAGGGCAAAACCACCGACGCCCTCAAGGGGCTGATGAAGCTGGCCCCCCAGACCGCCGTGGTGCTGCGAAACGGCGTGGAGACCACGGTGCCCGTGGCCCAGGTGCAAAAGGACGATCTGTTCGTGGTGCGGCCCGGGGAGGCCATCCCCGTGGACGGGGTGGTGGTAGAGGGCAGCTCCGCCGTCAACGAGGCCGCCCTCACCGGGGAGTCCATCCCCGTGGACAAGGCCCCCGGGGACCTGCTCTCCGCCGCCACGGTGAACCAGTCCGGCTTCCTGAAGGCCCGGGCCACCCGGGTGGGGGAGGACACCACCCTCTCCCAGATCATCAAAATGGTCTCCGACGCCGCCGCCACCAAGGCCCCCATCGCCAAGGCCGCCGACAAGATCTCCGGGATCTTTGTCCCTGTGGTCCAGGCCATCGCCCTGGCGGTGACGGGGATCTGGCTGCTGGCGGGGCAGGACTTCTCCTACGCCCTGGGCCGGGGCATCTCCGTGCTGGTGATCTCCTGTCCCTGCGCCCTGGGTCTGGCGACCCCCGTGGCCATTATGGTGGGCAACGGCGTGGGGGCCAAAAACGGCATTCTTTTCAAAACCGCCGTCTCCCTGGAGCAGACCGGCAAGGTGAAGATCGTGGCCCTGGACAAGACCGGCACCATCACCACCGGCCAGCCCGCCGTGACGGACATCCTGCCCGCCCCCGGCGTCAGCCAGGCGGAGCTCCTGGCCGCCGCCGTGGCCCTGGAGGAAAAGAGCGAGCATCCCCTGGCGAAGGCGATTGTGGGATATGCCGAGGGATCGGGGATCAGGGACCAGGGATCAGGGATCAGGGATCGAGGATTGCAGAACTGAGCGACTTCCGGGCTCTGCCGGGGAACGGGCTGGAGGCCCTGCTGGAGGGCAGGCCTCTCATAGGCGGCTCGGTGAAATTCATCACGGAGCGGCTCCGGGCGGCAGGGGATACGGGCCCTTCGGCTCCGCTGCGCTCCGCTCAGGACGACAAACCCGAAGCCGTTTCCCCCGTCCTTCGGGCCAAGGCCGACGAGCTGGCCGCCCAGGGCAAGACCCCCCTGCTCTTTGCCCACGGGGATCGGCTGCTGGGCCTCATCGCCGTGGCGGACGTCATCAAGCCCGAGAGCCCCGCAGCGGTGAAAGAGTTACAGAATATGGGCGTTAGAGTTGTTATGTTAACCGGCGACAACGAGCGCACCGCCCAGGCCATTGCCGCCCAGGCGGGGGTGGACGAGGTGGTGGCAGGCGTCCTGCCCGAGGGCAAGGAGGCCGTGATCCGGGAGCTGCAAAGCCGCGGCCCCGTCCTCATGGTGGGCGACGGCATCAACGACGCCCCGGCCCTGACCCGGGCGGACGTGGGCAGGGCCATCGGCGCGGGGGCCGACGTGGCCATCGACGCCGCCGACGTGGTGCTGATGAAGAGCAAGCTCAGCGACGTGCCCGCGGCCCTGCGGCTGAGCCGGGCCACCCTGCGGAATATCCACGAAAACCTCTTCTGGGCCTTCCTCTACAACAGCATCGGCATCCCCCTGGCGGCGGGGGCCTTCGTCAAGGCCTTCGGCTGGACCATGAACCCCATGTTCGGGGCCGCCGCCATGAGCCTGTCCAGCTTCTGCGTGGTGACCAACGCCCTGCGGCTGAATTTCGTGAAGCTGCATAAAAGCCTTCCCCTTGAGGGGAAGGTGGCCCCGCAGGGGCCGGATGAGGTGGCTCCCCCGGAAGAGAGCGGCATCGTGATCCAGGTTAAGGGCATGATGTGCCACAACTGCGAGCGCCACGTGCAGGAGGCCCTGGAGGCCCTGCCCGGGGTGGAGTCCGCCCGGGCGGATTTCCGGACTGGCCTGGTGGAGCTCCGGGGCGCCGCCTCCGAGGCGGAGCTCAGGCAGGCCGTCAAAGGCGCGGGGTACAAGTTCCGGAAAATCGTGGGCTGAGGCCGACAAATCAATGAAAATATGAAACTATGAAAAAATGAAAATATTATGGTATTTTCCATATCTTCGATATGGAAAATGGTATTTCAAATCGTCCCGAAGGGACACCGAAATAGTTTCATAATTTCATATTTTCATAGTTTCATTCTCCCCGTCAAATCCCGATTTGCACATTTTTGCGCAAATCGGGATTACGCTACTTGCGAAACGGGAAAAACTATGGTACAATAACCTGTAATCTGGATAAGTAGTATTATCTTCAAATTGGAGTTTTGACCATGAGTGGATTAACAAGCTGGTTTCAGGGCATCGACCTGAGCCGGTTGATCGAACGGATTTTCTATGCCGGAGCGGCGCTGATCGCCATTTCGGTGCATGAGAGCTGCCACGGCCTTTCCGCCTACTGGCTGGGGGACGACACCGCCAAGCGCCAGGGCCGCATCAGCCTGAATCCCCTGCGGCATCTGGATCTCTTCGGCTTCGTGATGATGGTGGCGTTCCGCTTCGGCTGGGCCAAGCCTGTGCCCGTGAACCCCTACCGGATGACGAAAATCAAAAGCCCCAAGCTGGGCATGGCCCTCACCGCCGCCGCGGGGCCCGTCTCCAATCTGCTGCTGGCGCTGAGCTTCGGCACGGCCTTCTACATCCTCCTCTACAGCGGGGATCAGAAGCTGCTGTATATGTGGGCGGGGTACAGGGAGGCCTCGGGCTGGGGCTACTATCTCAGTCGGTTTTTCCGGATCTGCATGAGCCTCAACGCGGGCCTGGCGGTGTTCAATCTGATCCCCATCTCCCCCCTGGACGGCTCCAAGATCCTGGCCATTGTGCTGCCGGAGCGGG
This sequence comes from Oscillospiraceae bacterium, assembly GCA_017541995.1. Taxonomy (GTDB): domain Bacteria; phylum Bacillota; class Clostridia; order Oscillospirales; family Oscillospiraceae; genus JAFRPC01. Next base: position 43,720 of record JAFXYD010000070.1, read on the forward strand.
CCTACGCCCAGCTGATGCGCTATGAGCGCTACGGCTTCTTCCTTCTGGCGGCCCTGCTCTTCAGCGGCGTGCTGGATCGGCCCCTGGCCCTTCTGCAGCAGGGCGTTCTGAACTGCGTTTCCGCCGTTGCCGAGCCCATCGCCAAGGCCGCGGCGGGCATCCTTTGATGAAAGTCGAAAACCGAGACAATATGGACGAACCGAAATACCACCTGAGCGGCGTGGTCAAATCCCACGACGAGACCGCCGAGGACTTCGACGGTCCGCTGGATCTGATCCTGCTGCTGCTGAGCAAGAATAAAATCGAGATCCAGGACGTCTCCATCACCGCCATTTTGGAGCAGTACCTGGCCTATCTGGACGAGATGAAGCGCATGGATATGGAGATCGCCAGCGAGTTTATCGCCATGGCCTCCCATCTGATGCTCATCAAGACCAAGATGCTCCTCTCCGCCGCCGAGCAGGCGGAGGCCCTGTCGGAGATGGAGCTGCTGATCCAGTCCCTCCAGGAGCGGCAGCGCCAGGAGGCCTTTGACCGGATCAAAAGCGCCGCCGCCGTGCTGGAGCAGCGCAACGAGCTGGGCCTGGGCCTCTTCACCAAGGGCCCCGAGCCCTTTGAACGGGATATGACCTATCGCTACCGCCACGAGCCCGCCGACCTGCTGCGGGCCTTTGACAGCATCGCCGAGCGGAGCAGGAAGCTCCTGCCCCCGCCCCGGGCCAGCTTCGAGGGCATCGTGGGCCGGGAGCCCTATCCCGTCACCAAAAAGACCGCCGAGCTGCTGAAAAAGCTGGTGCTGCGGGGCGTCAGCGCCCTGCGCCGCCTGTTCCGGGGCTGCCGCAGCCGATCGGAGATCGTCGCCACGTTTTTGGCTGTTTTGGAGCTCTGCAAAACCAACGCCGTGGAGCTGGAGGAGGAGCACGGGGAGACCACCGTCCGCCTGCTGAAGCTCCCGGAAAAGGAGGAAGTCCATGGACCATAAGGAGCTTGCCCGCATCTGCGAGGCCATTCTGTTTGCCGCCGGGGAGCCGGTGGAGACGGAGCGGCTCTGCTTTGTCACCGAGACCGACCCCGAGGAGCTCCGGGCCGTCATGAAGGAGCTCATGGATCTCTACGCCTTTGAGCGCCGGGGCATTCGGATCCTGCGGCTGGAGGACAGCTGGCAGATGTGCTCTCAGAACGACCTGGCCCCCTGGGTCACCAAGGCCCTGGAGACCCGGAAGCCCCCCAAGCTCTCCGCCTCCCAGCTGGAGACCCTGACCATCATCGCCTACTACCAGCCCACCACCAAGGCCTTCGTGGAGAAGCTCCGGGGGGTGGACAGCTCCTATTCCGTCTCCGCGCTTCTGAATAAGAAGCTCATCGAGGAGAACGGCCGCCTGGAGGCCCCGGGCCGCCCCATCCTCTACCGCACCACCCCGGACTTCCTCCGCACCTTCGGCCTGGAGTCCCTGGAGGAGCTGCCGGAGATGGAGAAGGTGAACTTCGCCGCTGCCTCTGAGGAGGCAGCGGAGGCAACAGGCAACAGGCAACAGGCAACAGGGGAGCAGGCAACAGGGGATGCCTCCCTACGGAAGCACGCAGACGGGAAGGAGGACGGGGTATGAAGGTCCTTCTGATCGTGCTCGGGGTCCTCTTCCTCATCGGCTGCATCCCGGTGGGGGTGCTGTTCCGCTATCACGGCGAGATCCAGCTGAAGCTGACCCTGCTGTTCTTCAAAATCGGCATCCTCCCGAAGAAGCCCCAGTCCCGGAAGAAGCGGGAGAAGGCCGAGGCCAAGAAGGCCGCCAAGGCCGCCAAAAAGGCCGAGACCAAGAAGAATAAGAAGAAAAAGCAGCAGGCCCAGAGTCTGATCGCCAAGCCCAAGGAGCCGGAGCCGAAGAAGCCGAAGCCCAAAAAGTCCCTGCCGGACAAAATTGCCGGGCTGATCCCCTGGGCCAGGCTGGGAGCGGGCTTCGTGGGAGAGTTCTTCCACCGGAAGCTCACCGTCACCCGGCTGCGGATCCGGGCGGTGCTGGCAGGGGGCGACCCCGCCAAGACCGCCAGAACCGTCGGCACCGCCTGGGAGGCCATCGGCGTCGCCCTGCCCATTCTGGAGCGGGCCTTCCGCATCAAGGAGCGGAAAATCGCCGTCTACCCGGACTTTACCGCCTCGGAAACGGATCTGGAGGCGGAGCTGCACATCCGCCTCCGCATCGGCGGCGTGGTGTTGCTGCTTCTGAAATACGCAGGGAAGGCCGCGGCCCTGTTCCTGCGTCAGAAACGAAACGAGAAAAAGCGCCGCGAACAGGAAGAACCGGAATCTGAAACCAATGAAACCGAAGAAAAGGTGGGTTAATTATGAATCACAACATTTCCGACATGCTGACCTCCTCCATGGAGAAGATCCAGAAGATGGTGGACGTAAATACCATCATCGGCCAGCCCGTACACCTGGGTGACGGGGTCACCATCGTCCCCATCACCAAGGTCCATATCGGCATGGGCGGCGGCGGCACCGACTTCGCCACCAAGAGCGCCCTGTCCGCCAAGAAGGACCCCTTCGGCGGCGGCCTGGGGGCCGGCGTCAGCATCGACCCCGTGGCCTTCCTGGTCCTCAAGGGCGACTCCGTGCGGATGCTGCCCGTGGCGGAGCCCGCCTCCACCACCGTGGACCGCATCGTGGAGCAGGCCCCGGACCTCATCGACAAGCTGGCCGACTTCCTGGACGGGAGAAAGGCCAAGGACGAGGCCTGATCAAGCGACAATGAATCCTTGACGGCTTTGCGCATATTTCGTCACGATTCGGGCAAACTGTCCGCGGGTGATGAAATATGAAACGACTTTTCTGTATCACGGCGGCGATTATGCTCTGCGCCGCTTGCTTTGCTTTGCCTGTCTTTGCCCAGACCGCCGCGCCTGTGCCCGCGGTTTCCGCGGGCTGCTGCGTGGTGATGGACGCCGACACCGGAGCTCTGCTCTGGTCCCGGCACCCCGATACCCCGGCGCTGATGGCCTCCACCACCAAGATCATGACCGCCTACCTGGCCTGCCTGGCCGGGGAGCCGGAGCGGCCCGTCGCCATTCCGGCGGAGGCCGTGGGGGTGGAGGGCTCCTCCCTGTATCTGAAGCAGGGGGAGATTCTGACCCGGCAGGAGCTGCTGCTGGGCACCCTGCTCCAATCCGGCAACGACGCCGCCCTGGCGCTGGCCATTGACGTGGCGGGCAGCGAGGCCGCCTTTGTGGAGCGGATGAACCAAAGCGCCCGGGAGCTGGGGCTGCAGAACACCCGCTACGCCAATCCCCACGGGCTGGACCAGGAGGGCAACTACAGCACCGCCCGGGATCTGGCCCTGCTGACGGCCCGGGCTCTGGAAAATCCGGCCTTTCGGCAGGCGGCCGCCACCCGCTCCGCAAGCGTGGCGGGGAACCGGGTGCTGCGCAACCACAACAAGCTGCTCTGGCACTGCCCCGGCTGCATCGGGGTCAAAACCGGCTATACCAAGGCCGCGGGCCGCCTGCTGGTGAGCGCGGCCCAGCGCATGGGCCGGACGCTGATCTGCGTCACCGTCAACGACCCCGACGACTGGCGGGACCATATGGCCCTCTATGACTGGGCCTTCGGGCAGTACGAGATCCGGACCGTGGCCCGGGCGGGAGCGCCTCTGCTCCGCGCCCCGGACGGCACGCCTCTGCTGGCCCGGGCCGGGCTGGAGCTGGCTCTGGCCCCCGGGGAGGAGCCCAGGCTGGTCTGCGTCCCCGGCCTGTCCTACGCCGACCCCGGCGCCGTGCGGGTGCTGCTGAACGGAAAAGCCGTGGCGGAGATTCCCGTTTCCAGGGGATAAACAAGCATGAAAGAACGACTGCAAAAGCTCATCGCCGCCGCGGGGCTCTGCTCCCGGCGGACGGCGGAGGAATGGATCATCCAGGGCAAGGTCACCGTGGACGGGGACCTTGCCCGGCTTGGCGATACGGCGGACCCGGAGCGGAACGAGATTCTGGTGGAGGGCCGCCCTCTGCCCGCCGCCCCGGCCAAAACCACCACCGTTCTGCTGAACAAGCCCCGGGGGGTGGTCACCACCCTCTCCGACGAGAAGGGCCGCCCCACCGTGGCCCGGCTGCTGCCCCCGGAGCTGGGGCGGCTCTACCCCGTGGGCCGTCTGGACCAGTTCTCCGAGGGCCTGCTGCTGATGACCAACGACGGCGAGCTGGCAAACCGCCTGACCCACCCGGCGGGGGAGGTCCGCAAGACCTACCGCCTCTGGGTCTCCGGCTGGCATGAGGAGGCCCTGGCCCTGCTCCGGCGGCCCATCGAGCTGGACGGGTATCGGATCAAGCCGCCGGAGGTGCGGCTGGTGTGGGTGCGTCAGGCAACAGGCAACAGGCAACAGGCAACTGGGGACGCACCCGTCCGTAGCGGCGAGCATTGCTCGCCACAGGAACCCCGCTCCGATGAGGCAACAGGGCAGGGAATCGGGAATCGGGAATCGGGAATCGGGGACGCGGGAACGGGTCCTTCGACTCCGCTGCGCTCCGCTCAGGACGACGGATCCGAAACGAGGGCGCACATAGCCACCGCCCTGCTGGAGATCACCATCCACGAGGGGCGGAATCGGCAGATCCGCCGCATGGCCCAGGCCGCAGGCCTCACCCCCACCCGCCTCCAGCGCGTGGCTGAGGGCCCCATTACCCTGGGGGATCTGAAGCCCGGCCAGTGGCGGGAGCTGAGCGAAGCGGAGCTTCGGGAATTGAGAATTGAGAATTGAGAGTTGGAAACACCGATCATTCTCAATTCTCAACCCTCAATTCTCAATTCAAAGGATAAGCGTTATGAACGAATACGACGTAATCGTAATCGGCGGCGGGGCCGCCGGGATGTTTGCCGCCGTCCAGGCGGGCTACGCCGGGGCCAGGGTCCTGCTGCTGGAGCCCAACGAGCGCCTGGGCAAAAAACTGTATATTACGGGGAAGGGCCGCTGCAATCTCACCAACAACTGCTCCTGGCAGGAGGTGCTGAAAAACGTACCCACCAATCCCCGCTTTCTGTATTCCGCCCTGTCGGGCTTTACGCCGGAGGATACGATCAGCTTTTTTGAGTCCCACGGCTGCGAGACCAAGACGGAGCGGGGCAACCGGGTCTTTCCGGTGTCCGACAAGTCCGCCTCCGTGGTGGATGCCCTGAAGACCGCCCTGGGCTACGCCGGGGTGGAGATCCGCCGGGCAAGGGCGAAAGAGCTGCTCGTCGAAAACGGGCACATTTCCGGGGTCCGCACGGACAGGGGGGACTATTTTGCCCCGGCCGTGATCCTGGCGACGGGCGGCAAATCCTACCCCGCCACCGGCTCCACCGGGGACGGCTGCCGCATGGCGCAGGCCCTGGGCCACAGCATCGTGCCCCCCGTGGGCTCCCTGGTGCCCCTGGTGGAGGAGGGGGACTGCTGCGCCAAAATGCAGGGCCTGGCCCTGCGGAATATCAGCATTCGGCTGTATGAATGTACCGACGGGGCAACAGGCAACAGGCAACAGGCAACAGATCCAGACTGTCATTCCGAGCGAAGCGAGGAATCCGTTTCCCCTTCCTCCGTCCCCTGTGCGACCCACGCCAAGCCCGTCTTTGAGGAATTCGGGGAGCTGCTCTTCACCCACTTCGGCCTCTCCGGGCCGGTGATCCTCTCCGCCTCGGCCCACATGGAAGCAGGGAAGGCGTACACGGTTGAGATCGACCTGAAGCCCGCCCTGGACGAGGCCACCCTGGACGCCCGGATCCTCCGGGACTTTGCCGCGGCCAAGAACCGCAGCTTCGAGAACGCCCTGTCGGGCCTCTACCCCAAGACCCTGATCCCCGTGATGGTGGCCCGCTCCGGCATCCCCGGCGACACTAAGGTGAACGCCGTCACCAGGGAGCAGCGCCGGGCCCTTCTGGAGCTCACCAAGCACTTCACCGTGGCAATCCGGGGCAAGCGCCCCGTGGAGGAGGCCATCGTCACCTCCGGCGGCGTTTCCGTGAAGGAGATCGACCCGAAAACCATGGAAAGCAAGCTGGTCCCCGGCCTCTACTTCGCCGGGGAAGTCATGGACGTGGACGCCTACACCGGCGGCTTCAACCTGCAAATCGCCTGGAGTACGGGCTACGCCGCCGCCCAGGCCGCTGTAAAAGGAACAGGTAATAAGGAATAAGGATAATTCTCAACTCTCAATTCTCAATTCTCAATTCACAGGAGGTTGTACATATGGACAAGTTTATTTCCGTCGCCATTGACGGGCCTGCCGGGGCGGGGAAGAGCACCATCGCCCGGCGGGTGGCCCGGGAGCTGGGCTATCTCTACGTGGACACCGGGGCCATCTACCGCACCGTGGGCTACCACATGAGCCTCATGGGCATCGGCCCCAAGGACAGGGACGGCATCGAGCGCTGCATCGACGATGTGAATATCCAAATTGACTACCAGGACGACGGGATTCAGCACATGATCCTCAACGGCCAGGACGTGACGGAGCTGATCCGAACCCCGGAAATGTCCAAAATGGCCTCCGGGGTGGCGGCCCAGAGCTGCGTCCGGGACTACCTGCTGGACATGCAGCGCAGCCTGGCCCGTACCCACAACGTGGTAATGGACGGCCGGGACATCGGCACCGTGGTGCTGCCCCAGGCCACCGTCAAGGTCTTCCTCACCGCCTCCGCCGAGGTCCGGGCGGACCGCCGCTTCAAGGAGCTGACGGCCAAGGGGGAGCAGGTCAAATACGAGGACGTGTACGTCGACATTGTCAAGCGGGATGAACAGGACATGAACCGGAAGATCGCCCCTCTGAAGTGCGCCGACGACGCGGAGGTTCTGGACTGCTCCCAGCTGAGCATCGACCAGGTGGTGGCGGAGATGAAGGCCATCATCCGAAAGAAGGCGAGCAGCCATGAATGAGGCAACAGGCAACAGGCAACAGGCAACAGAGACCGTAGGGGCGGCCATTGGCCGTCCGCCCGAGGCAGCCGGGAAGAAGCCGAAGAAGAAGGAATACGGCAACGGCTTTGCCGTCCGATACATCTATCCCATTCTCTGGTGGATTCTGCGGATTGTCCTGTCTCTGTACCATTGGTCCAGCTTCCGGGGCCGGGAGAATCTGCCGGAGGGACCCTGCGTGATCTGCGCCAACCACTCCGGCTTCGCGGATCCGCTTTGGGTCTTCCTGCTGATGAAGACCCGGATGCCGCCCTGGACCATGGCCCGGAAGAGCCTCTTTGAGAAGCCGATCTTCGGCCGCTTTCTGGCGGCCTTTCGGGCCTTCCCGGTGGACCGGGACCACGCGGACATGGCCGCCGTCAAGAAATCCCTCTCCGTGCTGAAGAACGGGGAGAAGCTGCTGATCTTCCCAGAGGGAACCCGGGTGAAGAAGGGCAAGAAGTCCGAGCCCAAGTCCGGGGCGGTGCTCCTGGCCCAGCGGGCCGGGGTGCCCTTGGTGCCGGTGTACATCACCCACGGCCGCAAGCCCTTCCAGCCCATCCGGGTCATCATGGGCGAGGCCTACACCCCCGCCTACTCCTCCCGCCGCCCCGACTCCGAGGAGTTGGAGCGGCACACGGCGGAGCTGATGGAACGCATTTACGAGATGGGGGAAGCATCGAAATGAACGTGATTGTGTCGGAAAATTCGGGCTTCTGCTTCGGCGTGCAGCGGGCGGTGGACACCGTGGAGCAGGTGGCCCGGGAGGGCGGGGCCGTGGTGACCCTGGGGCCCATCGTCCACAACCGCCACGTGGTGGAGCGCTTCAACGCCCTGGGGGTCCGGGAGGCGGGCTCCGTGGCGGAGATCCCCGCGGGGGCCACCGTCATCATCCGGGCCCACGGCGTGGGCCGGGCCGTCTACGAGGCCCTGGAGGCCCGGGGCCTGCGGGTGGTGGACGCCACCTGCCCCTTTGTGGACCGGATCCACAAGCTGGTGCGCCGGGCGGAGGCCGAGGGCCGCAAGCCCGTGATCTACGGCACCCGAACCCACCCCGAGGTGGTGGGCATTTCCGGCTGGTGCCGGGATCCGCTGGTGGTGGAGAGCCCCGAGGAGCTGGAAAACTGGCTCTCAGAGGAGCCGGAACGCCGGAATATGCCCCTGGCACTGGTGGCGCAGACCACTTCCAATCAAAATTTGTGGAAAAAATATGGAGAAATCGTAAATTCCCACTGTACAAATTGCAAAAAATTTGATACAATATGCGAAGCGACTGAAAATAGGCAGAATGCTGCCGCTGAGCTGGCCGCCCAAAGCGACGCCATGGTGGTGGTGGGCGACCGCGGCAGCTCCAATACCAGGCAGCTGGCCGCCATTTGCCGGGCCCATTGCGGCAGGGTCTATGCGGTGGACAACGCCGCCGAGCTGGCGGACTGCGATTTTTCAGGCATTCATACCATTGGCATCACGGCAGGGGCATCGACGCCTGCGTGGATTATAAAGGAGGTCAATCAAACCATGGATGAAATCAAAACTGCAGAAAATACTGCAACGGAGGAAAGCTTCGAGGCGCTGCTTGACGCCAGTATCAAGACTCTGAACACAGGAGATACGGTCACAGGCACAGTCGTCGCCATCGGCACCACCGAAGTCCAGGTTGATCTTGGGACCAAGCACGCCGGTTATATCCCCTGTGACGAAGTCAGCGCCGATCCCAACGTCAAGCCCGAGGACGTGCTCCATGTGGGCGACGAGATCAAGGTCTTCGTCGTTCGCGTCAACGATCAGGAAGGCACCGTGCAGCTCAGCCGCAAGAAGCTGGACGGCATGCGGGTCTGGGACGAGCTGCAGGAAGCGGCCGACAACAAGACTCCCGTGGAAGCCAAGATCACCGAGACCAACAAGGGCGGCCTGGTGGCCAACGTCAAGGGCGTTCGGGTGTTCATCCCCGCCTCCGCCTCCGGCGTGGCCCGGGGCGGCAACCTGGAGGAGCTGAAGGGCCAGACGGTCCGCATCCGCATCACCGAGGTCAACCGCGAGCGCCGCGGCGGCCGTGTGGTGGGCTCCATCCGCGCTGTGGCCAACGAGGAGCGCAAGGCTGCCCAGGAGAAGATCTGGTCCGAGATCGAGGTGGGCAAGAAGTACACCGGCACCGTGAAGTCCCTGACTTCCTACGGCGCCTTCGTGGACATCGGCGGCGTGGACGGCATGGTCCATGTTTCCGAGCTCAGCTGGCGGCGGATCAAGAATCCCGCCGAGGTGGTCAAGGTCGGCGACGTCATCGACGTCTACGTCATTGCCCTGGATCCCGAGAAGCGCAAGATCTCCCTGGGCTACAAGACCGCTGAGATGAACCCCTGGAACCAGTTCACCGCCAAGTACAGCGTGGGCGACGTGGCCAAGGTCAAGGTTGTCAAGATGATGACCTTCGGCGCCTTCGCCGAGATCGTTCCCGGCGTGGACGGCCTGATCCACATCTCCCAGATCGCGGATCGCCGCATCGGCAAGCCCGAGGACGTGCTGAGCGTCGGCCAGGAAGTGGACGCCAAGATCATCGACATCGACGCCGAGAACAAGCGTATCTCCCTTTCCATCCGGGCCCTGCTGGAGCCCACCGTGGAGGAGCAGGCGCAGGCTCTGGCCGAGGACGCCGAGTAAGCCAAACAAACGCCGTTCCCCATGCAAGGCCTCCGCTTTGCATGGGGAACGTTTTCAGTTGTCAACGATCCGTGACTATGAAGAAAGGAGCCGCTCCGTGAAAAAGACGATTTGTCTGATCTTAGCGCTGATCCTCCTGGCGGCAAGCTTCTCCGCCTGCGGCGGGGACGGGGCCGCCGAGCCCCTCCTGGCTGAGCGGGGCAAGGTGGAGCGGGAGCCCATCGGGGATCTGAAGCCGGCGCAGAACGCCGAGGCCATTCTGGAGGCCCTGCAAAACGCCGGACGGACCTTCGCCGGGCCGGACAGCCAGGACGCCCCCCGGGCCGAGGGCCTGCGGCTGGCCGCCGCGGGAGCCGCCCAGGGCGACACCGTGGCCGCCCTGGGGGATTATATCTATATGCTGGACAGCTACGGCCTGGTGATCCTCTCCATGGCGGGGGAGCGCAGCGAGATCCTCTCCTATACCCGGGTGGAGAAGGCCGGGAACGGCTTTGCCCAGCGGCTTTATCTTGCCGAGGACCGGGCCGCCGTGGTCTACACCGTCTCCGGCTACGACCCGGAGCTGGGCACCGGCTGGGAGGACAGCGACGAGGTCCACGTGGCCTTCCTGGACACCGCCGACAAGCGGGCGCCCCGGCTGCTGACGGAGACCGTGGTGGCGGGCAGCCTGGTGGATGCCCGCCTGGTGGAGAACAGGCTCTGCCTGGTGACGCGGCAAGGCCTTCTGGCCCTGCCCGAGGAAGCCGAGGCGCTGCTGCCCAGCCTGACGGAGAACGGAAAGACCCTGCGGCTGGATCCCCTGGACGTGTATCTGAGCCCCGAGCCCGACCGGGCGGCGCTGAGCATGATCTCCGCCCTGCGGATGGAGGACGGCCGGGTGACCGACGCCATCGCCTTCACCGGCACGGTGGAAGGCGTGGGAGGCCGGGACCGGGACTTCTTCCTTTGCCGGACCTTCTGGACCGAGGAGCTCTCCGAGCCCCGCCGGGAGGAGCCCTATACCGTGGTGGACTGCACCGTCAGCGCCCGGACCGAGCTCAAGCACCTGCGGCTGGACAATGGCCTGCAGCTGCTGGGAGGCTGCGTGCTGGAGGGGGCCCTTCCGGACGTTTCGGCCCTGGGAGTGCTGGAGGGCGGCCTCTGCGCCGTCACCGGCGCCGACAGCCGCAGCTTCTCCGCCTACACCGATGAGAAGCACGGCTGGACCAACTACGAGGAAGGCGGCAGCCTGCGCTCCAGTCAGCTGGCGGTGCTGAATGAAGAACTGGAGCTCAGCGGCGCCCTGACCAGCCTGGGCGGCGAGGCTGGGCTGGCGGACTGCCGCTTTGCCGGCGGCGCAGCCTGGCTCAGCGCCGCGGGGGAGAGCGGCGCGGTGCATACCGTGGATCTCCGGGATCCCGCGGCCCCCAGCCCCGCCGGGGATCTGGCGGTGGAAGGGGAGACCCTCTATCTCCGGGAATTCGGGGCGGGTCTGGTGCTCTGCCTGGAGGCGCCCGCCGGAGAGGGGGACTGGCGGCTGACCATGTTCGACCTGCGCGATCCCGCCGCTCCTAAAGCCCTGGATACCCTCCGCCTGGAAAATCCCCCCGCCGGGGCTCTGACGGATCCCGGCGCCCTGTTCACGGACCCCGCCGCCGGACTGGCGGGCCTGCCCGTGCGCAAGGGGGAGCGGAACCAATATCTGCTGCTGCACTGGACCGGCGAGGCCTGGAAGGAGCGGGGCAGCCTGGCTCTGGAATACCTCCCGGACAACGCCCGGGCGATTCTGAAGGACGGCCTGCTCTATATCTGCACCCCCGGCGAGGTCTGCGTGGTCGATCCGGAGCGCGCCCAGCCGGTGGCAACGGTGTCCAACGCCGTGGGATAATAAACAAAGTGAGATTGGATTATGAAGCAAGAAAAAATTGATCGCATCAACGCCCTGGCCCGAAAGGCCAGGGCCGAGGGCCTCACCGAGGCGGAGCAGGCCGAGCGGGACGCCCTGCGGAAGGAATACGTGGCCGCCGTCAAAGCCAGCCTGGTGGGCCATCTGGACAATACCTGGATCGTGGACGGGCAGGGGAACAAGCGCCCCCTGCCCCGCCGCGACGGAAAGAGAGGATAAGCCATGAAGCGCAAAGAACTGCTGATCGTCCTGGCAGCGGCCCTGCTCTGCCTCTGCCTGCTGTGCGCCTGCACAGAGACAAAGCCGGAGGAGACCCTCCCCAGCCAGACCCTGCCGGTGCTGAAGCCCGGCGAAAGCAGCCCCATGGAGAGCGGCAGCGGCGAGGCGAACGTGCCCAGCCTGACCACGCCCGCCGCTCCCACCCAGAATCCCGACCGGGAGCCCGCTGCCCCCGGTGAGACGGAGCTGCACCCTGCCTCCGAGGAGGCACCCGAGACCACCGCCTCCGGCGCGGATTCCCAGCAGCCCGCGGCCACCCAGCCCCGACAGGAGCAGGTGACCGAGGAGGACACCGACGAGGACGTGGACGTATATGATATCCCCGTCTATGACGATACCGACGAGGATATTCCCTGATTATTTATTCAAGATTTTAGGACAAGAACCGCGCTATCTTGCAGGGACGCAACGCTGCCGACTGCCGCAGACGATCCCTTTGCGGGCGGAGAAAAAGAATAACTGCCAAATCACTTTTGAATTGAGATAGATAATTATGAAAAAATATTCAAATTGCTCAATATATTTATTGCTTTTCTCCTAAAACTATGGTAAAATTGCAGTACAGATAGTTTCTGGATTTAGTAAAAAACGAAGGGATTGGTTGATTTTGAAATACAAAATAGTCAGTTTTATCTTGGCTGTTCTCATCATTATCACTATGCCAATAGCGTCTGTTGCAGCTTCAATTTTTTCAGATGTTCCTGATTATTCTTATTATCATGATGCTGTATATTGGGCATATAACCAAGGGATTACCACTGGTACCAGTTCCAACACATTCTCTCCGAATAACAATCTCACACGAGCTCAGGTAGTCACTTTTCTGTGGAAATTAGCGGGCGGCCCGATGGGATACCAAAACTATGCCACTCAGTTTTCGGATGTGAGTGCAAATGCCTATTATTTTAATGCAGTTGGCTGGGCGGCATACTTTGGTATAACAAGTGGTACAAGTACAGGACAGTTTTCGCCAAATGCAGTTGTAAAGAATAAAGAAACGGTTACTTTCATTTATAAGGCTGTTCAAAGTCATCAAATAACTTGCCTTTCCACAACAGCAGGTTCTCTTTCGAATTTGAACGCGGATCCTTCAGCGTGGTATTATAGTGCTTGTGTTTGGGCCAACAATCAAGGCTATCTCGCTTGTGTTCCCGAATTTGAGAATGAATTCCAACCAAACAGCAATACAACCAGAGCGATTGCCATTTATCTCCTTTGGGAGTTGAAAACTGGCTCCTGCAAAGTAAGCCTTTCCGTTAATTCTGGAACAGGAATCACTACCGTAACCCTTAGCGGAAGAACCGGTAATCAAGTGAGTGGTTATTACACCAAAGGTGCTACTTTTCCTGTCAGCTGCATGCCTTCAAGCGGTTACGAATTTGACAGATGGATGGAAGGCGGTCAGCAAATCGGCACCCACAATCCGAGTGCTATTACTGCAAATGGAAACCGTACTTGGATAGCTGTAGGAAAGCAACTCTCACCAATAGAGGTAATGATACAGTCTGCTGAGGCAGAGTGTGGAAATCATCAATCAGCAAATCCAGGATATAATATAAATGCAGATTGGTGTGCTGCTTTTTCGAGTTGGTGCGCATATACGGCAGATTTAGCGAGTTATAATTATGTTACAATTGCTCAATATTCAACGGGTACGCTGTATTACTACACCTCAAATTTGAGCACCCCAATCAATTATACATATCCAGTTTTAAGGCACGGAGCATGCACTCAGCAGGTTGCCCATTTCTGTGAGCAAGGGCATATGTATGTCTCAAGGAGTGTTTATCAAGGGGATTGGTACAGTGAGGGTACAGGAGGTTGGAATTGGAGTAATGCCACACTATATACTTCTTCCTTTACCCCAAAAAGAGGAGACTTTGTTTTCTTTGACTGGAATAATACCGATTGCTATGCAAATCATGTTGGGATAATTACAGCTGTGGAAAGAAATGGAAATTTAGTCACAATTACCTCTGTCGAAGGAAACATCAACGGAAATGGTTCTTATAACAATAGTGTAGTCGGATTCGTTACCCGAACATATAATGCTGCATCCAATTCTCTAATTGTTTCCGGCGATCATAGCAACAACGGTTATATACTGGGTTTTGGAAGAATCGGATAGCTGATACAGAAACTAAAATAATCTACTTTACAAAATGGGGAGATGCCTGGTACTATTTAGTGCAGAGGCTGTTTCCGAAAAGCTGATACGCAGAATGCAGAAGGTGAAAAACCAGAGTTTCAGAAAGGATGTGAGATCATTCATGAAAAAGATGCTTATTGTGGTTCTTGTGCTCTTATTGACAGCTTCCGTTTTGGTCGGCTGCAAAAGTTCTGTTCGCCCCAGTGCAGCCGCACCGAAAACGCCCGCCTCTTCCTCCGCGAACGAGCAGGAGGCAGCCGGCTCTGTACAGACAGAAACGGAGCAAGCAACAACGGTCATTCCTTCGGATGCAAGCGATTCCGATCCGATCCTGCCGGAAGAGATGACAATGGAAGAGATTGAGGCGGAGCTGGGGTTTGGCTATCAGCTTCCTGACGTCAGCGAGCATAACGGGAAGATTCAATGCGCAGCTGATAATGGGACGCTGGCCTTAGGCTATACCTCAGATGAATTTGTCGGACGGGTTGTGATCTGGAAGTCTGTGAAGACCGATCAGGATGTCTATGCTTCCTGGGATCAATGGCCGGAATCCGGACAAGAAACCGTAGAAGGGGTTCAGGTTCGCTTTCGCGGCAATTCCCCGGATTACAAGGGGATTGCCTTTTGGACGCAGGACGGCTATCAATATGTTATGAACTGCGAAACCGCTCCCGGCTCAGATATCATGAGCATTCTGCCGTTATTCATCGAAGATAAGCAAAATTAAGCAGACAGCCACTCGCAAGCATGCTTCAGACAATGCTTGCGGGTGGCTTTTTACTGAGCTTCCATAGAAACACTTAATCTATTCCGGCGGGAATCGTGCCATACTTCGTTGTCGTCCTCGCCGGGCATCAGCCCGCCTGCGTCCTCCGTCTCGTCTGGCGCAATTCCTGCTTGAAATACTTTTTGACATAGATTCCTGTAATGGGGAGCAGACGAAAGACGGTGCCGCTCTGATACACAAGATCGCGGGACCATCCAAAAACACTTGCTTGTCAAATATTTTCCCTTGACAAACCCGGCGGGATGTGCTATACTGGGCAAGCTGTCAATGGAAAGACTTTGACAAGGAGGCGCGCCCCATGAAGCCGGACAAGCTGACCATGTCTCTGCTGCTGGACTGCTATGGGGAGCTGCTCACCGAGAAGCAGCGGGACTGCTTCGACCTCCACTACAACCAGGATCTGAGCCTGGCGGAGATTGCGGAGCTGATGGGCACCAGCCGTCAGGGCGTACACGACGCCGTGAGCCGGGCCGAGGCCCAGCTGCTGCGGCTGGAGGAGATCACCCACTGCCTGGCCCGGGACCGGGCGGCCGCGGAAATCGCCGCCCGTCTGGAGAACCTGGCCGCAGGCCTGCCGGAGATGAGCCCCCAGGCCCTGAAGGAGACAGCGAAGGCCCTCGCCCGGCTGGCGAAGACCCTAAAGGAGTAAGAAAATGGCATTTGAAGGACTAAGCGAAAAACTCTCCAACGCCTTCCAAAAGCTGCGGAGCAAGGGACGGCTGACCCCCAACGACGTGAAGGAGGCCATGCGGGAGATCCGCCTGGCCCTGCTGGAGGCCGACGTCAGCTATAAGGTCGTCAAGGACTTCATCAAGGTCGTCACGGAGCGCTGCGTGGGCGCCGACGTGCTGGAGGGCCTGAACCCCGCTCAGATGGTGGTGAAGGTGGTCAACGAGGAGCTCACCGCCATGATGGGCGGCGAGAACCAGAAGATCAACATGGCCTCCAACGGCCCCACCGTGGTGATGCTGGTGGGCCTGCAGGGCGCGGGCAAAACCACCAACGGCGCCAAGCTGGCCGGGTACTTCAAAAAGACCCAGAGCAAGCGGCCCCTGCTGGTGGCCTGCGACGTCTATCGCCCCGCCGCCATCAAGCAGCTGGAGGTGGTGGGCGGCCAGCTGGACATCCCGGTCTTCCAGATGGGCCAGGACGATCCCGTGAAGATCGCCCGGGAAGGACTGCGCCACGCCCAGCAGCACGGCAACGACATGGTCTTCCTGGACACCGCGGGCCGTCTGCACATCGACGAGAAGCTCATGGAGGAGCTCCAGGCCATCAAGGCCGAGGTCAAGCCCAACGAGATCCTGCTGGTGGTGGACGCCATGACCGGCCAGGACGCGGTGAACGCGGCCCAGAGCTTCAACGAGTGGCTGGACGTGGACGGCGTCATGCTCTCCAAGCTGGACGGCGACGCCCGGGGCGGCGCGGCCCTGTCCGTCAAGGCCGTCACCGGCAAGCCCATCAAGTTCATCGGCGTGGGCGAGAAGCTGGATCAGATCGAGCCCTTCCACCCCGGCCGTATGGCGGGGCGGATCCTGGGCATGGGCGACGTGCTGAGCCTCATCGAAAAGGCGGAGCAGGCCATCGACCAGAAGAAGGCCGCCGAGCTGGAGGAACGGCTGCGGCAGAACAAATTCACCCTGACGGACTTCCTGGATCAGCTGAGCCAGCTGAAGAACATGGGGAATTTGCAGGATCTGATGGGCATGATCCCCGGCATGGGCAGCATGAAGGACCTGCAGGTGGACGAAAAGGCCCTGGGTCGGGTGGAGGCCATCATCCGCTCCATGACCCCCCAGGAGCGGGAGAACCCCGGCATCCTGGGCTCCAGCCGGAAAAAGCGCATCGCCGCGGGCTCCGGCACCCGGGTAGAGGACGTAAACAAGCTGCTCAAGCAGTTCCAGACCATGCAGCAGATGATGAAGCAGTTCTCCGGCAAGGCCGCCGGAAAGAAGCTGAAAAAGCTGCAAAGACGGGGCGGCTTC
The DNA here is from genome assembly GCA_017541995.1 of Oscillospiraceae bacterium. GTDB lineage: Bacteria > Bacillota > Clostridia > Oscillospirales > Oscillospiraceae > JAFRPC01. Next base: position 60,377 of record JAFXYD010000070.1, read on the forward strand.
CCAGGCATGGGCGGCTTCCCGGGCATTGGATGAGTTGAAAATTGAAAATTGAAAGTTGAAAGTTTCGGAATCGTTCAAATTGCCATTTGAACGATGAAAAAGAAAGATTCGACTTTCAATTCGCAGATCATTCCTGTTTTTCAGATGGCAATCTGAAAAACACCCCCATTTTCAATTTTCACCTTTCAACTTTCAATTCGACCCGCACAGGGTTTCGATAAAAACAAAAACAAATTATATTATCAAACAAGGAGATATCACCATGGTTAAGATCAGACTCAGAAGAATGGGCGCCAAGAAGAACCCCTACTACCGCATCGTTGTCGCTGACTCCCGCAGCCCCCGTGACGGCCGCTGCATCGAGGAAATCGGCACCTATGATCCCCTGGCCAACCCCGCTGCCATTACTGTGGACGCCGAGAAGGCGCAGGCCTGGATCAAGAACGGCGCTCAGCCCACCGATACCGTCAGAGGACTGCTGAAGAAGGCCGGCGTTCTGTAAGAACCGAGGGCTGAACGATGAAGGAACTGTTGCTCTATATCGCCCGCAACCTGGTGGAGCATCCGGAGCAGGTCACGGTGGAGTCCATTGAGGGCGACCCCCTGGTCCTGGAGCTTCGTGTTGCCCCCGAGGATATGGGCAAGGTCATCGGCCGCAGCGGCCGGATCGCCAAGGAGATCCGGGCCATCATGAAGTCCGTCGCCCAGAGACAGGGCGTCCGCGTCAGCGTCGAGATCGTAGACTAAGCCAAAAAGGGCTGCTGCTGTGAGGCAGCGGCCCTTTTTGGCAATTGAGAATTGAGAATTGAGAATTGAGAGATATGATGAACGAAACATACCTGGAAACCGGAAAAATCGTCTCCACCCACGGCGTTCGCGGGGAGGTGAAGGTCCTGCCCTGGGCGGACGCCCCGGAGTTTTTACTGAAATTCAAGACCTTTTACCTGAATAACGGCACGGAGGCTCTCCCCGTGGAACAATCCCATGTCCATAAAACGACGGTGCTGATCAAATTCAAGGGCGTCGACAGCGTGGAGCAGGCCCAGCAGCTCCGGGACAAGGTGCTGTACATCGCCCGGGACGATCCCCACATCCCCGCCGGGACCGTCTTCCACGCGGACCTGATCGGGCTGCCTGTCCGGGCCGACGGGGCGGAGATCGGCAAAATCAAGGAGATTCTCTCCATGCCCGCCTCCGACGTCTGGGTGGTGAAGGGGGAGCATACTTATATGATCCCCCAGGTGAAGGCCTTCGTCCCCTCCCTGGACTTTTCCAAGGGCTATATTGAGGTAAACTTGATTGAGGGAATGCGGACCGATGAGAATTGACATTATGACCCTCTTTCCCGACACCGTGGAAGACGTACTTTCGGAGTCCATCATCGGCAGAGCCCAGGAGCGGGGCTTCGTCACCATCCGGGCTCACCAGATCCGGGACTGGACCACCAACAAGCAGAACCAGGTGGACGACTACCCCTACGGGGGCGGCCGCGGAGCCGTGATGCAGGCGGACCCCCTCTACCGCTGCTGGGCCCACGTTTGCGAAGAAACCGGCGTCCGGCCGCATACAATCTATATGTCCCCCTGCGGGCAGGTCTTCAATCAGGATCACGCCCGCCGCCTGGCCGCCGACTATGAGAATCTGATCCTGGTCTGCGGCCACTATGAGGGGATCGACCAGCGCTTCATCGACGAGTGCGTGGACGAGGAACTTTCTCTGGGGGATTTCGTCTTAACAGGCGGAGAGATCGCCGCCATGGCCGTCAGCGACGCGGTGTGCCGCCTTCTGCCCGGGGTCCTGTCGGACCCGGAGTGCTTCCAGGAGGAGAGCCACTGGAACGGCCTGCTGGAATACCCCCAGTACAGCCGCCCCGCCGTCTGGCACGACCGGCCCGTGCCGGAGATTCTCACCTCCGGGGACCACGCCAAGGTGGCCCGCTGGCGCCGCAAGCAGTCCATCCTCCGCACCATGCGCCGCCGCCCGGATCTCTTTGCCAGGCTCCGCCTGCCCGACAAGACCAAAGCCGAAAAGAAATTCATACAGGAACTGGAGGAGGAAGACCATGAATTCCAAGCTCGATACGCTGAAAACCTGGGTCGATGAGGCCCAACGCATCGTCTTCTTCGGTGGGGCCGGGGTCTCCACCGAGAGCGGCATTCCCGACTTCCGCTCTGTGGACGGCCTCTACAATCAGAAATTCAAGTACCCTCCCGAGACCATCATCTCCCACAGCTTCTTTGAGGAGCGGCCCGAGGAGTTCTTCGCGTTCTACAAGGAGAAGATGCTGCCCCTGGGCTTTGAGCCCAACGTGACCCACAAGGTCCTGGCCCGCTGGGAGCGGGAGGGGAAGCTCCTGGCCGTGGTCACCCAGAACATCGACGGCCTCCACCAGAAGGCCGGCAGCAAAAACGTCCTGGAGCTCCACGGCTCCGTGCTGCGGAACTACTGCGTCCGCTGCCATCGGAGCTACTCCGCGGAGTTCGTGAAGAACAGCAAGGGCGTGCCCCGCTGCGACTGCGGCGGCGTGGTCAAGCCCGACGTGGTGCTCTATGAGGAGAGCCTGGACCAGGACGTGATGTACCGGGCCACCCGGGCCATCTCCCAGGCGGATATGCTCATCGTGGCCGGCACCTCTCTGACGGTCTGGCCCGCGGCGGGCATGATCCGCTATTACCGGGGAAGCCGCCTGGTGCTGATCAACCGGGACGAGACCCCCTTTGACCGCGAGGCGGATCTGGTGCTCCACGAGAAATTGGGGGAGGTTTTCCGGGAGCTGTGAGGGCGGCGGAAGCCTGCTAAAATTGCATTTATACCGGTTACACGGTATAATATAACAAGATTTCATCATTTCGCCCAAAACCGCGATGCATATTATATACGTATTATTCGGAAAACCCGGGGAGATTACGGATTATTTATCGAGATTGATTGGATAAACGGCAAAAATCCGATGGAAATTCGCCCCTGCTTTTAGAATTTTTCACAAAAACCGAAATCTATGAAAATAGTGTTAAATTTTGATTGAAAATCGCGGCGATATGTGCTATAGTTATGTCACGGGCGACAGATGCCCGTTGCTTTGGTATTCTCGCCATAAGGCGAAAATATAAATCTTATAGGAGGAATCCATCAATGAAGAAAATGTCCAAGCTTCTTGCTCTGATGCTGGCTCTGGTCATGGTTCTGGCGCTGTTCGCAGGCTGCAACAACACCCCCACTGAGACCACCAAGCCCGCTACCCCCGACACCGGCAAACAGGGCGAGACCACCGCTGCCCCCATCGACACGACTCCCGTTGACACCACGCCCGCTACCACCGAAGAGCCTGCTCCCCCTGAGTATGTTCCCACTGCTGCTCAGATGGTCGCCGGCAAGACCTACGACGAGAACGGCGAAGGCGACTACCAGTCTCTGTACTCCAAGTTCGGCAAGGAAGCTTCCATTGCTGACGTTGAGGAAGATCCCGAGACCGGTCTGGCCTACTACAACGCTCCCGACGGCAACCAGTACGAGCTTGGTCTGGACTTCCTGACCATGGCCATGGTGTACAACACCTCCACCGAAGGCACCGACTTCGCCACTGAGGACGAGGTCTACGCCGAGTGGTGGAAGTTCTACATCACCCGCTGGAACCACCTGCTCCCCGAGATCCCCCTGTACTCCAACGAGTACTACGATGTCTACAACGCCAAGATCAAGGGCGTTGAAGAGCATCCCACCAACCCCTTCTGGAGCCCCGCCAGCGCTCTGATCGACTGGTCCTCCGAGAAGGAAGACGGCTCCTTCATCATGGGCAGCTCCACCGACCTGTCCGGCAAGTTCCGTTACTCCTCCTTCGGCTCCTCCAGCCCCGGCTCCTCCGACAACGACGTCTACAACCTGATCACCGGTCTGGAGACTGTTGTCACCACCAAGGAAGGCGGCTATGAGGTCAACCCCACCGTTACCAAGGATCTCCAGGTCACCGAGAATGAAGACGGCACCGCCACCTTCACCATCACCATCTACGACGATCTGAAGTTCTCCGACGGCAGCCCTGTCACCGCCAAGAACTACCTGTACTTCCCCATGGCGTTCTCCACCCCCATCGCCACCGAGGCCGCCAGCCGTGACGCCCGCTCCATGCTGAGCTACGTCGGCTTCGAGGACTTCGACACCTACGACGGCACCGAGGGCTCCGGCTCCAAGGTTATGACCGGCGTCCGTCTGCTGGGCGACTACCAGTTCGCCGTCACCGTGAAGGACGACTACTATCCCTACTTCTACGCCATTGCCTACGCTGCCTTCTCCCCCACCCACCAGGCTCTGTGGGCCGGTGAGGCCGACATCGCTGACGACGGCGAAGGCTGCTACTGGACCGACAACTTCTACACCCCTGAGCAGGTTGAGCTCATCAAGAAGAACGCTGCCAACACCGACAACTCCATCCCCTACGCCGGCCCCTACACCGTTGAGTCCTACGACGCCGGCGACAAGTCCGCTGTCCTGAAGCTGAACCCCGAGTTCAAGGGCAACTACGAAGGCACCAAGCCCTCCATCGAGACTGTTGTCTACAAGAAGATCATCTCCGAGACCCAGCTGGACGACCTGAAGGCCGGCGGCGTTGACTGCCTGGCTGCCATCACCGGCGGCGCCCCCACCAAGGAAGCCATCTCCATGGCTGACGAGTCCAACGGCGCTTTCGTCTACACCCACTACTCCCGCGCCGGCTACGGCAAGATGGGCTTCCGTGCTGACTACGGCCCCGTCCAGTTCACCGAGGTTCGCCAGGCCATTGCCTTCTGCATGGACCGTGCTACCTTCGCCAAGGACTTCACCGGCGGCTACGGCGGCGTTGTTGACGGCCCCTACTACACCGGTTCCTGGATGTACAAGGCTGCTACCGCTCAGGGCATGCTGCTGGACGCTTATGACACCTCCGTTGACTCCGCCATCGCTGTCCTGGAAGAGGGCGGCTGGATCTACAACGCCGAGGGCGGCGAGTACACCGAGGGTGTCCGCTACAAGAAGATCCCCGCTGAGTACGCCACCGAGAACGACATCAACTACAAGTCCATGGACGGCGCCTACACCACCACCAAGGTTGGCGACGACTACTACATGCCTCTGGTTCTGAACTGGTTCGGCACTGTTGACAACGAGTTCTCCGATCTGCTGGTCACCGGCTTCGAGACCAACGACAACATCAACAACGCCGGCTTCAAGGTTTACAAGAACCTGGGCGACTTCGCTCCCATGCTGGACGAGCTGTATCAGCAGCAGGTTTACGGCTTCTACTCCGGCACTCCTCTGTACTGCGTCTTCAACTTCGCCACCGGCTTCAACTCCGCCACGTACGACTACTCCTTCAACATGACGATTGATCCCGCGATGTACGACGACTACAGTGCTTACTACATCAAGGACGCTGCTGATATCTACTGGAACAACTAATTTCCAACAGCGCTCTTAAAACTGCATCACACGCGGTCAAGGCCGCGCCGCGGCCTTGATCCTCATATCACAGGATGGGGGCTTGCCCCCATCCTGTGATTGTGGATTTTAGCCAAAAACGCCTGGATAATTCGCAGAAAACTGTAACTTTTCACACGGTCCTACAGATCGCACAATACCCCCGGCAAGTGGCTTTGCAAGGGGGACGCACCCCCAAGCAGCCAAAGAATCTACAGTCGCCTGTGCGACAGACTGGAGATAAGGAATGGGAAAATACGTACTTAAAAGGATCGGCTACATGCTCATGGTCTTATTGATCCTGTCGATCCTGATGTTCTTACTATACAATCTGGTTCCGGCCAACCGCGCCTATACCGACGCCAAGACCGACATGACTGCCATGAAGAACCAGCTGAAGGGCAAAAGCTCCGAGGAACAGGCCAAGATCTTCGAAGACCTGTACCACGAATACCAGAAGCGCTACGGCACCGACACCAAGAATATGGCGGTGAAATACCTGCGCTGGATCGGCGTTTACCCCAATGCCTACGATCAGTACAACGGACTGCTCCAGGGCAATTTCGGCTGGTCCTACGAAAACAAGAAGCCTGTCCTTGAGACCATCAAGGACCCCATGGCGAATACCATCAAGATCAACATCTTCGCCACCATCTTCGGCCTGGGCATTACGATCCCTCTGGGTATCTACTGCGCCATCCGCAAGGGCAAAAAGATTGACCAGGCTGTGCAGGTCTTTACCATCGTGGGTTATTCTCTGCCTGCCTTCATCATCTGTATCGTCTTCATCTGGATCTTCTGCTCCATTCTGGGCTTGTTCCCGCCCAGCGGCATGAAGACCCCCGGCTCCAACTACACCGGCTGGGCCAAGTTCGCCGACGAGGCCAAGTACCTGGCTCTGCCTCTGATCACCATGACCTTCTGCTCCCTGGGCGGCATGACCCGTTACGTCCGTGCCTCCATGATCGACTCCCTCTCCCTGGACTGCATCCGCACCGCCAGAGCCAAGGGCGTCAAGGAGAAGACCGTCATCTACTCCCACGCCTGGAGAAACGCACTGATCCCCATCGTCACCCAGATGGTGGGCTGGTTCCTGTCCATCTTCGGCGGCTCGCTGATGTTTGAGAACATCTTCGGCCTCAACGGTATGGGCAAACTGATGATTCAGTCTCTCCGTACCGCGGACTATGACGTCATCATCCTGCTGCAGATGTTCTACGTGGCCGTTTCCCTCATCGGCAACCTGGTCATTGATATCGTCTACGGCCTGGTGGACCCCAGAGTCCGTGTCAACAAGTAAGGAGGAGGTGCGATCATGAAAGAAACCAAGAAACGCAGCGGCTGGCTCCGTCGCCTCTTCCGCGGCGGCAGCAAGACCCTGGTAGAGGACAATCCCTCCCTGGCTGTGGAGGAGATCGTATCCCCCTTCAAGCAGATCGTACGCGGCTTCCTGGAGCGGAAGCTGGCAGTGGGCGCCCTGTGCGTGCTCATCTGCATGTTCATCATCGTCTTTATCGGCCCCCTGTTCATGCCCCGCTACTATGACTCCTACACCGAGACCACCCAGCAGAACATCGCCCCCGGTCTTGGCATGATGAGCGTACCGGCCGAGCTGAAGGACGACATCAAGATGATCGACGGCTACGGCTCCTTCACCGTGGGCCTGTCCAATGCGGGCAAGGTCTACGTCTGGGGCAACACCTACGATCCGGTCAACGGCGTGGATATGGAGCAGATCCCCGAGGCTGTGCAGAACAGCAAGATCGTGGCTGTGGCTGCCGGCATCGACCACGCTGTGGCGGTGGATGAGGCCGGTCACGTCTATGCCTGGGGCGACAACAAGCGTGCCCAGTACGGCTACTTCACCCCCGACCAGGAGGTGGGTATGGACGTGGTTTCCATGCCGGAGGGCCTGGCCAACGGCACCGAGACCATCGACGCCGACCACATTCTGAAGATCACCTGCGGCTACCAGATCACCGCCATCCTGATGGACGACGGCCAGCTCTACATCTGGGGCAACCGCAAGGCTTACTCCAACATGGACGCCTTCGTGGGCAAGGAAGGCCTGGTGGACATTGACTTCACCCTGAACAACATCGTGGGTCTGACCGAGGCCCGCAACTCCGTCTTCACCGGCAAGCGCGGCCTCTACGACAAGTTCAAGGAGACCCTGACCGGGAAGGCCGTGGGCGCCCGTGAGTTCCTGAATGGCCGGAAGATCAAGCAGATCGTGGCCACCACCAAGAACGTCTGCGGCGAGCTGGACGACGGCTCCCTGTTCTTCGTGGGCGACGCCATCGGCGCCCTGGACCCCGTTCCCGCCATGCACCCCGGCGAGGGCTTCGTCTCCATCGCCGCCGGCACCTATCACTACGCCGGCATCACCACCGAGGGTCGGGTTCTGGCCTGGGGCGGCAACACCCTGCTTCAGACCTCCGTGCCCGAGGATACCAAGGGTACCGCCAAGCTCTACTGCGGCGCCTTCCAGACCTACGGCGTCAACGACGGCGATCAGCTGGTTACCAAGTGGGGCAACAAGGGTTACCTCTTCGGCACCGATAAGTACGGCGCCGACATCTTCCAGCGCATCATTCAGGGCGGCCGCATGACCATGACCATCGGCGCTGTGGCTGTTATTATCTCCGTTGTCATCGGCATCATCGTGGGCTGTATCTCCGGCTACTTCGGCGGCAAGGTGGATATGCTCCTGATGCGTGTCACCGAGATCTTCGCGGCCATTCCCTTCCTGCCCTTTGCGCTGATCCTTTCCGCTCTGATGGCCCAGATGAACATCTCCGAGAATCAGAAGATCTTCCTGCTGATGGTGATTCTGGGCGTCCTGACCTGGACCGGCATGGCCCGTATGGTTCGTGCCCAGGTGCTGGTGGCTCGTGAGAACGAGTACGTCACCGCGGCCAAGGCCATGGGCGTGCGGGAATCCGTCATCGCCTTCAAGCACATCCTGCCCAACATCGTCTCCATCATCTTTGTCTCCCTGACCCTGGATTTCGCCACCTGCCTGCTGACGGAATCCTCCCTGAGCTACCTGGGCTTCGGCGTGACCTATCCCAGACCCACTTGGGGCAACATGCTCAACGGCGTCAACAATGCCACCATCATCAAGAACTTCTGGTGGCAATGGGTATTCACCTCCATCTTCCTGGCCATCACCTGTATCTGCATCAACATCGTGGGTGACGCCCTGCGAGATGTCATGGATCCCAAGTCTGACCGCGATAAGTAAAAGGAGGAACAGAATATGCCATTACTTGATGTGAAACACCTGCATACGTTCTTCCGTACCAAAAAGGGTATCGTTAAGGCTGTCAACGACGTGTCCTACTCCGTGGACGCCGGGCGTACCCTGGGCGTGGTCGGCGAATCCGGCTCCGGCAAGAGCGTGTCCGCAATGAGCATCCTGCATCTGCTGGACGGCAACGGCTACATCGACAGCGGCGAGGTTTGGTTCGACGGCAGAGATCTGACCAAGCTTTCCGAGAGTGAAATGTACGCCGTCCGCGGCAACGATATCTCCGTGATTTTCCAGGAGCCCATGACCTCCCTGAACCCCGTGTTCACCGTGGAGCGCCAGGTCTCCGAGCCCTTCATCATCCACCAGCACATGTCCAAGAAGGAAGCGGCCGAAAAGGTCGTGGAGATGCTGGCGGACGTCAAGATCCCCAACCCCCACATCGTCGCCAAGCAGTATCCCCACCAGCTCTCCGGCGGTATGCGGCAGCGTGTCATGATCGCCATGGCCCTGGCCTGCAAGCCCAAGCTGCTGATTGCCGACGAGCCCACCACCGCGCTGGACGTCACCATTCAGGCTCAGATCCTGAAGCTGATGAACGATCTGAAGGAAGAGCATGGCACCTCCGTCATGTTCATCACCCATGACCTGGGCGTTATCCGTCAGATCGCCGACGACGTGGCCGTCATGTACTGCGGCCAGGTGGTGGAGATGGCCCCCGCCGAAACCATTTTCGGCTTGTCCGAGTATTCTCACCCCTACACCGAAGGCCTGATGGTCTCCATTCCCCGGTTGAACACCAACCCCAACGAGCGTCTGGACGCCATTCCCGGCGCTGTGCCGCATCCTCTGGCGCTGCCCAAGGGCTGTAAGTTCGCCCCCCGCTGCAAGTACGCCACCGAGCGCTGCCTGAACGAGGAGCCCGAGCTGGTCCATATCAGCGACAACCAGCAGATCAGATGCTTCTATCCCAGGAAGGAGGACCGTCATGCAAAATAATGAGAAAAAGAAAGTCCTTCTGAAGATCTCCAACCTCAAGCAGTACTTCCCCGTGGGCAAGCGCGGCCTCTACGTCAAGGCCAACGACGGCGTCACCCTCGACATCTATGAGGGCGAGACCCTGGGCCTCGTGGGCGAGTCCGGCTGCGGCAAGTCCACCTTCGGACGGACCATCCTCCAGCTCTACCGCCAGACCGACGGCAGAACCATGTACTACGGCTCCTCCCTGGACGAGCTGGCTCCCAAGTACGTCCGCGTCACCTACTCCAAGCTGCCCAAGCTCATCCGGAAGCAGAAGAAGCTTCATGAGAAGTATGAGCATCTGAAGGCCGAGTATGACGCTGCCGACGAGAAGGAGCAGATGCGTCTGCACACCAACATGGAGAACGCCCGCAAGGCCGACAACGACGCCTATCTGAATATCGTGAACCTGGTGGGCGGCTTCTACAGCGTGGACGATCTCAAGCCCTGCATGGAGCTCTTCAAGGAGCGCTTCAGAGCCTGCACCAAGCTGCACAGCAGCATTGAAGCCCGCCGTCCCACCAAGCTGGACTATGACGAGGCCGAGTTCGCCGCCGACAAGGAGGACGCCAACGACGCCAAGCGGGAGAAGAAGCAGAAGCTGGCGGAAAAGCTCAAGGAAATGGACCGGGTCATCGAGGGCAACCGCAAGGAGCTGGCCCAGATCGACGCCAAGCTGGACGCCCTGCGCAGCCAGTACAAGAGCGACAGCGAGTTCCAGAAGCACGAGGCCCTGCGGGACGACGGCATCGACCTGGCCCGCCTGACCTATCCGGAATGCCGTCTGCTCCGCAGCCAGATGCAGTACATCTTCCAGGATCCCTACTCCTCCCTGAACCCCAGAATGACCATCGGTCAGATCATCTCCGAGGGTCTTGTGGCCCACAAGTACTTCAAGAAGAACGGCGAGCGGATGAACGATGAGGTTCTGAAGGTCATGAACGAGTGCGGCCTGGCCGACTACTTCGTCCATCGCTTCCCCCACCAGTTCTCCGGCGGCCAGCGGCAGCGTATCTGCATTGCCCGTTCTCTGGCAGTCCGGCCCAAGTTCGTGGTCTGCGACGAGGCGGTCTCCGCGCTGGACGTGTCCATTCAGTCCCAGATTCTGAACCTGCTGCGGGATCTGAAGCAGGATCAGAAGCTGACCTACCTCTTCATCACCCACGACCTGTCCGTCGTCAAGTACATCTCCGACCGCATCGGCGTTATGTACCTGGGCAACATGGTGGAGCTGGCCTCCTCCGAGTCCATGTTCCGTCATCCCTACCACCCCTACACCGAGGCCCTGCTGAACGCCATCCCCACCACCGAGGAAAAGAAGGACCTCATCGTGCTGGAGGGCGATATCCCCAGCCCCGTGAACCCGCCCAAGGGCTGCAAGTTCCACACCCGCTGCAAGTACTGCACCGAGATCTGCGAACAGGTGGTTCCCGATTGGGAAGAGGTGGAGCCCGACCACTTTGTGGCCTGCCATCATAAGCTGGAGAAGCTGAACGCGGGGGCCTGACTGCCATGTGGAACAAGACGGAACGAGCCATGAAGGCCCTGCGCCAGCAGAACGAGGACAACGGGATCAAGACCGTGGGCAACACGGAGGAGGAGATCCACCTGGAAAAGGGCGACGCCTTTTCCATGACCCTCGCCGCCTTCATCACCATCATGCCTGCGGCCATTGCGACCCTGGCCGTGGTGGTGGGGATCCCCGTCCTGATTCTCTGGCTGCTGAGCCTGTAGCCACAGCCAATCTGCTTTCACCGGGCCGCGGGCGTCCATCGGATGCCGCCGCGGAGCCTGTATTGAGAAACCGGCAGCGGCCGGGCAGGAAGAGCCCTCTTCCTGCCCGGCCGTTTTTCCGTTCCAGCGGGGCAGCGCCGCATTTTTCTCAAAAAAAGCTTGCCTTTTCGGCAGAATGGGGCTATAATATAGGCCAATATTCAACAAGAGGAGGCAAACCCGTCATGTGTGAAGCCTGCAAAGAGAAATTCTTTATTACCACCCCCATGTACTACCCCTCCAGCCGTCTGCATATCGGCCACGCCTACTGCACCGTGGCGACGGACGTGATGGCAAGATATAAGAGAATGCGGGGCGCCGACGTGATGTTCCTCACCGGCACCGACGAGCACGGCCAGAAGATCGAGAACAAGGCCAAAGAGGCCGGCATGACCCCCAAGCAGTTTGTGGACAGCATCGTGGAGGCCCCCAAGGGAGTCAAGGACCTGTGGAAGCTGATGAACATCAGCTACGACCGCTTCGTCCGCACCACCGACCTGCCCCATGTGGAGACCGTGCAGAAGGTCTTCAAGGCCATGTACGACAAGGGCGATATCTACAAGGGCAGCTACGAGGGCCTGTACTGCACCCCCTGCGAGTCCTTCTGGACCGAGAGCCAGCTGGTGGACGGCAAGTGCCCCGACTGCGGCCGGGAGGTACAGCCCGCCAAGGAGGAGGCCTACTTCTTCCGTCTGAGCAAGTACGCCGACCGGATCCAGGCCCTGCTGGAGACCCCCGGCTGGCTGGAGCCCGCCTCCCGGGTCAATGAGATGATCAACAACTTCATCAAGCCCGGCCTGGAGGATCTCTGCGTCTCCCGTACCTCCTTCTCCTGGGGCATTCCCGTGGACTTCGACCCGGGCCACGTGGTCTACGTCTGGGTGGACGCCCTGTTCAGCTACGCCTCCGCCCTGGGCTACCTCAACGGCGCTTATTCCGAGTTCCAGCGCTATTGGCCCGCCGACTACCACATCATCGGCAAGGAGATCGTCCGCTTCCACACCATCATCTGGCCCGCCTTCCTCATGAGCATGGAGCTGCCCCTGCCCAAGCACGTCTTCGGCCACGGCTGGCTGAACTTCAACGGTGATAAGATGTCCAAGTCCAAGGGCAACGTGGTGGATCCCTATCTGCTGGCGGAGCGCTACGGCGTGGACGCCCTGCGCTTCTTCATGCTGCGGACCTTCCCCTTCGGCTCCGACGGCAACTTCACCAACGAGAGCCTGATCTCCTGCATCAACGTGGATCTGGCCAACGACCTGGGCAACCTGGTGAGCCGCACCGTGGCCATGGTGGGCAAGTACTTCGGCGGCCAGCTGCCCCTGGAGCAGCAGGAGGACGCGGCCAAGGATGACGAGCTCATCACCCTGGCCTGTGATCTGGTCCACGTCTATGAGGAGCAGATGGAGAAGTTCGCCTTCCAGAACGCCCTGGGAGAGATCTTCAAGGTCATTGGCCGGGCCAACAAGTATATCGACGAGAACGAGCCCTGGAAGCTGGCCAAGGACGAGGCCAACAAGCCCCGTCTGGCCCGGGTGCTCTACAACCTGCTGGAAACCGTCCGCATCTGCGGCGGCCTGCTGCGGCCCTTCATGCCCGCCACCGCGGAGGAGATCATGAAGCGCATCGGCGCCCAGGAGTCCGATTGGGAGTCCCTGGCCTTCTTCGGCACCCTCTACCGGGACGCCAAGGTGGAGAACGGCCCCGCCCTCTTCCCCCGCATCGACGCCGCCAAGGAGCTGGAGGAGCTGGAGGCCCTTCAGGCAACAGGCAACAGGCAACAGGCAACAGGGGACGGAGGAACGGATTCTTCGGCTTCGCTGCGCTCCGCGCAGAATGACACGCCGGGTAGCGGCGCACAATGTGCGCCACAGGAGGAAGCTCCGCTTCCCGAGCCCCTGCCGGAAATCGCCTTTGACGATTTCCAGAAGGTGGAGATGACCGTGGTGAAGGTCCTGGCCTGCGAGAACGTGAAGAAGTCCGAGAAGCTGCTGAAGTTCCAGCTGGACGACGGCAGCGGCACCCCCCGCCAGATTCTCTCCGGCATCGCCAAGTTCTACAAGCCCGAGGAGCTGCTGGGCAAGACCCTGGTGGCCGTCACCAACCTGGCCCCCCGGAAGATGATGGGTCAGCTCAGCTGCGGGATGCTGCTCTCCGCGGAGCGCGGCGAAAAACTCCATCTGCTGATCCTGGACGACCAGATCCCCGCGGGCAGCAGACTTTGCTGAGAGTATTGAGGAGACTCCTTCGGGGGTCTCCTCTTTTTTCGCAAGCTGAAAATCGGGGTTTGCCGGGATCATTCGTAGGGGCCGATGCCCACATCGGCCCTTGCCCCGGTCAATCGGGCGGGCCGATGTGGGCATCGGCCCCTACGGGTGGAAGAACGCGCCAAATCCGAATTTCAGAAGAAAACCCTTGAAGCACAGGCACAAATCTGGTATAATAATAAAAATGCGACACGGAGGGACATGCTATGCTGCAAGACGGGAAACTGCTCATCGGCGCGGGGGAAGCGCCTGCGTTTTTGCTGCCCAAAATGGCAAACCGCCACGGTCTGATCTGCGGCGCCACCGGCACCGGCAAGACCGTCACCCTCAAGGTCATGGCCGAGTCCTTTTCCGAGCTGGGGGTTCCGGTGTTTCTGGCGGACGTCAAGGGCGACCTGGCGGGCTGCTGCCGCACCGGGGAACGGACTGAGGCCATTGACAAGCGCCTGACGAATCTGGGCCTGGACCCGGAGGGTTTTGTCTATCACCCCTTCCCGGTTCGTTTCTGGGACGTCTTCGGTGAAATGGGCCATCCCGTCCGCACCACCGTCAGCGAGATGGGCGCCGCCCTGCTGGCCCGGCTGCTGGATCTCACCGAGGTACAGACCGGGGTGCTCTCCATCGTCTTCCGGGTGGCGGACGACAAGGGCTGGCTGCTGCTGGATCTGAAGGATCTGCGGGCCATGGTGGCCTACGTGGCGGAGCACGCCCAGGAGCTGACCACCGAATACGGCAACGTGTCCAAGCAGTCCGCCGGGGCCATTCAGCGGGCCCTGCTGCAGCTGGAGGACGCGGGGGGCGAGCTCTTCTTCGGAGAGCCGGAGATTCAGCTGACGGACTGGTTCCAGTGCGACGAGAAGGGGAGGGGCTATATTAACGTCCTCCACTGCGAGAAGCTCTACCGTTCCCCCCTGCTCTATTCCACCTTCCTGCTCTGGCTGCTGGCGGAGCTCTTCGAGCAGCTCCCCGAGGCGGGAGACCCGGAGAAGCCCAAGCTGGTGTTCTTCTTCGACGAGGCCCATCTGCTCTTCAAGGGCGCTCCCAAGGCCCTGGTGGAGAAGGTGGAGCAGGTGGTGAAGCTGATCCGCTCCAAGGGGGTGGGGGTCTATTTCATCACCCAGCAGCCCTCCGACGTGCCGGACGCCGTCCTGGCCCAGCTGGGCAACAAGGTCCAGCACGCCCTGCGGGCCTATACCCCCAACGAGCAGAAGGCCGTCCGGGCTGCCGCCGACGGCTTCCGGCCCAACCCGAGCTTCGACACCCGCCAGGCCATTCTGGACCTGGGCACCGGCGAGGCTCTGGTGAGCTTCCTGGATGAGAAGGGCCGCCCCTCCGTGGTGGAGCGGGCCACCATCCTGCCGCCCCAGTCCATGATGGGCCCCATCGACGACAAGCGCCGGGAGGCAGAGATCCACTACGACGAGCTCTACGGCAAGTATGAGACCGCCGTGGACAACGAGTCCGCCTATGAGATCATCCACGCCGATCAGCAGAAGGAGGCCGAGGCCGCCGCCCAGGCCGAGGCGGAAAAGCTGGCCCGGAAGGAACAGGAGCAGGCGGAGAAGGAAGCCGCCAAGGCCCGGAAGGAAGCGGAAAAGGCGGAAAAGGCCCGGCAGGCCAAGAGAAAGAACTCCGCGGCCTCCAAGGTGGCCAACTCCGCCATGAACGCCGTGGGCCGGGAGATCGGCAGGTCCTTCACAAGAGGCCTGCTGGGGACGCTGAAAAAGTGGTTTTAAAGGAGAACATTCAATGGCAAGCCCAAAAGGTGATTTTTCCAAGGGCAAGGTTTCCGGGCTGATCGTCAAGCTGGGGCTGCCCATTATGCTGGCCGAGCTGGTCCATGTGCTCTACAACATCGTGGATCGCATGTATATCGGCCATATCGACGAGGTGGGCACCACCGCTCTGACGGGCCTGGGAGTCTGCTTCCCCCTGATTACCCTCATCGGCGCCTTTGCCAACCTCTGCTCCACCGGCGGCGCCACCCTGTCCACCATCGCCCGGGGGGAAGGAAACGACGAACGGGCGGCCCGCATCATGGAGACAGCCTTTACCTTCCTGCTGATCATCGGCGGGGTGCTGACGGCGCTGCTCTTTGTCACGGCGCCCTGGACTCTGACCCTGCTGGGGGGCGACGAGACCAGCCTGCCCTACGCCCTGGCGTACTTCCGCATCTATGTGCTGGGGACGATCCCCGTGCTGATCAGCCTGGGCATGAACGCCTTCATCAACGCCCAGGGCTTCCCCCGGACGGGCATGATTACCGTAACCCTGGGCGCGGCCCTGAATATCGTGCTGGACCCCCTGTTCATCTTCGCCTTCGGCATGGGGGTCAAGGGCGCAGCCCTGGCCACGGTGCTGTCCCAGCTGGCCAGCGCCCTTTGGGTGCTGCGCTTCCTCACCGGGAAGAAGCCCCCGGTCCGCCTGCGGGGCCTGGGGATCGACGCGGCGCAGCTGAAAAACGTCATGAAGCTGGGCATTACCGGCTTTACCTTCAAGGTCACCAACTCCGTCACCCAGGCCATCGTCAACGTGATGCTCAAGACCTGGGGCGGCCCGCTGAGCCAGCTCTACATCGGCGCCATGAGCCTCATCAACTCCATGCGGGAGATCATGAGCCTGCCCATCAACGGCGTCAGCCAGGGCAGCCAGGCGGTGATGAGCTACAACTACGGGGCCAGGCTCTACAAGCGGGTCTCCGAGAGCATCCGCTTCTTCCTGCTCTCCGGCCTGGCCATCAATACCTTCATGTGGGTGGTGGCCCTGTTCTTCCCCGGCTTCCTGATCCGCATCTTCACCGACGACGAGGAGCTGGTGAAGCTGACCGTCCACTGCGGCCGCATCTACTTCGGGGCCTTCCCCTTTATGGCCCTGCAGGTGACGGGCCAGCACACCTTCGTCTCCTTGAACTATCCCAAGCACGCCCTGTTCTTCTCCATGCTGCGGAAGATCGTGCTGGTGGCCCCGCTGACCCTGCTGCTGCCGGGCCTGGGCCTGGGGGTGGAGGGCGTCTTCTGGGCGGAGTTCATCAGCCAGCTCTGCGGCGCCTCCTGCTGCTTTGCCACCATGTACTTCGTGATCTGGCGGAAAATGCGGCACCCGGAGCTGCTGGCGCGATAGCCGGGATGACTTCGCAAATCGGGATTTGTCGGGATCATTCGTAGGGGCCGATGCCCACATCGGCCCTTGCCCCGGTCAATCGGGAGGGCCGATGTGGGCATCGGCCCCTACGGGTGGAAGAACGCGACAAATCCGAATTTGTCTTGACAAGCCGCTGAAAATCTGTTATATTGTCTCCAGCATTGGGGAGTAGTCAACGCTGAAAACAGCGTTCCCATCGCCGTCAGTACGACCCGCGGGTCCGGTGATGGGACGAAGCGGCGAGACCTTTGCCGGGTTCGGCCAGTTCCGACCGCGGCGAAGGTCTCGTTTTTTGCCCCCTGAAAGGAAGGTATTGTATGTCACAGGAAAGCTTGAAAATCATTGCGCTGGTGCTCTTTGCACTGATGTACGTGGGCATCATCGGATTTCCCAGGTTCAAAATGTGGGTGGCCCTGGCAGTGGCTGCGGCCTTCGTGGTGCTGGGGGTGCTGCCCCTGAACCAGATCCTGGGGGCCATCAACTGGAACGCCCTGATGATGATCGCAGGCACCATGCTCATCGTCTACTACTTCATCGAGTCCCAGATGCCGAATAAGATCGCGGACGCCCTGCTGCGGAAGGCCCCCAACGTCATGTGGGTGACCATCCTCATGTCCCTCTTCTCCGGCATTGTTTCCGCCTTCATCGACAACGTGGCCACGGTGCTGATGGTGGCCCCGGTGGGCATCGCAGTGTGCAAAAAGCTCAAGATCAACCCCATCGGCATGATCCTCTCCATCGCCGTCTCCTCCAATCTGCAGGGCGCGGCCACCCTGGTGGGGGACACCACCTCCATCATGCTGGCGGCCCACGCCAAGATGGACTTCATGAGCTTCTTCTGGATGGAGGGCCGTCCCGGCATGTTCTTCGCCGTGGAGCTGGGCGCCCTGGCCACGGTGCCCATCATGATGATCCTCTTCCGGAAGGATAAGCAGCCTGTCCGCTCCGACGCCCATACCGAGGTCCGGGACTTCGTCCCCTCCGTGACCCTGGTGCTGATGGTGGTGCTGCTGATCAGCGCCTCCTTTATTCCCAACAAGCCCGAGACCACCAACGGCCTGATCTGCCTTGCCCTGGCCCTGGTCACCATGGTCCTGGAGGCCCTGCGGGAGAAGAGCGCCAAGGGCGTGGTCGGCGCGGTGAAGAGCGTGGATTTTGAGACCCTGCTCCTGCTGAGCTCCCTGTTCTGCGTCATCGCCGGGATCACCAACATCGGCATCATCGACGACTTCGCCCAGTGGATCGTCAAGGTGGGGGGCAACAGCCTGCTCCTGCTCTATACCATGATCGTCTGGGGCTCCGTGCTGATCTCCGCCTTTGTGGACAATATCCCCTACGTGGCCACCATGCTGCCGGTGCTCTCCGTGGTGACAGCCCGCATGGGGGTGGAGCCCTATCTGCTCTACTTCGGTCTGCTCTGCGGGGCCACCCTGGGGGGCAATCTGACCCCCGTGGGGGCTTCCGCCAATATCACCGCCACAGGCCTGCTCCGCAAGCAGGGCTACGAGGTGAAGTTCAAGGACTTCGCCCGCATCGGCATCCCCTTCACCCTCACCGCCGTCCTGGCAGGCTATCTGTTCATCTGGGTCTTCTGGAGCTGAAGCAATTTGTAAATGCGGGCCTGCTGCCTATGAACCCCATCCCTCCTGTTCGCATAGGATAGTGCGAACAGGAGGGATTTTCTATGGCTTCCACAGGCTTTTTGAAGGTACAGACGCTGACCTCCCGGGCGGAGCTGCCGGTGAGCGGGGCCACGGTGACGGTGTCCACCCTGCGGCCGGGGCAGGGGCGGGAGCTGCTGAGTCTCCAGCGCACGGACGAGAGCGGCATGACGGAGCTGATCTCCGTCTCCACGCCGGAGCTGTCCAACTCCCTGTCGCCGGAGCTGCCCCGGGGCTGGACCGACGTGCAGATTGCCGCCAGCCACCCGGATTTCGACGGGGTGGTGAGCCGGGACGTGCAGATCTTCCCCGGCGTCACCACGCTCCAGACCCTGCAAATGGTGCCCCGGGGCGGGATGCCCACCGATCTGGGCCGGACCGACGACTATACCACCCCGCCCCAGGATCTGTAGGGAGGGCGGCCTATGGCGCTGAGCTTGCCCTACATTCCGTCCTACATCACGGTCCACCTGGGGCCTCCGGCGGTCCCGGCGGAGAACGTCACCGTCTCCTTCCCGGACTATGTAAAGAACGTGGCCTCCAGCGAGATCTATCCCACCTGGGATGAGGACGCCCTGCGGGCCAATATCCTGGCGATTACCTCCTTCGCCCTGAACCGGGTCTATACCGAGTTCTACCGGGTCCGGGGCTACCCCTTTGACATCACGTCCTCCACGGCCTACGACCAGCAGTTCTACAAGGGCCGCAGCTTTTTTGCCAACGTCTCCCGGCTGGTGGACGGCCTCTTTGACGATTACATCCGCCGGGTGGGCTTCATCGAGCCCCTGGCGGCCAAGTTCTGCAACGGTACCACCGTCAGCTGCGAGGGCCTGTCCCAGTGGGGCTCTCAGAATCTGGCGGTCCGGGGCTACGGCTGGCTGCAAATTTTGAAGAATTATTACGGTCAGAACATCGAGATCGTCACCGACGCCCCCAAGGCGGACTACCGGGAGTCCTATCCCGGCACGGCCCTGCGGGTGGGGAGCCGGGGCCGCAGCGTGGCCCAGCTCCAAACAGCCCTGAACCGCATCTCCCAGAGCTACCCCGCCATCCCCAAGCTGAGAGTGGACGGGATCTTCGGCTCCGGCACCGAGGCCGCCGTGCGGGTCTTTCAGCGGGCCTTTGGCCTGGCGGAGGACGGCATCGTGGGCCGCCTGACCTGGTACGAGGCGGAGCGGGTCTTCGCCGGGGTCACGGCCCTGTCGGAGCTGCGCTCCCAGGGTCTGCGCTACGAGGACCTGGGCTGGGAGTTCCCGGAGCCCCTGCGGGTGGGGGACCGGGGCGACCGGGTGCGGCAGCTGCAGTACATGCTGGCGATGGTGGGGCAGTTCGTCCAGCAGCTTCCCACGCTATCCGTGGACGGCATCTTCGGCCCCGCCACCCGGGACGCGGTGGCGGCCTTCCAGGGCTACGAGGGCTTTGCCGTCACCGGGGAGGCGGACGACCGGAGCTGGGACGCCCTCTACGATCTCTATTCCGGCATCGACGACCGGGTGCTGCAAAACCGGGCCGCCTTCCCCGATCTGAACAGCGGGGCCACCACCGTGGCCAATGCCCGGACCCGGCTTGCCGCCCTGGGCTACGGCGGGAGCAATCTCCAGCAGGCCCTGCGGGCCTTCCAGCGGGCCAACGGCCTGTCTCCCTCGGGACGCCTGGGGGAGGACAGCGCCCGGGCCATTACCCGGCAGTATCAGAATCTGAATTACAGCAACGCCACCCGTATGACCCAGTACCCGGGCGCCCCCCTGTCGCTGGGCAGCCGGGACGCCAGATAGCGGGAAGGAGGTATGGACTTGAATCCCAACGACGATACGCGCTTTCTGGGGCGCTCTGTTACCAGCCTGCAAACCATGCTGCGGATCATTGCCCTGCACGATCCGGGCTGTCCTTCGGTGATCCCGGACGGGATCTACGGCCCTCAGACCCAGAGGGCCGTCACGGCGCAGCAGAAGCGGGCGGGCCTGCCCCAGACCGGGATCACGGACTTCGCCACCTGGCAGGCCATCTGCGCCGCCTACCAGGCCGCCGCGGTGGAGGTGGAGCCCGCCGCGCCCCTGGACATCGTCATGAACCCCAACCAGGCCATTGTGGCCGGCAGCGACAATCTCCACGTGCTGCTGATCCAGGCCATGCTCCACATTCTCCACGAGGTGTATCCCAACATCGCGGACTGCCCGCTGAGCGGCTGCTGCGACGAGGCCACCGAGGAAGCCCTGCGCAGCCTCCAGCGCTGCTGCGGGGCGGAGCCCTCCGGCATCCTGGATAAGCGCCTGTGGCAGCTCCTGGCCGGCCTGTACCATCAGGCGGTGGGGGACGGGGAGCGGAAGTCCCACTGCGGCGTCTGAGCCCTGCCCGCGGCCCTGGGGGCGAAGGAATAATGTTTCAAATGGATTGACATTTCCCCCGGTCTTGTGGCATAATATAAAAAACAAATGTGACAGGAGAGACAATATGAACCGAATGCTGCCGCGGCCCAGGTTTTGGGCCGAAACCGCGCTGCAGATGAGGACCCGCTTCTCCCTGATGGGAGAGCTGATGACCTTTCTGCTGGTCTATCTGATTTCCTCCATGGCCCAGGGCTTTCTCGCCAGCGTGCCCATCACCGCCTGGATGATGGGGACCCAGGGCGAGAGCATTATGGCGGCGGTCACTGCCGGGCAGTCCGCCCAGACGCTGATTTTGAAGCTGATGGAGCAGATGCCGGACTGGGTTACCCTAGTGATGCTGCTGAGCTCCGCCGTCATCGGGGCGGCGGCAGTGATCTACGTCCGCAAATTCCAGAAGCGGAGCCTGCTCTCCATGGGTCTGCGGGGCAAGGCCCTGTCCGAAGCCCTGCTTGGCCTGCTGGTGGGGCTGGGGCTGGTCTGCGCCGCCCTGGCTCTGGGCTCCGCCATAGGAGGCTTCCGCCTGCTGACGGAGTCGCGGCCCGACGGAAGCCGGGTGCTCTGGGTCCTGGCGGCGCTGCTCTGCTGCCTGGTCCGGGGCGCAGCCCTGGAGCTGCTGCTGCGGGGCTATTTCACCCCCAGCCTGGGGGGACGTTACCCCGTGGGCCTGGCCCTGGGGGTGTCCACCGTGCTCAGCGCCACCCTGGAAAGCGGCGGGAGTCTTCTGAGCCTCTCGGGGCTGAACAGCCTGCTGCTGGCCCTGCTGCTGGGAATCTGGGTCATCAAGCGGGGGAACCTCTGGGGCGCCTGCGCCATGCACGGAGCCTGGCTCTTCGCCCTGGGCTTTCTCTTCAGCTTTGCCCCGGCGGGGAGCGCCCACGAGGGCATTCGCCTGCTGGACGTGGAGGTGGACGTCTACCGCTCCGGGATCACCGGCGGAGTATACGGCCCCGAGGCCAGCCTTTGCGTCACCCTGGTGCTGCTGGCGGCCCTGGCGGCGGCCCTGGCCCTGCGGCCCAGGGATCCCGCCCCGATCCCGCAGGCCCCGGCCGATGAACGACCTGAGAACTTTTTGTAAAATTTCTTCTCAGATACTTCCAATTTGGAAAAGCTCTGCTATAATGCAGACAGAAGCACACACAAGCACACTGAAAGGAGAAATATAGTTATGGCATGGAACGATAGTCTGGAAACTCTGAAGGGTCTGGTGGCCGAGGCCGCCCAGGCCGCCGCCCGCGTCACCAAGAGCGCCGCCTCTGTCACCAAGTCCAATATCAGCATCCTCAGCGAGCAGGATAAGCTGAAGAAGGCCTACATCGAGCTGGGCAAGCTCTATTACCGGGATTTCATCACCGGCGAGGAGCCCGACGACGCCGAATACCTGCCCCTCTGCGACGCCATCACCGAGGCCACCAAGAACATCGAGAGCCTGCGGGGCGAGCTGGAGGAGGCCAAGGCGGCCTTCGTCAAGCCCGCCAAGGAGGAGGCCCCCGCGGAGGAGACCGAGGGCGAGGCCGTGCCGGATCTGGACGAGGAGCTGGAGAACCTGCACAAGGAGCTGGATGAGCTGGAGCAGGATCTGTCCAAGCTGGACGGCGTGGAGAAAAAGGCCGAGGAGGTCAAGGAAGCCGTAGAGGCCGTCTTCGAGGTGGTGGATGATACGCCCGCCCAGGAGACCAAGCCCGAGGAATAAGCGCCAGGTAAACAACGACCGCCGGTTCTGTGAACCGGCGGTCATTTTTTGTGGAGATCGGGATCAGAAGCCCGGGGTGTAGTTCACCACCACGCCCTTCTCGGCCAGCTCGCCGCCGGAGCGGACGTTGGTGTTGTAGACGTCCACCTGAATCAGAGCGGGGCAGCTCAGCAGGGGAGAGAGATCCTTGATGTTGTTGTAGTCGGCGTAGACGGCCTTGAGCTTTTGCAGGCCCGAGAGGCCATTCAGACTGTCCAGGAAGTTGTGGGCTGCGCTGAAGGTCTCCAGGGGGCAGCTCTTCTGGAATTCCGGGGCGGAGACCACGTCGTTGTAGTCGATGTTCACCTCCTGGATGTTGGGACAGCCGGAGAGGAATTCCACCTCCGTCAGCTTGTTGTTGCTGCTGAGGAAGCCCTCCAGCTTGGTGCAGGGGGCCAGGGGGGCCGCGTCGTCGATGGCGTTGTTGGAGCAGTTGAGCCACACCAGCTCCGTCAGGGCGCTGACGGGCGTCAGAGAGTTCAGCTTGTTGTGGGAGAGATTCAGCCGCTCCAGGGTGGTGCAGGCGGAGATGCCGTTTATGTAGTTCAGAGAGTTGTAGGACAGATCCAGAATGCGGATGGAGCGCAGGCCCCGCATCACGGGAACGCGGGTCAGGGCGTTGTGGCCCAGATAGAGCTCGTCCAGGGCCGCCAGGGACATCAGCGCGTCGATGTTGCCGATGGAGTTCTCCGACAGATCCAGCACCCGGAGCCCGGTGAGCTCGCCCAGGGGATTGATCCGGGACAGGCCGCAGTTTGCCAGGATCAGCACGTCCAGCTTGGAGCAGGCGGCGATCTGCTCCAGATTGTCGTTGGTCACCACGCAGCGCTCCAGCTCCAGATAGCGGAGCTCCGGCATGGCGGCCAGGAAGCTGTAGTCCAGCTCCGGCATGTCCGTGGCGGTGAGCTTCCGCAGGCCTGTAAACCAGCGCAGATCCTGGGTGTCGGTGATGCCCTCGGGGAGGGTCAGCTCCTCAATGTCCCACAGATCGTCGGTGCGAATGGCGCGGTGGCCCCGGTGGAGCAGCTCCTGGACGGCGCTCAGCAGGGCCGCGTCGTGGAACTCCACCTCCTCCACCACACCGGCCACGGTGTAGCCCGCGTAGACGGCGGGACTCACCAGCCCCGCCTCGTTGACGGCCACGGCGCAGATGGTGGTCTCCCCGGCGGGCAGGGTGACGGGACCGGCGTAGGCGTCGGTCTGCATGGAGGGGTAGCTGCCGTCAAAGGTCAGATAGCAGCTGGTGTTCTCGTCGGGACAGGCGGCCTCCACGCTGATGTAGTCGCTGTAGAAGGCGCCCTCGGGGCTGAGCACCGGCGCTGCCGGCCGCTTGGCGGAGAGCTCTTCCATCACCTCCGGATCGGAGACGGTGTCCAGCATGCGCTGGGCGTCCAGCAGCTTGTCCTGATCCACGTAGACCCTGGAGAGCGCCTCGTAGAGCCGGGCGTCGGCGGGGGCGTCGTAGATGGCGTGTACCAGGACGCTTTCGGTTTTGGTGTAGTTGCCGCTCTGCCGATAGGCCTCCGCCAGCTCCATGGCCAGCTCCGTGTCCTGGGGGTCCAGGCTGTTGGCCCAGCGATAGCAGCGGATTGCCATGCCGAAATGGCCGGATTCCAGCTGCGAGCTCGCCACGTTGCGCAGAAGGCCCGTGGTGAGATCGACCCGGTATTGGAAGAAGAACCAGTAGCCGACCACCAGCAGAGAAAAGACCAGCAGAATGGGCAAAACAATCTTCAAGGTTTTTTTCATAGCGTCGCTCCGTTCTGTACAGATGGGTTTTTTATTATTATACTCTCTTCGGAAATGTCTGTCAAGCCGCGAAATTTCCCGCCTCTCCGGCGAGTTTTCCGGCGGCTCCGGCTCCGGCGGGAGCGCGCCCGGGCGAAAAAAGCCCCCCGCGCCGAGGGCGCGGGGGGCGATGAATTGCGGAAGGAACTTACAGCTTGGCAGCCAGACGGTCGTGGATGGCGCCGATGAACTCCTCGGAGGTGACAGCCTGGGGCTTGGGCTCCATCAGAGCGGCCAGGTCGCCGGTGACGGTGCCGCTGGTGATGGTCTCCATGGTGGCCTCCTCCAGCAGGGTGCCGAAGCGGGTCAGCGCGGCGTTGCCGTCCAGCTCGCCGCGCTTCTTCAGCGCGCCGGACCAGGCAAAGATGGTGGCCACGGGGTTGGTGGAGGTCTTCTCACCCTTCAGGTGCTTGTAGTAGTGGCGGGTCACGGTGCCGTGGGCGGCCTCGAACTCGTAGTTGCCGTCGGCGGAAACGAGAACGGAGGTCATCATGGCCAAGGAGCCGAAGGCGGTGGAGATCATGTCGGACATGACGTCGCCGTCGTAGTTCTTCAGCGCCCAGATCATGCCGCCGTGGGAGCGGATCACGCGGGCCACAGCGTCGTCGATGAGGGTGTAGAAGTACTCCAGGCCGGCAGCCTCGAAGCGCTCCTTGTACTCGGTGTCGTACAGCCGCTGGAAGGTCTCCTTGAAGTCGCCGTCGTACTTCTTCATGATGGTGTCCTTGGTGGAGAACCACAGGTCCTTCTTCTCGGACAGGGCATACTCGAAGCAGGAGCGGGCAAAGCTCTCAATGGAGGTATCCTTGTTGTAGGCGCCCTGGAGCACGCCGGGGCACTCAAACTCATAGATGGTCTCCCGCTGGACGCGGCCGTCCAC
>JAFXYD010000071.1 GCA_017541995.1 Oscillospiraceae bacterium
CGGGCGATTGTTTGCTCCGCAAACCGGGCGGCCGATGACCGCCCCTACGGACGGGTGGTTAACGGCAGGCCTCTGCCTCGGGCGGGCGGCCAATGACCGCCCCTACGCCCGGTTTGCTGAGTAAAACCGATAACCAGAATCGGAATTTAACGGAGAAGGATGAGCCATGGAGTACATCGAAATCTGCGAAGATGATTATAGTGCGTTTCACGAATTGGCAAGTGCATATTATAGAGAAGGCGAAGATGCAGATACACCGCAAGAGGAAATAGATGCTTTCATCCGCTTTTTATTTGATAAAGTAGTTAATCATGAAATTAACGGATGTATTGCAAAAGATGGATGTGCCTGCGTAGGATTTGCACTCTGGGGAGTGGATGCTGAAGGCTTTGAATTTAGTGAGATTCCAGGATTCGGCACAATTCTGGAAATTGGCTTCATACCTTCATATCGTGCAAAAGGCAACGGCAAAGAGTTGGTTTTGTATATAGAACGTTGCCTTGGCAAAAAGGGTATAAATAACTGTTATGTGTCTGCTTATGGGCCAGCACAGAAATTTTGGTCTAATTGTGGATATGTTGAAAACGGAAAAGAAGCAAGTAATGGGTTGCCTATTATGGTGAAAGCCTTCAGTTAACCATATTCCAGTTTGTCGGGCTCCCCTTACTGTAAAGACCGGAGGCACTGTTATGCGAAAGCTGATTTTTCATATCGACGTGAACAGCGCCTATCTGAGCTGGGAGGCGGCGCGGCGGGTGGCCAACGGAGAGCCGGATTTGCGGCTGATCCCCTCAGCCATCGGCGGAGACCCGGAGAAGCGCACAGGCGTCATTCTGGCCAAGTCAATCCCGGCCAAGAAACACAAGATCACCACCGGGGAGCCCGTGGCCATGGCCCTGCGGAAGTGCCCGGATCTGGTTTTGGCAAGACCGGACTTCAAGCTCTACGTGCAGTGCTCTCGGGCCTTCATCGCAATCTGCAAAAAATACGCTCCCGTGGTGGAGCAGGTGTCCATTGACG
Organism: Oscillospiraceae bacterium; assembly: GCA_017541995.1. GTDB lineage: Bacteria > Bacillota > Clostridia > Oscillospirales > Oscillospiraceae > JAFRPC01. The sequence goes on from JAFXYD010000071.1 coordinate 1,021, forward strand.
AGTGCTTCTGCGACTTTGACAACACCGAACTGGTCTACCCCGACTCTCTGGAGCTGGCGTACCGGATCAAGGACGAAATCAAAGAAACCCTGGGCTTCACGGTGAATGTGGGCGTCAGCGAGAACAAGCTGCTGGCGAAGATGGCCAGCGACTTTGAAAAGCCGGACAAGGTGCATACGCTCTATCCCGGCGAGATCCCGGAAAAGATGTGGCCCCTGCCGGTGGGAGAGCTGTTCACCGTGGGAAAGGCCACGGCGCAGCGGCTGCGTCAAGCCCGGATCGAAACCATTGGTGATCTGGCCCACACGGACCCGGCAGTGCTGACCCGGATGTTCGGCCCCAAGCTGGGCAGTCACCTGCATCGCTACGCCAACGGAATCAGCAATTCTCCGGTTCTGGCAGAGCCGGAGGAGGCCAAGGGCTACTCCATCTCCACCACCTTGGAGGACGACGTGGAGACCGCGGAGGCGGCGCATCACATCCTCCTGGCCCTGGCGGACAGCGTTGCCGCCCGGATGCGGGCCGACGGATTCAAAGCTTTTTGCGTGGCCGTGAGCATCCGGAGCAACGACTTCAAAAACAAATCCCATCAGCAGAAGCTCCGGGAGCCGACGGATGGGACGAACGAAATCTATCAACTTGCAAAGAAGTTTTTTTCAGAATTGTGGAACGGCAAGACGCCGCTGCGCCTGCTGGGCATCGCCCTGACGGATCTGACGAAGGAGGACTACGTCCAGACCTCGCTGTTCGACACGGCGGACGAAAGGAAAACCAAATCGAAGAAGCTGGACAAAGCCGTGGACGCCCTGCGCTCCAAATACGGCCGCGGCACCATCCAACGCGGCGCCCTCTTGCAGGAGACGCACGAGCTTGGAACGAAGTATAAAGCCCAGATGGAAACGAAGTCGGAGTAGAAGATGAAAGCATTCTTCACAGCCCCGGGGACCGGGAATCGGCCCTCCCGTGTTTAGCTCCACATTGGAAAACAGCAGACAGCTCAGAGTAAAATCATTCTGAGACTGTCTGCTGTTTTTTCTGACTTCACGTTTGCCCCCGACGCCCGGGGCCGCGGCAGCTGGCCGTGGCGCCGCCGTCGGCCGGGAAGGAAGGCCGGGAGCGCTTCGTCCGGCCTGCCCTATACGGCTTTGACCAGATGGACCTCCGGGCAGTACTCCCGGAGCTCCAGGGCGGCGGCTGCGGCCTTGAACTGGCTGCAGAACAGGCCGAAGACCACGGAGCCCGTGCCGGTGAGGCGGGCGCCCTCGGCTTCGTGGGAGAGCATGACGCGGCGCAGCTGCTCCACGATGGGGAAGCGGGCCGCGACCAGGGGCTCAAAGTCGTTGTGCAGGGCGGCCCCGATGGCGTTGCGGTCGGCCCGGGTGATGGCCTCGATCATGGCAGCCGCAGGGGAGCGGGGCGGGGAGGAGGGCTGCTCCCCCCTGCGGCCTGCGCCCTCCGGGGCGGCCTGCTCGGAACGGGCGGAGGGCAAAGCGCCGTCCCCGCCGAGGGACCCTCCCGCGGGGAGGGAGGCGGCGAAGGATCCCTGCTCCGCTCCGGCGCTCCCATACCGGGCTTCGTCGATCTCCCGGAACAGGGCGGGGGTGGAGACGGAAAACTCCGGCTTTGCCAGCACGAAATACAGCTCCCCGGGCAGACCGGGCAGCCGGGTCAGCACCTCGCCCCGGCCCCGTGCCAGGGCCGTGCCGCCGAAGAGGCAGTAGGGCACGTCGCTGCCCACCCCCAGACCCAGCTTTAGCAGCGCCTCCGGAGAGAAGCGGCCGTAGTGCCGGTTGAGGGCGCGAAGCACGGCGGCGGCGTCGCTGCTGCCGCCGGCCATGCCGGCCTGGGCGGGGATGTTCTTCTGAATGTGGATGGAGAGCCCCCCGGGATCGAGCCCGGCGGCCTCGCAGTAGGCTGCGGCGGCTCTCCAGCAGAGATTCTCCGGCCCCGCCGGGATCCCCGGCCTGTCACAGCTGACAGACCAGGGCGACCCGGTGTTGAGGCTGAGAGTCAGCTGATCCGACAGGGAGACGGAGATCATCACCATCTCCAGCTCATGGTAGCCGTCCGGGCGTCTGCCCAGCACCTCCAGGCTCAGATTCAGCTTGCCGTAAGCGGTCTCCCGCAGGCTGATCACTTGATTTTCCTTGCTTCCAGATAGTAGCGCTTCTCCCGGGCGTGGCCCATGGAGAAGGTCTTTCTGGGCAGAATGCCGTCGGCGATGACGCCCCGGAAGAGCTGGCTCTTCTCCATGGCGGGCAGCAGGAAGCCGATGGCGTTGGGCTTCTTGGCCAGGTCAATGAGCACGTCGTCGTCGTGGATGTAGTCGATCTCGCCGTCGTGATCCTTCAGATACTTGTCCAGGAAGCTCTGCAGGGCGCCCACGGCCAGCTGGCTCTTGGCCTTGTCCAGGTAGACGGTGCCGGACTTCTCCCCAATGTACCATTTTACGGGGAAGCCGCCCTCGGCGCACCAGCTCTGCTCCAGCTCCTTCAGCATGGCCTCGGGATCGGTGTTGAAGATGACCCGGTGGATGGGCTCAAAGACCTGGGCGGGATCGTGGATGTTCTCCAGCTCCACCAGGGCGAAGCGGGCGGGATGCTTGCTCAGATCCGCGCCGGGGTTCTTGGCCTTGAGCTCCTCGTAGCAGCTCTTGGCGGTGGCGAGGCTGTGGTTGCCGTCTCCCACGGCGAAGACCATGGGCACGCCGGGCAGACCCTCGTACTTCTTGCCCACGTTGGCGGTATAGTCGGTGAGACGCTGCTCAAAGGCCTTGACCTCCTCGCCCTCCACCAGCCAGCCGGCGATATGGCCGCCGCCCTCCATGAGCTCGAAGTCATAGAGCTTCTTCAGGCTGTCCTTTTTGGCGGCGATGGGCTCGATGAGGACCTTGTCGTGGTCGTCGGCCAGCATCAGAATGTGGGGCAGCTCCAGGGGCGCGTCCCGGCGGACTCTCTGGCGGGGCGGGATACGCTCCACCACGGTCTTCTCCGTGGCCCGGATGGCGGAGACGGAGCCGGTGGAGTAGTCGTAGGCGTCCAGATCCACCATGCCCATCAGACCCAGGCGGACGGAGCCGTTCTCCAGGGTCCGCTCCACCAGCACCAGGCTGTGGGGATAGCAGACAAACACGTCGTTTTTCAGGTATTCGCCCATGGTCTTGTTGATCAGAGCGGTATGCTCCGCCTCCTTCGGCGTGCCCAGCTCGGCCTCGGGCAGGATCAGATTGATGGTGGAAGGGCTGCCTTCGGCGTTGGCGCGGACCCGATCCCAGTATTTCTGATCGGAGGTAAACTGGTCGCAGGCGATGACAGCCCACTTCTCCATGGGGACGTCACGGGGCAGAAGGATGTCGGCGGGTAAAAATGCGTTCATCAGGAAAGTCCTCCTTTGGTAATGGATGAGCAAATTATACCAAATTTGCGCTTCATTTTCAACAGGAATTTGTAAAAACGTTATAAGAATCGAAGGATGGAGGTATAAGCTGGGTTGAAGCGGACATACTGTCAGCAACCAATCATAAAAAGGAGGCTGTTTCATGGATACCATCGCGCTGCTGCTCACCATCGTGGGGGCGCTGAACTGGGGGCTCATCGCCCTGTTCCAGTTTGATCTTGTGGCCTGGCTCGGCGGCGGACAGGACGGACTGCTCAGCCGCGTCGTCTACGGCCTGGTGGCCCTGGCCGGGATCTGGTGCATCACTCTGCTGTTCCGGAACAAAAGAGAAGCGCTGTCTGAATAAGAAGGCCCGGCTTTGCCGGAAAATACCGATATGCTGCACAAAAATCAAAATTTTTTTGATTTTTGTGTAGCATATTTTGTTTTTATCTGTTATAGTGTATGGTACGGTAAAATAACCAGAGCTATGCGCAGAAGACAGAGGAATTTCGAGGTGAGTCCATGGAACGAAGCGTCAAGCGCCTGTTGCGCAACGAAGCATACATTTCCGCCGCGGTGCTGCTGGTCTTCAGCGCGGTGGAGACGGCACGCCACGAGTATTGGATGGCGATTGCCATGGCTGTCGCGGCAGCCGCCCTGCTTGTTCTGAACCTGGCCGCCACCCGGCAGCGGGTAAAGGCCATCGCGGCCAACGTTCAGACCGCGGTGGAGGGGCTGAGCAAGTCCGCCGCCGCCGCGGCGCCCTGGCCGGTGTTGGAGCTGCGTCAATCCGACGGAGAGATCCTGTGGCACAACCGCCAGCTCCAGAAGGCCCTGAACACCGTGGAATCCCGGGTGGGGGAGCGGCTGAAGGACGTGCTGCCGGAGCTGAAGCTGGATTGGATCCAGACCGGCAAGATCGAGGCCCCCGAGGAGCTCCAGATCCGGGAGCGGCGCTTCCGCTGCCTGGGCTTCATGCCCAAGGCGGAGAAGGGGCGGGATCCCATCGTCCAGCTGCTGCTGCTGGACTCCACGGATCTGCTGGAGACCCGGGACGAGTATCTGCGCTCCCGCCCGGTGGTCTCCATCATCCTCATCGACAACTACGACGAGCTCACCAACAACCTCACCGACAGCGGCGTCTCCAATCTCAACGCGGCCCTCAATGAGCGCATCAGCGCCTGGGCCGAGAAGATCGGCGGCCTGCTGCGGAAGCTGGAGCGCAACCGCTTCCTCTTCATCTTCGAGGCCAAGGATCTGTTCCGCATCACGGAGGGGAAGTTCTCCCTGCTGGAGAGCGCCCGGGAGGTGACCAATCCCAGCGGCATCGCCGCCACGCTCTCCTTCGGCGTGGGTAAGGACGGCGCGGGCTTCCAGGAGAACTACGACTTCGCGGCCCTGGCCCTGGAAATGGCCCTGTCCCGGGGCGGCGACCAGGCCGTCATCAAGGACAAGTTCGATTTCAGCTTCTACGGCGGCCGCTCCGTGGAGACCGAGCGCCGCAGCAAGGTCAAATCCCGGGTCATGGCCTCCTCGCTGACCTCCCTCATCAACCAGGCCAGCCGGGTCTTCCTGATGGGCCACCGGAACGCCGACGCCGACGCCATCGGCGCCGCCTGCGGCGTGGTGGCGCTCTGCCGCAGCCTGGGGAAGAAGGCCAACATCGTGGTGGAGCAGGCCAGCTCCTCGGCTCCCAAGCTGCTGGAGCTGATCCGCAAGGACAGCCAGTATGAGGACGTCTTCCTCTCGGGCCAGGACGCCATGCTGCTGGCGGACGCCCGGAGCCTGCTGATCGTGGTGGATACCAACCGCCCCGACCAGGTGGAGAACCGGGATCTGCTGGAGTCCATGAACCGGGTGGCGGTGATCGACCACCACCGCCGGGCCGCGGACTACATCGCCAACGCCGCGCTGAACCTCCACGAGCCCTTCGCCTCCTCCGCCAGCGAGCTGGTGACGGAGCTGCTGACCTACACCGTGGACGCCAAGTCCATCCTGCCCTGCGAGCTGGCGGCGCTGATGGCGGGCATCGTGCTGGATACCAAGAACTTCACCGTCCGGGTCAACAGCCGGACCTTTGAGGCGGCGGCCTTCCTGCGCTACCAGGGCGTGGACCCGGTGGACGTGAAGCGCCTGTTCCAGTCCGGCTTCGAGGAGACGGTGCAGCGCTACCGCGTCATCGAGCAGACCAAGCTCTACCGCGAGGACATCGCCATTGCCTGCGCCCAGGAGAACGTGAGCCGTCCCCTGGCCGGGCGGGCCGCCGACGAAATTCTGAGCATCGACGGCATCCACGCGGCCTTCGTCCTCTTCAGGCAGAACGACGCCGTCTTCGTCTCGGCCCGCTCCATCGGAACGGTGAACGTCCAGGTGATTCTGGAACCCCTGGGGGGCGGCGGCAACGCGGCCTCCGCCGGGGCTCAGCTCAAGGGCGTCAGCATGGAGCAGGCCAGAGAAAAGCTGGTGGCGGCCATTGATCAATACTTTGCGGAATGAAGCGCGCCGCTTCGCGGCTGAAGGAAGCGGCTTCATCCCCGGACCAGAAAGGAAGGAATACATCATGAAAGTTATTTTAATGCAAGACGTTCGCGGCCAGGGCAAGAAGGGCGAGATGATCAACGTCTCCGACGGCTACGCCCGCAATTTCCTCTTCCCCCGGAAGCTGGCCCAGGAGGCCACGGCGGACAACGTCAACACCATGCGCATGAACGACAAGGCCAAGCGGGAGAAGGAGCAGAAGGCCAGAGAAGAGGCCGCCGCCCTCTCCGGGAAGCTGCGGGAGATGACCCTCACCGTCCTGGCCAAGGGCGGCGGAGCGGGCCGCCTCTTCGGCTCCGTCACCAGCCAGGAAATCGCCGACGCGCTGAAGCAGCAGGAGGGCGTGGAGCTGGACAAGCGGAAGATCGTCATCGACGAGGCCATCAAGACCGTGGGCCTTTACTCCGTCAAGGTCAAGCTGGGCTTCGGCATCGACGCGGTATTGAAGGTGGACGTGAAGGAGCAATGAAGTATTTGCTGACGCAAATATGAGCGAAGCTCATACTTCATATCACCGAAAGGTGATACTTCATTCATCGTTGGGAGGCCTCAATATGCCTGAATCGATTGACTATACGGAACTGACTGCCCGGCAGCTCCCCCAATCCCTGGAGGCGGAGCAGGCGGTGCTGGGTTCCATGCTCATTGACAGCCGCTGCGTGGGGGACGTGGTGGGGATTCTGAAGCCGGAGGACTTCTGCCTGCGGCAGAACCAGGAGATCTACGAGACCATCTACCGGATGTTCAGCTACTCCCAGCCCATCGACGTGGTGACGGTGCTGGGGAAGCTGAAGGAGAACGGCTTCTACGACGAGGCCTCCACCCCCGGCTATATGCGGCAGCTCATGGAGATCACCCCCACCGCCGCCAACGTGAAGCACTACGCCGGCATCGTCCGGGACAAGTCCCTGCTGCGGGCCCTGTGCCGGACCGCCTCGGACATCACCGAGATGGCGATGAAGGAGGAGGGACCCGCCTCCGCGATCCTGGACAACGCCGAGCGCAAGGTCTTCGGCCTGCGCCGGGGCAACGCCGACGATGAGCTTGAGCGCATCGGCACCATCATGGTGAAGCTCTTCGGCCACCTGAACGAGCTGTCCCAGTCCGACAGCGAATTCCCCGGCGTGCCCTGCGGCCTGCGGGATCTGGACAAGAAAATCAACGGTCTGAACAAGTCCGATCTGATCATCATCGCCGCCCGTCCCGGCATGGGCAAGACCACCCTGGCGCTGAATATTCTGGCCAACGTGGCAAAAGCTACCAGAAAGACCGTGGCCTTCTTCTCCCTGGAAATGTCCCGGGAGCAGCTGGCCTCCCGGCTGCTGTCCTGCGAGAGCGCCGTGGACAACCACAAGCTCTCCACCGGCAAGCTGGACACCGAGGACTGGGAGAAGATCGGCGTGGCCTCCGCGGCCCTGGCCCAGACGGACATCCGGGTCTCCGACAATCCCACCGTCTCCGTCACGGAGATGAACGCCCTCTGCCGCCGCCTGGACAACCTGGGTCTGATCATCGTGGACTATCTCCAGCTGATGACCCGGGCCGACAAGGACAGCCGCAGCGCGGAAAACCGGGTCAACGTGGTGGCGGAGATTTCCCGGGCGCTGAAGATCATGGCCAAGGATCTGGACGTGCCGGTGATCTGTCTGAGCCAGCTCTCCCGCGCATCCGAGAGCCGCACCGACAAGCGGCCCCTGTTGTCGGACCTCCGGGAATCCGGCGCCATCGAGCAGGACGCCGACCAGGTCATCATGCTCTACCGGGACGACTATTACAACCCCAACAGCGCCGAGCAGAACGTCTGCGAGTGCATCGTGGCGAAAAACCGCCACGGCGAGCCAGGCACCGTCAAGGTCCAGTGGATGCCCCAGTTCTTCTCCTTCTCGGATCTGGATACCATCCACGGAGAGTAGTTTTCAATTGAAAATTGAGAATGGAATACGATGGAGAAGAAAGTCTGTCAATATATAGAAGACAATCATCTGCTTTCTCCCGGGGATGAGCTCACCGTGGCTCTGTCCGGGGGAGCGGATTCTGTGGCGCTGCTCTGGGTGCTGCGGACCCTGGCCCCCCGGCTGGGGATCCGCCTCAGCGCGGCCCATTTTCACCACGGCATCCGGGGGGCCGAGGCGGACCGGGACGCGGAATTCTGCCGCCGCCTCTGCGCCGACTGGGAGATCCCCTTCTCCCTGGGCCGGGGAGACGCCCCCACCCGGGCGGCGCGGACCGGGGAGAGCCTGGAGGAGGCCGCCCGGGCGCTGCGCTACGGCTATTTGCTGGCCGCCGCCCCCGGGAAGCTGGCCACGGCCCACAACGCCGACGATAACGCCGAGACCCTGCTGATCCACCTGCTGCGGGGCAGCGGCCCCCGGGGCCTGGGGGGCATCCCGCCCCGGCGGGGCCGGATCATCCGCCCCCTGCTGGGCTGCAGCCGGGCCGAGATCGAGGCCCTGCTGGCCCGGGAGGGCCTGCCCCGTGTGGAGGACAGCTCCAACGCCGCCGACGACTGCCTGCGAAACCGGCTGCGCCACGGCGTGATGCCCCTGCTCCGGGCGGAGAACCCCAGCTTCGTCCACACCCTGGGCCGCGGGGCGGCCCTGCTCCGGGCGGAGGACGAATATCTCTCCGGCCTGGCGGCCCGGGCCGCGGCAGAGAACCGGGCAGGGGAGGGCTGGTCCTGCCGTGGCCTGCTGGCCCTGGAGCCGGTGCTCCGGCGGCGGGTGCTGCTGGGGCTGCTGGAGGAGCTGGGTCTGGAGGACCCGGCCTGGGTCTACGTGGAGGCCCTGGAGGCGCTGCTGACGGCGGGCCCCTCGGCCCGGCTGGATCTGCCCGGGGGCAGGACGGTCCACAGAGTCTATGACAGGCTCTGCCTGGGCCCCCCGCGGGCGGCGTCGCCCCTGCCCGAGCTGCGGCTTCGGGTCCCCGGGGAAACGCCCCTGCCGGAGGGAGCGGGGCGAATCTGCTGCTTCGTTACAAAAAATTCAAATTTCAGCAAAAAAAACCTTACCACCTTTGCCTTCAAGTGTGATATGATAGGCACGCTTGAGCTGCGGGTCCGGAGCAGACTGGCTGGGGACCGGCTCCGCCTCTCCGGCGGCGCCAAATCCCTCAAGGCACTGATGATCGACCGGAAGATCCCCGCGGCCCTGCGGCCCGGGATCCCCGTGCTGACGGCGGAGGGCCGGATCCTCGCGGCCTTCGGCGTGGGGGCCGACCCGGCCTGGCTGGCCGCCCCGGGGGAAGACGCCCTGCGGGTGAGCTGGGAGGGGTACGACGCCCTGCTCCCGGAGCCCCGGGCGTGACGCTGCGATTCCGATACCCGATCCTGATATAAGAGAGGAAGAAGTGAATGAATCCGAAAACACCGCAAACATCCCGCCGCGGACCGGTGATTGTCTATCTGGTTCTGATGCTGCTGATGCTGTTTACCGCATACAAGCTGTTTTCCTCGGCGGACACCGTGGACCTCAAATACTCCGACGTCGTGAAGCTCTTCAAGGACGAGAAGGTGGAGGCCTTTGAGATCCAGAGCAACACCCTGAAAATGAAGCTGAAGGAGGAGTTCCGGGGGCAGGAGGTGCTGAAGTACCGGCTTGCCGACTTCGGCCTCTTCTACGAGGACCTGGGGGACACCATCAGCGACCAGCTGGAGCGGGAGGTCCTGAAGGAATACGACGTGCTGCCGGAATCCCAGGGAGCCTGGCTGCTGAGCAGCCTGCTGCCCATCGCCCTGATGGGGGTCATCTTCATCGTGGTCATGATGGTGCTCATGAACCGCATGGGCGGGGGCGCCGGGGGCGCCATGAAATTCAGCAAGGCCAACGCCAAGGTGGGCAAGTCCAACAAAAAGGTCACCTTTGCCGACGTGGCCGGGGCCGAGGAGGAGAAGGCCGAGCTCCAGGAGATCGTGGAGTTTTTGAAGGATCCCGCCAAGTACACCCGCCTGGGGGCCAAGGTGCCCAAGGGCGTGCTGCTGGTGGGCCCTCCGGGCACCGGCAAAACCCTGCTGGCCCGGGCCGTGGCCGGCGAGGCGGACGTGCAGTTCCTGTCCATCTCCGGCTCCGACTTTGTGGAGCTCTACGTGGGCGTGGGCGCGGGCCGTGTCCGCGACCTCTTTGACCAGGCCAAGAAGATGGCTCCCGCCATTATCTTCATCGACGAGATCGACGCC
>JAFXYD010000072.1 GCA_017541995.1 Oscillospiraceae bacterium
CAGCTCCTCCCCGATGCCGCAGCCCAGGGCCTGGATCACGGGGGCCAGCTTGTCGTTGTTGTAGATCTTGTCCGCCCGGGCCTTCTCCACGTTGAGCATCTTGCCCCACATGGCCAGAATGGCCTGGAAGCGGGAGTCCCGTCCGCCCTTGGCGGAGCCCGCCGCGGAGTCGCCCTCCACGATGTAGAGCTCCGTCAGAGCCGGGTCCCGCTCGTTGCAGTCCTGGAGCTTGCCGGGCATCCGCTCGCCCTCCAGAACGGACTTGCGGCGGATGTTCTCCCTGGCGCGGCGGGCCGCCTCCCGGGCCCGGTTGGCCATCATGGCCTTGTCCAGGATGGTGCGGGCCACGGCGGGATTCTCTTCCAGATAATCCGTCAGCTGCTCGTTCACCACGTTGTCCACCAGGGTGCGGATATAGGCGTTGCCCAGCTTCTGCTTGGTCTGGCCCTCAAACTGGGCCTCGGGCAGCTTCACGGAGATGACGGCGGTGAGGCCCTCCCGGCAGTCCTCGCCGGAGACCTTGTCCTCCCCCTTGATGATGCCGTATTTCGTGCCGTAGGCGTTCAGAACCCGGGTCAGGGCCGTCTTGAAGCCCGTCTCGTGCATGCCGCCCTCGGGGGTGTGGATGTCGTTGGCGAAGGAGACCAGGATCTCGTTGTAGCCGTCGTTGTACTGCATGGCGATCTCCGCCACGGCGTCGTCCTTGCGGCCCGTCATGAAGATGGGGGCCTCGTGGATGGGAGTCTTGTTCCGATTGATGTAGGTGACAAACTCCCGGATGCCGCCCTCGTAGCGCATGGTGTCCCTGGGGCCGTCCTCGGTTCTGGCATCGGTGATAGAGATCCGCAGGCCCGCGTTCAGGAAGGCCTGCTCCCGCATCCGCTTGTGAAGGGTCTCGTAGTCGTAGACCAGGGTGTCGAACATCTCCGGGTCCGGCTTGAAGGTGACGGTGGTGCCGGTGTCCTCGCAGCTGCCCACCACCTCCATCTCCTGGGTGATCTGGCCCCGGGAGAACTTCATCTGATAGACCTTGCCCTCCTTGTGGACCTCGGCCACCAGCCACTCGGACAGGGCGTTCACCACAGAGGCGCCCACGCCGTGGAGGCCGCCGGAGACCTTGTAGCCCCCGCCGCCGAACTTGCCGCCGGCGTGGAGCACGGTGAAGACCACCTCCAGGGCCGGGCGGCCCGTCTGGGGCTGGATGTCCACGGGGATGCCCCTGCCGTTGTCCCGAACGGTGATGGTGTCGCCGGGGTTGATGGTGACGGTGATGTGGTCGCAGAAGCCCGCCAGGGCCTCGTCGATGGAGTTGTCCACGATTTCATAGACCAGGTGATGCAGACCGGACTCCGAGGTGGAGCCGATGTACATGCCCGGGCGCTTGCGCACCGCCTCCAGGCCCTCCAGGACCTGGATCTGGGAACCGCCGTATTCACTTTCCACGTTTGTATTCATCAGTTCTTCGTTCATATCAACATTCCTTTGCTTGGGATTCTGTCATGATTTTCATTGCAGGGGGCGGCGCCACGACCCCCAGCGCTATATTCAGCAAAAAAGCAATCATCTTTCCATCTGCGGGGGTGATCGTCTATCCTTGTTACAGTTTTCTGTGCTCCAACACAACGGAATTAAACTGCACCAGATAGACCCGGTTCAGACCGTATTCCGAGGCCAGAATAAAGGACTTTGGCAGATTGTCCGTCACCGGCACCACCTCGCCGTTTTCCTCGGCTTTGGAGAGAAATTCCCGGCTGCGGTGGGACCAGCTGCAGTTGTCCAGGTCGAAAATGCCCACGATGCTGCTGTCCCGCACCGCCATATCGCTGCCGATGGGTATATACATCAGATCACAGCTCCGTTCTCAATGTGGATGGTTTTGCCGATCTCCGAGATTTTGTCCTGCTCGCAGCAGGTGATGAAGACCTGGCCGTTCCGGATGCGGTTGAGCACAAAATCCTGGCGGCCCGGGTCCAGCTCCGAGAGCACGTCGTCCAGCAGCAGCACCGGCAGCTCCCCGGTGTCCGCCTCAAACAGATCCCGCTCCGCCAGCTTCAGGCTGATGGCGGCGGTGCGGGTCTGGCCCTGGGAGGCAAAGGCCTTGACGGGAATTCCGTTGAGACGGGCCTCAAAATCGTCCTTGTGGGGGCCGGAGAGGCACTGCATGGACTCCAGCTCCGCCCGGTAGTGGCTTTGCTGGTGCTCCTTGAGGCGCTCATAGACCTCCATGGCCGGGGCGGCGGGGTCTGTGACGGTGGAAACCGTCTGATAACCCAGGCTCAGCTGCTCCCGGGCGCCGGAAAAGGCCAGATGATGGGCCGCGGCCCGCTCCTCCAGCTGCCGCAGATAGCGGGCCCGGGTGGTGATGAGAATGGCGCCGGTCTGGGCCATGCGCTCGTTGTAGTCCGGGATCAGCTCCAGCATATCGGGCCGCTCCTGCCGCTCCCGCAGCACCGCGGCCTTCTGAGCCAGCAGGCGCTTGTATTCCTCCAGGGCCCTGGCATACTTGGGCCGAAGCTGGCAGAGGGCGTCGTCCAGCAGCCTGCGGCGCTCGGCGGCGCCGCTTTTCAGCACGGACAGGTCCTCCGGGCAGAAGAGCACCGTATTGAGCACCCCGTCCAGCTCCTCCCGGGAGCTTTTTTTCACCCCGGAGAGGAAGAGCTGCCGGGGGCGGCGGCCGGAGAACATCACGGCCCGCAGGCTCTGCTCCCGGCCGTAGGACTCCACCCGGGCGCTGAGCTCGGCAAAGTCGGCGCCGAAGCGGATCAGCTCCGCCTCCCGGCGGGTGCGGAAGGCCGCCCCCCGGCTGAGATAGCAGACGGCCTCCAGAAGATTGGTCTTCCCCTGGGCGTTTTCTCCCACGATGAGATTGACCCCGGGGTCGAAGGCGCATTGGAAGGCTTCATAATTTCGAAACCCATTCAGAGATAAATCCAGTATTCTCATAGTTTCAGCGAATTAAAAATTGAAAATGTAAAATTGAAAATTTGAGGTATTTTCCAATTCATCGAATTGGAAAATGTATTTCAAATCGTCGCGGAGCGACACCGACATTTTCAATTTTCAACTTTCAATTTTCAATTTAACTATCCCTGCGTCACCTTATAGAGGCAGCCGTCGAACCCGACAACGTCGCCGGGGCGGAGCTTCCTGCCCCGCATGGTGCAGATCTCGCCGTTGACGCTGACTTCCTCGTTGAGAATAAAATTCTTCGCCATGCCGCCGGACTCCACGGCGTTGGCCAGCTTCAGAAAGCTCTCCAGCTTGATGTATTCTGTGGTGATGGGGATTTCCCGTTCGGCGGGATTGATTCTTCTGACACGTACCTTCATAATCGTCAGTTTAACCTCACAGGCTGAATCAGATAGGTATAGTCCTTCTCCTCGCCCTCGCAGGGCACCAGCAGAATCGGGCTCAGGCCGCCGGAGAGCAGCAGGGTGACCTCCTCGGTGGGGACGGCCTTCAGAGCCTCCAGCATGTAGCGGCAGGAGAAGCCGATCTCGGTGTCCTTGCCGTCGCCGGCCAGGCGGCAGCCGTCGGTGGCGGAGGCGATGGTGGTGACGGTGCGGAACTCGGCGCCGTCCTTGGAGAAGAGGCAGCGCACGGGGCTCTTGTACTTCTCGGAGACGATGAGGCCCACCCGTTCCACGGTGGCGGTGAGCTCCGCCACGTTGGCCACCAGCTGAATGGGGGTGGAGGCGGGGATGAAGCGGCGCCACTCGGCAAACTTGCCCTCCAAGAGACGGCAGATTAGGGTGGCGTTCTCCATTTCAAAGGAGATATGCTTCTTGCCCAGGGTGAAGGAGACGGTCTTTTCCTCGTCGGTCTCCAGAATCTTTTCCAGCTCCTTCAGGGCGGAGGAGGGCACCACAAAGCTCATGGCGGGGAAGCCGGCATCGGCCTGACGCCAGGCCCGCTTTGCCATGCGGTAGCCATCGATGGCCACCATGGTGATGGTGTCGTCCCGGGCCTCCACCAGGCAGCCGGTATAGATGGCGTTGGCGTTGTCGTCGGAGACGGCGAAGATGGTGCCGGAGATCAGCTCCCGCAGGGCGCTCTGTGGCAGGCGGACGGCGCTCTCCTCCTCCACGGCGGGGAGCTGGGGATATTCGTCCGCCGCGGTGGCCATCAGCTGGAAGGAGGCCACGCCTCCCTTGATGGTGACCCGGTAGTTTTCATCCACCTCCACCAGCACCGCCTCGTCGGGCAGCTTCCGGACGATGTCCGCGAACATTCTCGCGGGCATGACGCACTCGCCGGTCTGGCGGATCCGGGCCTCCAGGCGGACGGTGATGCCGGTTTCCAGATTATACCCCGTCAGCCGCAGCTCATGCTCGTCGGCGGCAAGATAGATGCCCTCCAAAAAGGCCAGGCTGCTCTTGGGGCTGACGGTGCGGGAGACGATGGAAATGGCGTTGACCAGGCTGAGTTTTTCACATACGAATTTCATCAAAAAACTCCTTTCTTTTCTCTCTCACAGAGATAAAGAGAGAATAATATACAGTAGTAAGTATCAGTAGGGCATGTGGATGGGGGAAAAGGCAGAAATCCCTTGAAAAAACAAGGGGAAATTTTCCACAGACAATGGGGAAAGCGGAGGAATTTTCCACAGGGAAGCGGGGAGTAAAAGGAAAGCGGGGGGATTTCCACCGTTGGAAATCCACTTTCCACAGGAGATGTGAAAAACAATGAAGTCGGCCGGCGGCCTGCGGCCGAATGAAGTCGGCTGCTGCGCAGCCTAATGAAGCCGCTTCGCTTATGAAGTCGGCCTTCGGCCTAATGAAGTCGGGCTTCGCCCTAATTGTGGAGTTTGGCAATTTGCCAATTGCCAAACATCAATTTAAATTTTATTTGCGAATTGGCAAATTCGCAAATTCCGAAATTAGCGACCGCAGGGAGCGGCTTCATTAGGCCGTTAGGCCGACTTCATTCCGGCGAAGCCGGTCTTCATTCCGCGCGAAGCGCGGTCTTCATTCCCATCACAGCTTGCTGTTGATATTCGCGGTGATATCCCGCAGATTGTCCAGGGTTTCCTTGTCTCCCTTGGCCACCAGGGCCTCCACCTTTTGCAGGGAGGAGATGACGGTGGTGTGGTCCCGGCCGAACTCCCGGCCGATGTTCTTGTAGCTCTGGTGGGTCAGATCCCGGATCAGATACATGGCGATCTGCCGGGGCATGACGATGTTGTTGGACTTCAGACGGCCCCGGAGCAGGTGCTCCTCCACGCTGTAGAAGCGGGAGACCTCCCCGATGATCAGCGCCGGGGTGGGCAGATTGTGGCCGGCGTCCATGTACATGTCCTTGATGGCCCGGGAGACGTTGGGCAGATCCAGGGGCATGCCGTTGAGCTCGTGGTAGGCCTTGATGATGTTCACCGCGCCCTCCAGGGAGCGGATGTTGTTGGTGATGTTCTGGGCGATGTGGTCGCAGATCTCGTTGGGGAGCTCGATGCCCAGGTTGGCCGCCTTCTTCTGGATGATGGCCATGCGGGTCTCGTAGTCCGGCAGGGTCACGTCGCAGATCAGACCGCCCTCGAAGCGGGTGCGCAGCCGCTCCGCCAGCAGGGAAATCTCATTGGGGGGCCGGTCCGAGGTGACCACGATCTGCTTGCGGCTCTCGAAGAGCTCGTTGAAGGTGTGGAAGAACTCCTCCTCGGTGGAGGTCTTGCCGCCGATGAACTGGATGTCGTCCATCAGAAGCAGGTCCGCGTTGCGGTACTTCTTGCGGAACTCCACGTTGCGGTGCTCCCGCAGGGCCACGATCAGCTCGTTGGTGAACTGCTCGGAGCTGATGTAGACGATGTTGAAGTCGGGATATTTGTCCTGGATGCGGTTGGCGATGGCGTAGAGAAGGTGGGTCTTGCCCAGGCCCGAGGGGCCGTGGATGAAGAGGGGATTGTAGGCCGCGGCGGGCTTGTCGGTGACGGCCAGGGCTGCGTTGTAGGCAAAGCGGTTGGACTTGCCCACAACAAAGGACTCAAAGGTGAACTGGGGATTGAAGCGGGACCGGCCCGCGCGCTCCTTGCTCTTTTGGAACTCCGCCAGCTCGTCCTCGCAGATGACGGCGATCTCGTAATCCTGGTCCGTCAGCTCCCGCACGGCGTCCTTGATATAGCCCAGGCAGCGGCGCTCGATGAAGTCCTTGCAGAACTCTGTGGGAGCGTAGACGGTGAGTTTATCTTCTTTCTTATCCAGAATGTAGGACTGATCGAAGAAGGTGGAGACGATCCCCGGGGTCAGCCGCTCATCGAGATAGGCGATGACCTTGGCCCAGATATAGGCGTTGGAATACATGAAATTCACACCTCCGGCGTGTGGAAAAATTGTTATAGTGCATCTATTGAATTATACCACAAAACGCGTCGATTTACAAGTATTTCTTTATAATATTGTATGAAATGATGATATCCCGTTTTTTTGCGGAAAATCTGAAACAAATGTTTGCTATTTCCGGAAAACTGTGATACGATAAGAAAAAAAGGAGGCGATTGCAATGGCGGACAGCAAGCGAAAAGAACTATTGGACGCCGTCAAGGGCTATATCCGGACCCACGGCTACGGGCCCTCGGTGCGGGAGCTGGGAGAGCTGGTGGGTCTTAACTCCACGGCGACGGTCCACTATCACCTGCGGGAGCTGGAAAAGCGGGGCCTCATCGTGATGGAGAAGGGGAAAAACCGCTCCATCTCCCTGCCGAAGGGGGAGGAGCAGGCGAATCCGGCGGAGGCTCCGGTCCGGACCGAGCCCCGGGAGCCCCTGCCGGGGGACGGAGCCCGGATCCCCCTGGTGGGCACCGTGGCCGCCGGTCAGCCCATTCTGGCGGTGGAGCAGGTGGAGGGCTGGCTGCCCTGGGAGGGCGGCGAGGGCTGGTTCGCCCTGCGGGTCAAGGGCGAGAGCATGAAGAACGCCGGGATCCTGCCGGGGGACAAGGTCATCGTCCGACCCCAGCCCACGGCGGAAAACGGAGAGATCGTGGTGGCCCTGCTGGGAGACGAGGCCACAGTGAAGCGCTTCTTCCGCCGGGAGGGCCACGTCTGGCTCCTGCCGGAGAACGAGGCCTTTTCGCCCATCGAGGGGGACGAGGCAATCATCCTCGGCCTGGTGCGGGGCGTCGTCCGGGAGTACGATTAAGCAGCAGGTGAAAAAAGGGATCAGGGATCAAGGATCAAGGATCAGGGTGGGGAAAGAGCCAAGAGAAAAGAAAACAGAGTCCCTTGTAGGGGCGGTCACCGGCCGCCCAATCCCCGTCCGTAGGGGCGGCCATTGGCCGTCCGCTCTCACCGTTCAAAAAAAGTTTCACGTGAAACATTTTAGGCCCCGCCGTATTTTTTCTTGCAATTCTTATAAAAAGTGTTATAATCAAGAGAAAGAATGAAACGAGGTGACAGCATGAGCAGAATCGTAGCGATCGTCAATCAAAAGGGCGGCGTGGGCAAGACCACCACGGCGGTGAATCTGACCGCGGCGCTCCATGAGAAGGGCGTCCGGATTCTGCTCGTGGACTTCGACCCCCAGGCCAACGCCACCTCGGGGCTGGGAGTCAGCCGCCGCTGCAAGTACAGCTCCTACGACGTGATCATCAACGGCGTGCCCGCGGAGCAGGCCGTGGTCCACACCCAGTGGGGGGATCTGATTCCCTCCTCCTCGGCGCTGGCCGGGGCCGGGGTGGAGCTGGCGGAGCTGGAGCACCGGGAGTTTGTGCTGAAAAAGGCTCTGGAGCCCGTGGCGGCGGCCTATGACTACGTCTTCATCGACTGCCCGCCCTCTCTGGAGCTGCTGACCCTCAACGGTCTTTGCGCCGCGGAGCAGATTCTGATTCCGGTGCAGTGCGAATACTACGCTCTGGAGGGCCTGTCGGATCTCATGTCCACCATGCGGGCCGTGAAAAAGCGGCTGAACCCCAGGCTGACGGTCTTCGGGGTGCTGCTGACCATGTTCGACGGGCGGACCAATTTCTCCAGCCAGGTGGCCCAGGAGGTCCGGCGCTTTTTCCCGGGCCGGGTCTATGGGGCGGCCATTCCCCGGAACGTCCGTCTGGCGGAGGCCCCCAGCCACGGCATGCCCATCACCGCCTACGACAAGCACAGCAAGGGCGCCAGGGCCTACCGGGACGTGGCGGAGGAGATTCTTGGCAAATCGTAGGGGGCGGCGTCCTCGACGCCCCCTACGATCGATTGCTGATACCTTCGGGCCGTCGAGGACGCCGGCCCCTACGAAATGAATCGGGAGGAATACCAATGAAAAAACAGTCCGGGTTAGGCCGGGGCCTCGGGGCCCTGCTGGACAACCCGAACCTGGATTTTACCGAGCAGAGCGGCGGCGTCACCACGGTGCCCCTGCATCGGGTGGAGCCCAATCCCCTCCAGCCCCGGAAGGAGTTTGAGCCGGAGGCCATGCAGGCCCTGGCGGACTCCATCGCGGAGCACGGGCTGATTCAGCCTCTGACGGTGCGGGAGACCCAGGGCGGCTACTATCAGATCATCGCGGGAGAGCGACGCTGGCGGGCGGCCCGGCAGGCGGGACTGGAGGAGGTCCCGGTGCTGATCATCGAGGCCGACGATCGGAAGGTCATGGAGCTGGCCCTGGTGGAAAATCTCCAGCGGGAGGATCTGAACCCCATGGAGGAGGCCCAGGGCTACCGGACCCTGATGGAGGACTACGGCCTGACCCAGAACGAGACCGCCCAGCGGGTGGGCAAATCCCGGCCCGCCGTGGCCAACGCCCTGCGGCTTTTGAGCCTGTCCGACGAGCTGGCGGAGCTGGTGCGCAGCGGCACCCTGTCCCCGGGCCATGCCCGGGCCCTTCTGGGTCTGAAAAACGAGAAGCTGCGGCAGCAGGCCGCCCAGCGGATCATCGCCCTGCAGCTCTCGGTGCGGCAGGCGGAGACCCTCTGCAAAAACCTGGACAAGACCAGGGAGAAACCCGAGCCCCCCGCCCTGGAGGTGGACTACGTGGCAGAGTGCGAGAAGTCCCTGTCCCGCAGCCTGGGCCGGAAGGTTCGCATCATCAACGGCAAACGCAAGGGCCGTTTTGAGCTGGAGTTCTACGGACAGGAGGATCTCAACCGCCTCCTCTTCGCCCTCCAGCGCATTTCCGTGAAGGAGGATACCAAACATGAATGAGGAAGAACAGAAGAACGTGGAGCAGCAGCTCTCACCCAGACGGCGCACGGCCCTGGTGACCTACCTTTCCATTCTCTTCGCCGCGGCTTTTCTCTTTGTCGCCATTATGATGGTGGTGGAGACCAAGCGGCTGAAGACCATGAACCAGGAGCTGCAGCACGACAGTCAGAAGAACGCCGCCACCCTCACCAACAACATCAACGCCCTGCAGGAGGAGAACCAGAAGCTGGCCAAGGACAACGAGGCCCTGGAGGACCGGATCGCGGAGCTGGAGAGCGAGGCGGAGCAGGCGGAGACGGATCGGACGGAGCTGGAGGGCAAGCTGGAGGAGGCTGCCCGGCAGCAGGAGCGTCTGAACGCGCAGCTGGCGGAGCTGCAGGAGCAGAAGGACTCCGCCGAGCAGCAGGTCCAGGACGCCGTGAAGGTCAGCGAGCTGCTGCAGCAGGCCATCGCCGCCAATGAGGACGGCGACATGAAGGGCCTGAAGGAGCTGCTGGACCAGATCGAGCCCCTGAAGGAGCTGCTCTCCGATACAGAAAAGGAGCTCTTCGAGAGCTTGACGATTGATTAAAAAACTGTCAGAATAAGAGGGAAACAATATGCTGGATATTCGCAGAATCAAGGAAAACCCCGAGGAGGTCAAGCGCCTGCTGCGGGCCAAGGAGGTGGACTGTGACGCCGCCATCGACCGGATCCTGGAGCTGGACCTGCAGCGCCGGGAGCTGATCGCCTCCACCGAGGCCAAAAAGGCCGAGCAGAACAAGGTCTCCAAGCAGATCCCCGTGCTGAAGAAGCAGGGCCAGGACGTGGCCCCCATCTTCAGGGAGATGGGCGAGCTGAAGGCCCAGATCGCCGAGAACGACAATTCCCTCACCGAGGTGGAGGCGGAGTACCGCACCTGGATGCTGGGTCTGCCCAATCTCCCCGACCCGGATCTGAAGCCCGGCGGCAAGGAAAACAACGAGCCCCTGCGCTACTACGGCGAGCCCCACAAGTTCGACTTCGAGCCCAAGCACCACGTGGATCTCTGCACCGACCTGGGCCTCATCGACTACGAGCGGGGCACGAAGCTGGCGGGCACCGGCTTCTGGATCTACACCGGCCTGGGCGCCCGGCTGGAGTGGGCCCTGCTGAACTACTTCATAGACTGCCACCTGGCGGACGGCTACGAGATGGTGATCCTGCCCCACATGCTGGAGTACCAGTGCGGCGAGACCGCGGGCCAGTTCCCCAAGTTTGCCGACGAGGTCTATAAGATCGCCAACCCCACCGACGACCGGATGCACTTCATGCTGCCCACGGCGGAGACGGCCCTGGCCTCCCTCCACCGGGGGGAGATCCTCAGCGAGGCCGAGCTGCCCCACAAGCTCTTCGCCTACACCCCCTGCTTCCGCCGGGAGGCCGGTTCCCACCGGGCCGACGAGCGGGGCATGGTCCGGGGCCATCAGTTCAACAAGATCGAGATGTTCCAGTACACCCTGCCCGAGAAGTCCGACGAGGCCTTCGAGGAGCTGGTGACCAAGGCCGAGAACTTAGTGAAGGGCCTGGGCTTCCACTTCCGCACCGTGAAGCTGGCGGCGGGAGACTGCTCCGCCTCCATGGCCAGGACTTACGACATCGAGATCCAGATCCCCTCCATGAACGGCTACAAGGAGGTCTCCTCCGTGTCCAACGCCCGGGATTACCAGGCCCGGCGGGGCAACATCCGCTTCCGTCGGGAGGCCACCGGGAAGATCGAATTCGTCCACACCCTGAACGGCTCCGGCCTGGCCACCTCCCGGATCTTCCCCGCCATGGTGGAGCAGAACCAGCGCGCCGACGGCTCCATCGTGGTCCCCGAGGTGCTGCGGAAGTACCTGGGCGGTCTGGAAGTAATTGAAAAATAATAACCGATCTGTGATCGATTATTATATATGAAATAACGAGAAAGGAGGAAACAGAAATGGCAGAAGAGAAGAAGAGCTTCATCCAGGAGTTCAAGGAGTTTGCGATTTCCGGCAACATGTTTGACATGGCCATCGGCATCATCATCGGCGGCGTGTTCAAGGACTTGGTCGCCTCCTTCACCAACAACGTGATCATGCCCATCATCTCCATTTTCACCGGCGGCGTCAGCTTCGACCAGTGGAAGATCGAGCTTCCCACCATCTTTGAGAAGACCGATCCCGAGACCGGCGAGATCGTCAAGAACTACCTGACCTTCGGTACCTTCATCTCCGCAATCATCAGCTTCCTGATCCTGATGCTGGTGGTCTTCCTGCTGGTCAAGGCCGTCAACAAGCTCCGCAAGGCGGTCGAGGCCAAGAAAAAGAAGGAAGAGGAGCCCGCCGAGGAGCCCGCTCCCCCCGAGCCCTCCGCCGAGGAAAAGCTCCTCATCGAGATCCGCGACCTGCTGGCAAAGAAGTAAGGCGCAGAAAAACGCACCCGAAAGGGTGCGTTTTTCGTTGCCTTTTCTGCAAATTCGGATTCGTCGGGCTTTTACCGTAGGGGCCGAACTCGAAGAGTCACGAATGTATGCCCACATCGGCCCTTACCCCGGTCAATCGGGAGGGCCGATGTGGGCATCGGCCCCTACGAATGATCTCGACAAATCCCGCTTCTGGTTATCGGTTTTACTCAGCAAGCCGGGCGTAGGGGCGGTCATTGGCCGCCCGCCCGAGGCAGAGGCCTGCCGTTAACCAACCGTCCGTAGGGGCGGTCATCGGCCGCCCGGTTTGCGGAGCAAACAATCGCCCGCA
>JAFXYD010000073.1 GCA_017541995.1 Oscillospiraceae bacterium
CAATCCTGAGAGGCAAACCCGTAGCGGCGCACATTGTGCGCCACGAAAGAGCGCCTCAAGAAGTTGGTATTGATTGGCTTGAGGGTCCACCTGTTCCCATCCCGAACACAGAAGTTAAGCTCAAGTTCGTCGACGATAGTACATGGGTGACTGTGTGTGAAAATAGATAATGCCAACATTTTAGCTCCATCCGAAAGGATGGGGCTTTTTTTATTGCAAAATGCCGGAAAATACGTTAAAATCCAGCTGCTGCTGCGTCTATACAAGCAGAGCGGCAAGGAAGGGAGTGGTCAGACTTGGAGGATCAGGAAATACTCGCGCTGCTGGATCGCCGTGACGAGGCGGCGATTCCGGCCCTGCAGGAGGCCTACGGCGCCTATTGCCGCAAAATCGCCGCCGGTATTCTGGAACGGCCGGAGGACTGCGAGGAGTGCCTGAACGACCTGTGGCACCAGGCCTGGCGGCACTTGCCGGGCAATCCCCCCCGGGAGCTGCGCCTGTACCTGGCTGCCGCCACCCGGAATCTCTGCGTCAGCCGCTACCGGGCCCAGACTGCGGAGAAGCGGGGCGGACGCTCCGCCCTGCTGCTGGAGGAGCTTTCCGAATGTATCACAGACGGCCGCTCCGCTGAGGACGCCGTGCTCCAGCAGGAGCTGGCCCGGGCGGTGAACGACTTTTTGAAAACCCTGTCCGCCCGCAGCCGGGATCTGTTTCTGCGCCGGTATTTCTACGCGGAATCGATTCAGGAGATTGCGGCGCGCTACCGGCTTCGGGAGGGGGCGGTGTACATGTCCCTGTCCCGCACCCGCATGAAGCTGCGAAAGTATCTGCAGAAGGGAGGTTATCTGGAGTGAACGTCTACGATCTGTACGAGGCCATTGGCGGCGCCGAGGAGCAATATCTGCTTCACAGCGAGCGGCGGGTGAGCAAGGCGGGACGGCGTATGTTCCGACTGTGTACGGCGCTGGGGATTTTGATTATGGCCCTGCTGACTACAGCGGCGGCCAGTCCCTCTGTCCGACGCTGGCTCTTTGGGGTGGAGCAGCTTCGGACCGTGCGCATGGGCGAGAGAATTGCCATCGTCAACGGCGATTTTCAATATGAGCAAAACAGCTTCCTCTCCGTGATTCCGGAGGCGGAGCTGCAAGAGAATCCGCCCCAGACCCTGGAGGCCCTCTATATTCCCCGAATCCTGGCCGAGGAATGGGTTCCCGGCGATCCCTACACGGTGGAGCGGGAGTACCCGGAGCTGTTCTATCAGGTGGAGGCGAATCGCCGGTCGAAGAACCAGGAGACCTGTCTGGTCTTCTATGGGCAGGATTCCGTTACGGAGCAGGGCAGCCGGGTTCGGGCAATCTACCATCAATATGCAGTCTCCCTTTTGCAGAGCGGCGAACCGCTTCTGCTGCCGGAGCTGGGGCCGGACAACGCCTATACAGTCAGCAACGAGACCGTCGCGGATCGGGGCGTCTGCTCCATTGTCATCCCCGCCTGGAAATCGACGACGCGCACCGCTGACGCCCAGTATTGGTACTTCTGGTCTGACGGAGACTATCTCTATTCCGTTGGCTTCAACTGTCAGCCGGAGCAGGCGCTGCTGGAGGGGATCATTACGGATCTCAAGCAGGTTCGCTCCACCTACCGCTATATCAATTCCGAAAACCGCAAACTGCTGCGGCCCCTGACACGAAATCTGATGCCGGCCTGGGTACCGGAGGGTTACACGTGGCTGGAGGATTACATTCCCTATGATTTCAAGGACGGCTCCGTCAGCTTCTTCTGGTTCGGCCCCGCGAAGGAGACCGGCGGGCGCGGCTATTTCCGGCTAAAGCTCTCCACCGACCCCGAGGCGCTTCGGAATGAACAGATGTTCTGGGCGGCGGAGGCCTTCCCGGAATACAGGGAGTACACCCGGACAGAATGCACCGTGCGGGGCAGACCCGCTGAGCTCTATGCGTCCAAGCAGGCTGTGGAGCTGGTTTGGCAGGAGGCCGACGGCGTTACCGTGGAGCTGCACTCTGAATATGCCCGCCGTCTCAGCGCGGAGGAGCTTCTTAAGATTGCGGAGTCTCTGACCGACGCACCCATTTCGTACTATGAGGAGGAAACGCCATGAAAAAGCTGCTCTGCGGCCTGCTTGCCCTGCTGCTGCTTGTGAGCTTGCCGGGCTGCAAGGACAAGCCGGAAACCACCGCGCCGTCGGTGAGCCTATCCTCGGCGACTGATCAGCAGGCAGAAACCGACCCGCCTCAAACTGAGCCGCCGGAGCCCCTGCCCATTCTGCCCCTGGACGACAGCCAGATGGAAGACCCGGCGGCCCGGGTCATCGACCGGGCGCCGACGGAGGGCCGGGAGGGGCTGGCCATACCGGGCATGACAAAGTATCCGCCCGAAGGAATGAGCATCAACTACATGACTTCTTACGGGGGACTCATCCTGTACCCCAACGCCTCTCCGCTGCATTCTTATCGCAGCATCGAACCCAGCTTTCAGCAGTGGAATCCGGAAACCTTTCGCCTGTTGGCGGATCCCTTCCGCTCCGCCTATCAGCTGGAGATCCGGGAATGGACGCCGGAGGCAGCTCCGCAATTGGATCCTGCTGCGCAGCCCAATGCCCTGCCCTATTTCATCTACGCCTCCTGGCGGGGCATGGATTGGAAGGAGCTGGCCTGCCTGGAGCTGGCCGCCCGGGAGGATCCTGACGGCGGGGACGCTGCCCGGGCCCGGGATGCCTTCCGGGATCAATACCTGGAGGACTTTCTGGCCCTGCAGCCGGAGGATCTGCCGTCCCTGCCCTATTTGTACGAGATTGCGTTCTCCTTCCCGCCGGAGGTCGAGGGCGGACAGGTGGTGGATGAAAACGTCTCCGATCTGACATGTACCGTGGACGATTTCCACCTCGGAGGCTGCAGCTTCGGGGGCTACGGTTTCTCGCTGCGGGCGGAGGATCCCCGCCCTGCCGAGAGCCCGGGGCTGAGCCTGTTGCAGCCGGGGTACGAGGCTTTGGCCGCGCCCCTTAACAACGGCGACTGCCGGGCAAAGGCGATGGAATTCACTGCCGGGGCAGATCTGACCCTGCGCGGCCTCAAGCTGTACAAGTCCAAGATTCAGATGGAAGGAATCACCGTCCTTCGCACACGAAGCGGGGAGACCCGGGAGGAGCCCTGGGACGGGGCAAGCGACCTGCCGGTACGCGCCGGGGAGACTGTGGAAATCCTCCTGACCCTTCACGACCCCGAGGCAGAGAATCGGGTCAATGTGTTCTGGCCGGACGGCGTCATCCACGGCCACAACCCCAAGGCTGCCCGCCCCGAGGATCGGGTCGAGTACTTCAACGCCACGCTGGGCGCCTATTGCAGGGATCAGTTCTGCGTCCTGGACTACAGCCTGGGGGAGGAGGCCCACACGGCGGTCTCCGAGCTGATCCTGCGCCATGAGGTCAACCCCTGGGAGCTGATCTTCCTCATTGCCTGCGACGGGGATCATCAGTTTTCCAAGCATCTGTATTCCTATTATCTGGACTATTACAATCCCCTGTTCAATCCAGCCTGGCAGGGGGAAACGCCTTCTATGGAGGTAACGCCATGAAAAAAACACGGATCTTCATCCTGACAGCCCTTCTGCTGCTGTCCTGCCTGACTGGCTGCGGGAGCGAGCCGGAACCCACCGCGTCTGCGTCTACGGAGGCGACTGCGCCCCAGGAGAGCTCCATCCGCCCCACGGCCCCGGCGGAATACGCCAATCCCTTTTCCGACACACCCCCGGAGGGGGACGTGATCGTCCTCAATCCCGGCTTCGGCCAGGACATCTGGCCACGCCATTCCGGGTTTCCGGAGTTCGACCTGTATGTGATTTCCAAGCATCTGCTGGATACCACCGACTTTTCCCTTTCCATGCCGATCCAAAGCGGCTACACGGCGGAGGTTAATGAAATCTCCGTGATCCCCGCACCGAATCTTGACATGCCCAGCGACGCGAATACCGCCATCCATGGCATCCATACCTTCCCCTATTACCTCTACCAGATCTACCGGGGAACGGATTGGAAGGAATATGCCAGCCTCCAGCAGAAGCTCGAAAGCCTTGACATTTTTTCGGATCCGGATGACTACAACGCGACGCAGGAGGCCCGGGACACGCTTGCCCTGCAATACTGGCAGGACTATCTCTCACTGACCGCCAGGGATCTGCCGGTGTTCTACGCCTATCAGATCCAGGTTCGTTTCTCCATGGACACTGCGGAGATCTACGATGAGGAATGCAGCCGGATCGAGCTGCACCTGGGGGACTTCGATACCGTGCTGGAGGGCGGAAGCTTCCGCATCCACGCGGAGTCTCCGCCCCTGGAGGTTCCGTCATTTGACGGCTGGCTGGGCATCCATCCGGGCATTCTGGGCCCATTTCGGGCGTACTGCTGGGCCTGGGACCAGGGGATCGAGCGGATCGAGCAGCTGATGGACCTGGACGCCACGGAGGACATCACCCTGACAGACTTCTCCATCTATGGCGGCAGGCTGGAGGTTCTTGCGCTCAACGTGACCATCTCCTCCGACAGCGGCGGTGCTGTGGACTTCTATTGGGACGGAAAGACCCCGGTGAAGCTGAAGGCGGGTGAGCATCTGGACATCACCGCCGTGGTCCGGGATCCCTCCTGGTCCGGCAGCTACAACTACGGCGCGCGCTCCCTTGCCATCATGCGGTACAGCTGCGGCGAGAAGACGGCCACCCACTTGGCGGAAATCATTCTCGAAAGCGCCCCGGATCTCTGGGAGGCCTACGCCGCCTGGTTTGACGGCCTGGATATTTCCTCCTATTATCGGGATTATTACCGGTACGACTGGAGAAATGACTGGCGGGCAGAGTTCACGGAGGCCCAGCCATGAGGCCCCTGCGGCGGCTGGGCCACGCCGCGAAGATGGTCTGGCGGAACAAAAAGCGCTACGCCTTTTTATCCGTCACCATCGTGCTGTCCTTTTCCCTGCTGCTGGGCTATTTGCTCTACGCAGACAGCAAGAATTATAACAACTATAAGGGCGTCTTCGCCTGTGACCGGGGCATTGTGATCCTGAGTACCGTGGATAAAAGCAGCGCCTATTGGGAGCGGGTGGACCGTCTGCTGGAAAAGATCCCCGATACCCATGCCTACGCAATGTTATATTCCAGCCTTCCTTTTATCGGCAATGCCATCGACCTTGCAAAACCGGAAGGACGGATCGAAGGTGGCGGCATTTCCGTATACGCCCTGCCCCAGCAGGTGTTCGGCCTCTATGACGGCTTCGGTTCTACCCTGGGAATCGAGTGGCGGGAGGGGGAGGAGCGGGAGGGCATCCGTCTGGGGCCCGGAGAGGCCCTGGCCAACGAGGCCCTGCTCTCCATGCTGCCCGAGGGGGCCACAGAGCTGGATGAAGCCTTTGGCTCCCATACGGATCAAGACGTCCTGCACTTTGTCAAGCTGAAGCTGGTGGGCACCGTGAAGCCGAAGGACAGCGGCGCGGAAGCCCAAAGCAGGCAGCAAAACACGCAGCCCACCCTCTACGTCTCCCGGGCGGAGTTTAACCCAACCGAGCTGCCGGACCTGACTTGGAGCCAGCGGATCGTGATCCACTCCCCTCAGCCCGAGAAGGTCTATCAGCTGGGCAAGGGCCTCGGCCCGGACACCTGGGAGCCCCGGGCGGTTTATCGCGACCAAGACCGGGCTATGGAGCAGGAGCGGCAAGACGCCAGGATCAAGGCAATTCTCACCGTGGGCCTGTTTCTGCTGCTGGGGATCAACCTCTATTCCAGCTTCTCCAACGCCCTGAACGAGCGGAAGTTCGAGATCGGCGTCAAGCGGGCCATCGGCGCCGGTGCGCCCCAGATCGTGGGGCAGTTCACCCTGGAGAGCCTGCTGGTGCTGCTGGGGGACCTGGCCCTCTCCGTGGCCCTGGTCACGGGGGCCGGGATCGCCTATAAGTTCTTTATGGAGCGGACGCCGGACGATCTGGGCCGCTTCCACGTGTTCACCCTCTATATCACCCCCTGGTCCGTGGCGATGTTCGCCGTCTGCTCCCTGTCGCTGACGGTGGTGTTCAGCCTCCTGTTCTCCTACCAGGCCACCCGGGTTCAGGTCATCGACTACCTGAAGGGAGAATAGCCCTCCCCACGGCGTCAAAAGAAAGGAGCCTTTATGAAAAAAGTCCTCAAATTCTGTATGCGTTTCGTCTTCGTCCTGGTGATCTTAGCCCTGCTGGCGGCGCCCCTGTATCTGATCCATCGGATCTCCGCCGACGAGATCAAAAGCTATAACACCCCGGAGCAGCTGGTCTTTGTGGACGCCTCCTTCGGCGTGCCTGTCCTCGCCGCCCGGGAGGACGTGGCGGAGAAAATCCACGTTTCCGGCGTCTTCGTGCCGGTGGAAAGCTACGATATGGAGCTCAAGGGCTGGGGCCTGGATCAGATCCGCTGGAGCGTGGACCCCGGCGCTGAGGTCACCGAGGGGCAGGTGCTGGGTCTGCTGCGGGACAGCGAGATCCAGAGCCCCGTCAACGGCATCGTGGTGAGCCTGAACAACTACGGCAGCAAGCCCTACGTCCGCTTCCGGCTGGTGGAGCCCATCCAGCTGGAGTGCCACGTGGACCAGCAGACCCTGGAGGATCTGCGGGCCTCCGAGGCCCTGAGCACCAAGGCGGGGGAGACGGTGCGGCTGGAAAGCGTGTCCATCACCCGGGACCTGGAGGGTCTGACCACGGTGCGCCTGTCCATCGACTCGGAGCGCTACGTCTGCGGCCAGGGGGTCAGCGAGCTGGAGCTGAACACCGGGGTGGTCTTCCAGAAGACCCTGGTGCTGCCGGTGAGCTGCGTGTATCAGAAGACCCCCGGCGAGGAGGAGCCCTGGTACGCCCGGGAGGTCACCAAGGACGGGGCCCTGGTGGGTGAGATCGAGGTGAAGCCGGGCTACACCGACGGCAAAAAGATCTGCGTCACGGGAGCCGTGGAGGGTCACTATTACGACTCCGGCTACGGCTCGTTCACGACAACGGGTGGCGGACAATGAAGGAGCTGAACGTGACCCTGGAGCACGTCCGCAAGGCCTACGCCCGTCCGGTGCTGGAGGACGTCAATCTGGAAATCACCAACGACAGCTACATCGCGGTGGTGGGGCGCTCGGGCTCGGGAAAGTCCACCCTGCT
The DNA here is from genome assembly GCA_017541995.1 of Oscillospiraceae bacterium. Classification (GTDB taxonomy): domain Bacteria; phylum Bacillota; class Clostridia; order Oscillospirales; family Oscillospiraceae; genus JAFRPC01. The sequence goes on from JAFXYD010000073.1 coordinate 7,170, forward strand.
GAACATCCTGGGGCTGGTGGAGGAACGGGACGGGGGCGAGTACCGCTTCAACGGCAAAAAAATCACCGTCGGCGGGGACTACGCGAAGCTCCGGCGGGAGAACATCGGCTTTATCTTCCAGGCCTACCATCTGATCCCCACCCTGTCCTGCCGGGAGAATATCCTGCTGCCCACCCTCTACGGGAAGGGCGGGGCCCTGTATGACGAGCTGGTGGAGCGCCTGCAGCTGGAGCCCCTGCTGGGGCAGCGGGTGAACACCCTCTCCGGCGGCGAAAAGCAGCGGGTGGCCATCGCCCGGGCCCTGATCCTGGACCCCTGCCTGATCCTGGCGGACGAGCCCACGGGAAATCTGGACCCGGCCAACCGGGAGATCATCTACGGCGTCCTGCACCGGGAGCACGAAAAGGGCCGGGGCATCCTGGTCATCACCCACGACAAGGACACCGCCGCCCAGGCGGAAACCGTCCTGCGCCTGGAGAGCGGCCGGCTGGTCTCGTAGCGGCGGCCCCGCCCGCAGCGGCGGTCATCGGCAGCCCTGTCCCTGTAGGGGCGGTCATCGGCCGCCCTAACCCTGTAGGGGCGGTCACCGGCCGCCCTATCCCCCGCCCGCAGCGGCGATCACCGATCGCCACATGCGCCCCGCCGGGCAAAAAAAGGAACAAAGAATAAGGAATAAGGAATAAGCTGCCGACAATCGCGCTTATTCCTTATTCCTTATTCCCTGTTCCGGATATGTTTTTGCGGACGTTTTCCGTTATTCCCGCGCCGCCGCTTCCGGCTCGCCGTTCAGACTGCTGAGATAGGCCTTGAGATAGCGGATCAGCAGGCGGGCTTCCTTCTCGGGCATGGCCCGCAGATCCAGCCCCAGGCTGCCGTTGGTGTGGATCAGCTCCAGCAGGGTCTTCCTGTGGATGCTGTAGAGCAGGAAGAAGACCCCCGCCAGCAGCAGGCAGATGGCCCCGTCCAGCATGGGATTGATGACCAGCCCCTCGCTGAAATGGGTCAGCTTGTCCAGCAGCACCAGCACCGGCCCCAGCAGCAGGAAGAAAAAGGCCAGGCTGAGCAGCACCTGGTTGCGCTGGGGCATATACTTCATGCCCTGGAATTCCTGCAAATCCAGGCGGAAATCCGTCTTTTTCATCTGATAGCTGCGGCGGTCCCGGCTGACGGCGCACTTGCCCTTGCAGTAGACGGCCCGGTCGGAGAGCACCGCGAAGCACTTGCCCAGCCGCCCGTTTTTCAGGTAGGAGCGCAGCTGGGAGCTGCCCGCCGCGCAGAGATATTTTTCATCGTTCTCCAGGAAAATCTCGCCCCGGATCTGTTCTTCTTGGATCGGCTTTGCCATAAAGCGCCTCCTGTTATGATTTTCATTTGTCATATAGTATCACGTTTCGGCTTGGATGTCAACGAAAGCGCAAGAAAAATTCATTTACCCGTTGCCATTCCGGGCGGAATTCGGTATAATATAGGGAGAGCAACGAAGGAAGGAACCGGAAGCATGGGATACTTTGCCGGAAGCTATGACGTGGCGGTGATCGGCGCGGGCCACGCGGGAATCGAGGCGGGCATGGCCGCGGCGCGGCTGGGCTTGAAAACCGCCGTCTTCACCCTCAACCTGGACGCCGTGGGCAACATGCCCTGCAACCCCGCCATCGGCGGCACCGGCAAGGGCCACCTGGTCCGGGAGCTGGACGCCCTGGGAGGCCAGATGGGCATCGCCGCGGATCACTGCTGCATCCAGTACCGGATGCTGAACCGGGGCAAGGGCCCCGCCGTCCACTCCCTCCGGGCCCAGGCCGACCGCCGCCGCTACCAGGAATACATGAAGCAGCTGCTGGAGAAGCAGGAGAACCTGGAGCTGAAGCAGGCGGAGGTGGTATCCCTGGAGACGGAGCAGGGGGCGGTCCGGGGTCTGAGCACCCGCCTGGGGGCCTTTTACGAGGCGAAGGCCGTGATCCTGGCCACGGGCACCTTCCTGGAATCGGAAATCATCATCGGGGAGAACGTGATCACCTCCGGCCCCGACGGGATGCATGCGGCCCGGGGCCTCTCCGCCTGCCTGCGGCGGCTGGGCCTGTCCCTGCGGCGCTTCAAGACCGGCACCCCGCCCCGGATCAACGCCCGGAGCGTGGATTTCTCCAAAATGGAGCTCCAGCCGGGGGATCCGGAACCGGAGCCCTTCTCCTTTTCCACGGAGCGCGCGCCGGAAAATCGCACAAATTGCTGGCTCACCTATACCAACGAGAAAACCCATGAGATCATCCGGAATAATCTGGACCGCAGCCCCCTGTATGACGGCACCGTCACCGGGGTGGGGCCCCGCTACTGCCCCTCCATCGAGACCAAGATCGTCCGCTTTGCGGACAAGCCCCGGCACCAGCTCTTTGTGGAGCCCACGGGGCTGAACACCCAGGAGCTCTACCTCCAGGGCTTCTCCTCCTCCCTGCCGGAGGACGTGCAGCTGGAAATGCTGCACTCTGTCCCCGGCCTGGAAAAGGCGGAGATGATGCGGCCCGCCTACGCCATCGAGTACGACTGCGTGGACCCCACAGAGCTGCTGCCCACCCTGGAGTGCAAGAAGGTCCCGGGGCTCTACGGAGCCGGGCAGTTCAACGGCTCCTCCGGCTATGAGGAGGCCGCCGTCCAGGGCTTCGTGGCGGGAGTCAACGCGGCCCTGAAGCTGAAGGGGGAGCCCCCCCTGATTTTGAAGCGCTCCGACGGCTACATCGGGGCCCTCATCGACGATCTGGTGACCAAGGGCACCGAGGAGCCCTATCGGATCATGACCTCCCGCAGCGAATACCGCCTTCTGCACCGCCAGGACAACGCGGACTGGCGGCTGAGCCCCATCGGCCACCGGATCGGGCTGATCTCCGACGCGCGCCTGGCGGCGGTGGAGGAGAAGTACGCTGCCGTGGCCCGGGAGATCAAGCGCCTGGAGCACAGCGGCGTGGCCGCCTCCGAGGCCCTGAACGAGTTCCTGGCGGCCAGGGGCTCCTCCCCGGTGGAGAGCTCCGTCCGGCTGGCGGAGCTGGTGCGCCGCCCGGAGCTGGGCTATGACGAGATCGCCCCCTTTGACTCGGAGCGCCCGGCCCTCCCCGCCGCCGTGGGGGAGCAGGTGGAGATCCAGCTGAAATACGCGGGCTACATCGCCCGGCAGCAGAAGCAGGTGGAGGAATTCCAGAAGGCCGAGGCCCGCCGCCTGCCCGAGAACATGGACTACGCCGCCATTCCGGCCCTGAAGCAGGAGGCCCGGGAGAAGCTCTCCCGGATCCGCCCCGTCTCCATCGGCCAGGCCTCCCGGATCTCCGGCGTCAGCCCCGCCGACGTGGCCGTCCTCATGGTCTGGCTGGAGCAGAACAGGGGACGGGGGACAGGAAATAAGGAATAGGTAGCAGGCGGCGGAACAGGTATGAAACGCCGTAGGGGCGGTCATTGGCCGCCCGCCGTTCCGCACCTACGCCGTAGGGGCGGTCATTGGCCGCCCGCAAAGCCTTCCCCTTGAGGGGAAGGTGGCCCGAAGGGCCGGATGAGGTGGCGTCCCGACCACCGCGGCGTGTCCGCAGAACGCGTCTGGGCCCCAGCCCGGTCATGATCTCTCCCCCTCTGCTTCTGTAAGAATGGGCTGAAAGGAATAGAAACAAGTACATTCAGAGTAAAACAATACTTGCTTATCAACAGAGCAACATCTCAAACCGCTTCTCCCGGACGGCAGCAGTTTTATGGGAAATGCTCAGCGACAGGCCCGGCAGGGCTGGGGAGGATCTGAGGTCTGGAATGCGGCCGTGACGCGGCAACCGTCGGCGGGCGCTCGGTGAGCGCCCCTACGGCGGGGGACGGAGGCGGTTTGGAATCGGCGGACAAGCGCGGCTTGTCCCTACAGAGGTATTTCGTTACGGCGGACAAGCGCGGCTTGTCCCTACATCATACAACACAGAATGGAGGAATGTATATGATCCCCTTTGCACACTATGAACAGAGCGCGGCGTATTTGCGCGAAAAACTGGGCGGCTTCCAGCCGGACATTCTCCTGATCCTGGGCTCCGGGCTGGGGGACTTTGGGGAGCGGGTGGAGGCGCCGATTTCCGTGCCCTACGCGGAGATCCCCCATTTCAGGTATTCCACGGTCCCGGGGCACAAGGGTCGCTTCGTCTTCGGCAGCCTGGCGGGGAAAAAGGTGGCCGTCATGCAGGGCCGCCTGCACCTCTATGAGGGCTGGAGCCCCGAGGAGGCGGTCTACGGGGTCCGGGTGATGAAGCTGCTGGGCGTCAGCACCATGATCGTCACCAACGCCGGCGGCGCCATCAACCTGGACTACAAGCCCGGCCAGATCATGCTGATCTCCGACCACATCCTCCTCTTCCCCGTGACGCCCCTCACCGGGCCCAACGAGGAGCGCTTCGGGACCCGCTTCCCGGACATGTCCAAGGCCTACAGCCCGGCGCTGCGGCAGCTGGCGCGGCAGACCGCGGCGGATTGCGGCGTCCATCTGAACGAGGGCGTCTATATGTACTTCCCCGGACCCCAGTTCGAGACCCCGGCGGAGATCCGGGCGGCCCGGGCCCTGGGGGCCGACGCGGCGGGCATGAGCACCGTGCCGGAGGTCATCGCCGCCCGGCACTGCGGCATGGAGGTCCTGGGCTTCTCCCTGGCCACCAACATGGCCGCGGGCATCCTGGACCAGCCCCTGACCCACCGGGAGGTCATGGAGATCGGGGCGGCCAGCAAGGCTGTTTTCTCCAAGCTGATGCTTGAAATTCTACGGAAACTGTGAGGTACTTCCAATGATTAAACGCAGACAGGAAATGACGGTGGAGCCCCGCTTTGAGGTCAAGGGCGGCAAGGGCCCCTATGACTCCACCCACGTCTTCACCGCCGCCGAGCTGGACAAGATCAATCTCTTCGCCGTGAACACCCTGCCCCCCGGCAGCTCCATCGGCGTCCACCAGCACAACAGCGAGGGGGAGGCCTATGTGATTTTGCAGGGCCAGGCCACCGTCACCGAGGACGGGCAGGACTTCCTCCTGGGCCCCGGGGACGCGGAATACTGCACCGGCGGCCACACCCACGGCATTGCCAACGACTCCGACGGGACGCTGGTATTTTTGGCGATTATCATCAAGTGATGAGGCAACAGGCAACAGGCAACAGGCAACAGCAGCCGCAAAAACGTTTCAAGAAGGTTTATCTGGAGATCACCAACGTCTGCAACCGGGACTGCGCCTTTTGCCCCAAGACGAAGCGGACGCCGGGCTTTCTGGCGGAGGCGGACTTCGTCTGCCTGCTGGACAAGCTCCGGCCCTGGACGGATTTCCTCTACTTCCATCTGATGGGGGAGCCCCTGCTCCACCCGGCGCTGGGCCGCTTTCTGGCCCTGGCCGGGGCGCGGGGCTTCCGGGTGATCCTCACCACCAACGGCACCCTGCTGCCCCAGGCGGCCGGGACGCTGCTGGCGTCCCCTGCCCTGCACAAGCTGAACGTTTCCCTCCACTCCTTCGAGGCCAACCAGGGGGGCAGCCTTGAGGATTATGTCAACCAGTGCGCCGCCCTTGGCGCCCGGGCCGCGGAGCGGGGGATCCTGGTGAATTTCCGGCTCTGGAACGGGGACAGCGCCGCCCGCAGCGGCTGGAACGCCGAAAATCAGCGGATCCTGTCCCTGCTGGAGGCGGTCTTTCCCCGACCCTGGGCCCCCAGCCGGGGCGGGGAGCGGCTGGCGGAGCGGGTCTATCTGGACCGGGCGGAGATCTTCGACTGGCCGGACCGGGAGGCCCCGGAGACGGGGGCCCGCCACGGCTGCTACGGCCTGCGGGATCAGCTGGGCGTGCTCTGGGACGGCACGGTGGTGCCCTGCTGCCTGGACCACGAGGGAGAACTGGCCCTGGGGAATCTGCTGACGGAGGAGCTTTCCGACGTTCTGGAAAGGCCCCGGGCCCGGGCCATGCTGGCGGGCTTCCGCCGGGGCGAGGCGGTGGAGGAATTATGTAAACGCTGCGGCTACGCCGCAAGGTTCCGATAGAAGCGCAGACTGGGATTTGTCTGATTGTAGTGCCGGCAATCTGCCGGCCCGGTCGCCCTTACAGCCGGCAGATTGCCGGCACTACAGACTTGCAGATCCCGATCTGTCAAAGGGAGGACTGGTTTTGATTTCCAAAATGAACGCCGCGTTGAAGCGGATGCGTCAGCTCCGGGCGGACGGCTGCATCATCGTCTCGGAGGAGCTGGTGGACGGGCTGCTGCCCCGGCGGGAGCGGAACGCCCACAAGGGCAGCTTTGGCCGGGTGCTGATTGTGGCCGGCTCCGTGGGCTACACCGGCGCCCCGGTGCTGGCGGCCAACGCCGCCCTCCGGGCCGGGGCCGGGCTGATTTTCACGGGGGTTCCGGAGGCGGTCTATCCCATCGTGGCCCAGAAGCTGGACGAGCCCATGGTCTTCCCCCTGCCCTGCGACGGGGAGGGCCGCCTGAATACCCGGGCCGTGCCGCCCCTGCTGGAGCGGCTGGCGGGCTGCGACGCCTGCCTCCTGGGCCCGGGCCTGGGCCGGAGCCCCGCCATTCTGGACGTGGTGAGCGCGGTGCTGACCCATGCGGGCTGCCCGGTGATTTTGGACGCCGACGGCATAAATTGCCTGGAGGGGAATATAGATGTGCTGGGACAGGCAGCCTGCCCCGTGATCCTGACGCCCCACGACGGGGAGTTCCGCCGCCTGGGGGGCGACCCGGACCCCGCCCGGCGCTATGAGAGCGCCCGGGCGCTGGCCCGGCGCTGGGGGCTCACCGTCCTGTTGAAGGGCCACAGGAGCCTCACCGTCAGCCCGGAGCGGGTTTATCTGAACCCCACCGGGAATCCCGGCATGGCCACCGGCGGCAGCGGGGACGTGCTGGCGGGGATCCTCCTGGCCCTGCTGGGCCAGGGTCTGGCCCCGGCGGAGGCCGCCGCGGCGGCGGCCTGGCTCCACGGCGCCGTGGGGGACTACTGCGCCGAGGCCTGGGGGGAGTACGGCATGACTCCCACGGATATGATCGCGAATCTGCCCCTGTTTTTGAAGTAAATCCCCGGAAGAAAGCAAAAGGAGTTGAACCCCGTGCGGCGAAGATGGATGATTTTTGCCGTACCGATGATGACGCTTTGCCTCCTCTGCGCCTGCGGAGGCAAGGAACAGAATCCCCTGCGGGCGCCGATGGATTTCCGCGCCGAGCTGCTGGCCCGGGGCGGCTGCGCCTTTGAGCTGGCGGCCCGCAGCGAGGCGGGAGATCGGCTCTGGGAGCTGGAGCTGGCCTGCGAGCTGGACGCCGAGGGCAATGGCAGCGTGACGGTGCTGGCCCCGGAGAGCATCGCGGGCATCCGCGCCGTCCTGGAGGGGGGCAAGGGCAGCCTCCGCTATGGGGAGCTCTCCCTGGGGCTGGGCAAGCTGCCCGGCACGGAGCTGGCCCCCGCGGCGGCCCCCGGAGCCCTGGTCCGAGCCTGGGCCCGGGACTGGATCGCCTCCGCCGGGCCGGAGGAGGAGGGGCTGCTGGTCTGCTACGGCGACGGGCCCCTCACGGTCCGCACCTGCTTCGACGCCGGGGGCGTCCCCCTCCGGGCGGAGCTGCTGGTGGAGGGCAGGACCCGCTTTTCCGCGGAAATCCGAAAATTTGAATGGAAGGCCAAAGAACACAATGAAACTACTGAAGAGAACCTGGGCTGACATCTCCATGGACAATCTCAGCCATAACTATCATCTGCTGCGCAGCCGCATCCCCTCGGACTGCCGATTCTTAGGGGTGGTGAAGGCGGACGCCTACGGCCACGGCGCCGTGCCCGTCAGCCGCCAGCTGGTGGATCTGGGGGCGGACTATCTGGCCGTCTCCAACATGGAGGAGGCGGTGCAGCTCCGCCGGAGCTACATCCGCCTGCCCATTCTGATTCTGGGCTACACCCCGGCCTTTTACGCCGAGGATATGGTGGACATGGGCATCCGGCAGGAGGTCCACTCCCTGGAATACGCCCGGCAGCTTTCCGAGGCCCTGGCGGGCACCGGCAAGCGGCTGAAGGTCCACATCAAGCTGGACACCGGCATGTCCCGGCTGGGCTTTTTCGCCTGCCACGCGGAGCAGACCCTGGAGGAGATCCGTCAGACGGCGGCCCTGGAGGGCCTGGTCCCGGAGGGGGTCTTCACCCACTTCCCCGTGGCGGACAGCCTGGATCCGGCGGATCAGGCCGCCACGGCGGCCCAGTTTGCCGCCTTTACCGCCATGGTGGAGGCGCTGGAGGCCGCCGGCCTCCAGTTCAAGCTGCGCCACTGCTGCAACTCCGCCGCCACCCTGCTGCATCCGGAGTTCGCCCTGGACATGGTGCGGCCCGGCATCGCCACCTACGGCATCAGCCCCAGCCAGGAGCTGGAGGGCCGCTTCGACCTGCGGCCCCTCATGAGCCTGCGGACCACCATTTCCCAGATCCGCCCCTTTGAGGCGGAGGTGGGGGTCAGCTACGGCTGGTCCTACAAGACCCCGGGCCCACGGCGCATCGCGGTGCTGGCCATCGGCTACGCCGACGGCCTCAGCCGCAGCCTCTCCAACCGGGTCAGCTTCCTGCTCCACGGGAAGCGGATCCCCGTGGTGGGGCGGATCTGCATGGATATGTGCATGGTGGACGTGACCCAGGTGCCGGAGGCCCAGGTGGGAGACGTGGTGACGGTCTTCGGCAGCGACGGCGAGGCGTCCATCCCCGTGGACGACCTGGCCAAGGCCACCGGCACCATCCCCTACGAGACCCTCTGCTCCATCAACAAGCGCACCCCCCGCTTCTACCTGGACGGCGAGCAGCGGATGGAAGTGCTGCAATATATCGTGTGACAGATTCGGATTTGGCGGGTTCAATTCGTAGGGGCCGATGCCCACATCGGCCCTGACACATCAGGGTACGAAGGGCCGATGTGGGCATCGGCCCCTACGGCGCGCCAAATCCCAATATGACAAATTTCGCCCAGACGGCATAGACTGACATGGAAGTATATTTCCCGGTCCTCTGTGGAAGAATAGGAGGGAAATCAAAACCGGAGTGTGAGTCGCATGGAAAGCAATGTCAGACGGGGCGATATTTTTTACGCGGATCTGAGCCCGGTGGTGGGCAGCGAGCAGGGGGGCACCCGGCCGGTGCTGATCGTGCAGAACGACACGGGCAACCGCCATTCCCCCACGGTCATCGCCGCCGCCATCACCAGCCAGCTGGGCAAGGCCCGGCTGCCCACCCATATCACGGTGCCGGGTCGGGAGGTGGGGCTGGCGAAGGACTCGGTGATTCTGCTGGAGCAGATCCGCACCCTGGATAAACGCCGCCTGCGGGAGCACATGGGCCGCCTCAACGAGGAGCAGATGAGCCGGGTGGACAACGCCATCGCCGTCTCCTTCGGCCTGGAGCGACAATAGCCAAACAGACAAGCCGGGCCGCTTCCCACACACGGGAAGCGGCCCGGCTTGTCGTGACCACGCATCGCGGTTCTCGGAATGAGAAAAAGAGCGTTTTGCCTGTCATTCAAGCTCCGTTCGGAGCGTGAAGCGTTCCGGCAAGCGATAGATCTCGTTTTTCAGGAAGAGAGGATAGAAATACTCGCCTTTTAGCCGCTCGAAGGCGAGCCATTCAAAGTCATGGGTGTGCGAACCCTCTCGCAGGGTGAAGCGCCCGCCTCGCTCGAACAGTCCCGTCTCGGAAACGTCTGCCAGAAAATAGACGCAGAGCTCGTGATAGCGCAGTCTGTCCACGTCCTCGGTGAAAAAGCTCTGGTTCAGCCAGAGGGGACGGAGGAGCTTCGCCGCGATATGCAGCTCCTCCCGCAGCTCCCGGAGCAGCGCGGCCTCGGCGGTCTCACCCAATCGGACCCGGCCGCCGGGCAGATAGAAGTAGGGAGAGCGCTCGTCGCGCATGGCGAGGACCCGGCCCTCATGCACGATCACGGCGCAAACGCGATAGTTGAATTTTTCACTTCCCAAAACGTAAGATATGTCGCGGTGATCCATAGAGGCCTCCTTTAAAACCGGATGCAGGGACAAGCAAGGCTTGTCCCTGCAGCGGGACGGGCGGGCGCTCCCTGAGCGCCCCTACGGCGGAATCGCAACGCGGTCCCGCCGCATAGAATGATGCGGAAGGGAGTGCTGCAAATGGAATACACTGTGTTTTATCAAGGCGCGGAGATCGGGCAGGCAGTCGTAGAGCCCGAGGGCCTGTATTACCGGCTCTCGGCCTCCGCCGCCGAGCCCGGGCCCGGGGTCTGGCGGCTCTGGGGCTGCTTCGGGGCGGAGAGCCGCTGCCTGGGGGTGCTGTTTCCGGGGGAAGGGGGGCTCAGACTGGAGCGGCGGGTCTCCCGGCACAGCTGGGCCATCCTGCCGGAGGCCTTCGTGCTGGGCCGGGAGGCCGAGGGCTTCCGCCCCTGGCGGGGGGTCCTGGAGGGGCAGGAAGTCCCGGACGCCATGCTCCGCACCGAGGGCGGGCGCCTCACGCTGGCCCTTTTCGCCCCGCCCGAGGGCCCCGTGCCCTTCGCGGAGCGCACGGATCAAATGCGGGAAGGCGAGCTGGGCGGACGTTCCTGTTTGCTGCTGGACTGGCCGCCGGAGGAATTGAAAGTTGAAAATTGAAAATTGAAAGTTTCGGAGTTTTTCAAATTGCAATTTGAAAAACACAATCATTTTCAATTTTCAACTTTCAATTCTCAACTGCAATTCCACCGGGCAGTGGTCGGAGCCGAAGATCTCCTGGTGGATGTCCGTGGAGATGAGCTTCTCCCGCAGCCGGTCGGAGATGACGAAATAGTCGATGCGCCAGCCCACGTTCTTCTCCCGGGCCCGCATCCGGTAGCTCCACCAGGAGTACTGGTCCACGGCCTCCGGGTGCTGGAAGCGCCAGGAGTCGGTGAAGCCCGCCGCCAGCAGCTCGGAGAACTTGCCCCGCTCCTCGTCGGAGAAGCCCGCGTTGCCCCGGTTCTGCTTGGGGTTCTTCAGGTCGATCTCCTGGTGGGCCACGTTCAGATCCCCGCAGTAGATCACGGGCTTAATCTGGTCCAGCCGCTGCATATAGGCCCGGAGGGCGTCCTCCCAGGCCATGCGGAAGTCGATGCGCTTGAGCCCGTCCTGGGCGTTGGGGGTGTAGCAGGTGAGCAGATAGAAGCCCGGGTATTCCAGGGTGATGAGCCGGCCCTCGTGGTCCAGCTCCTCCACCCCCAGGCCATAGGAAACGGACAGGGGCTCGTGCTTCGTGAAGACCGCGGTGCCGGAGTAGCCCTTTTTCTCCGCGGAGTACCAGAATTGCCGGTAGCCAGGCAGCTCCAGGCTCAGCTGATCCGGCTGCATCTTGGTCTCCTGCAGGGAGAAGAAATCGGCGTCCAGGGCCCGGAAGGCCTCCAAAAAGCCCTTGTCCACGCAGGCCCGCAGGCCGTTGACGTTCCAGGAGATGAATTTCATGGGAGATACCTCCGTTTGTGGTGTTTTCCGATATTCTACCATAATTCGCGCCGTTGCGCAACATCGAAAAATGATGGTTGTAAAACCGAATAGACTGTGATATAATAACAAAACACGGGTTTAGAGGGAGGCGGGAGTTTGCTGATTGAACTGCTTAAGGTCATCTTTCTCGGAATCGTGGAGGGCGTCACGGAGTGGCTGCCGGTGAGCTCCACGGGGCATATGCTGCTGGTGGATGAATTCCTGCGGCTGGACGCCTCCGACGCCTTCAAGGAAATGTTCTTTGTGGTGATCCAGCTGGGCGCCATCCTGGCGGTGGTGGTGCTGTTCTGGAAGCAGCTCTGGCCCCTGGGCAGAAAGGCGGAGGGCGGGATCACGCTGAAGCGGGAGACCGTCTCCCTCTGGTTCAAGGTGGCGGCGGCCTGCATCCCCGGCGCCCTGGCGGCCCTGCTGCTGGACGACTACATAGACGACCATCTCTCCACTCCCACGGTGATCGCCGGGGCTCTGATCCTCTACGGCGTGGGCTTCCTGGCGGTGGAGCGCTGGAATCGGGGGCGGCAGCCCCGGGTCAGCCGGGTGGAGGAGATCTCCTACGCCGACGCTGTGGGCATCGGCCTGTTCCAGGTGCTGTCCATCATTCCCGGCACCTCCCGCTCCGGCGCCTGCATCATCGGTGCCCTGATCCTGGGGGTGGCCCGGCCCGCCGCGGCCTCCTTCACCTTCCATCTGGCGGTGCCGGTGATGTTCGGGCTGAGCTTTCTCAAGCTGCTGAAATTCGGCCTGGCCTTCAGCGCCCCGGAGCTGGTGATCCTGCTGGCGGGCATGGCGGTGGCCTTCGCAGTTTCCATGCTGGTGATCCGCTTCTTGATGAACTACATCAAGAAGCACGGCTTCGAGGCCTTCGGCTGGTATCGGATCGTGCTGGGAATTGTGATCCTGGTCTATTACTTTGTTCTGGCAAAATGATACAAAGCGTTTCAAAAGGCATCAGGCAATAGGCATCAGGCATCAGGCACCGCACGAAACAGATAGCAAGAGTGAACGCCTGTAGCCCGTTCCAGAGTCTGCAAAAGCACAGAAATGCGGCAGTTTTTGTTTTATTCATGGTTTCTTTGACGTATATGGCTGTTGTTCTCACGCATTCATTCTGAACGGGGTATCCGGTTACGTTGTAAGAACACCAAACAGGCGCTGCCTGATGCCTGATGCCTGATCCCTGATGCCTCGACGAGAAAAACCTTACGAAGAACCAAATGATCAAACAAATCAAAAAAACTATAGTATAACAAGCGAGGTAATTCTAATGAGCGACTGCACACACAACTGTTCCACCTGCGGCCAGGACTGCGCCTCCCGCACCGAGGAGAGCCTGCTGGCACAGCTGAATCCCAAGTCCAAGGTCCGTAAGGTCTACGCCGTGGTCTCCGGCAAGGGCGGCGTGGGCAAATCCACCGTCACCTCCATGCTGGCCGTGGCCATGCAGAACCGGGGCCACCGGGCTGCCATTCTGGACGCCGACATCACCGGCCCCTCCATCCCCAAGGCCTTCGCCCTGGACTCCACCGACGCCTACGAGGACGGCCTGCTGGCCCCCGCCGTCACCCGCACCGGCATTCAGGTCATGAGCCTGAACCTGCTGCTGGAGGACGAGACGGCCCCCGTGGCCTGGCGCGGCCCCGTGCTGGCCGGCGCCGTGAAGCAGTTCTGGACCGACGTGTACTGGGACAACGTGGACTATATGTTCGTGGATATGCCTCCCGGCACCGGCGACGTGCCCCTGACGGTCTTCCAGAGCCTGCCCATTGACGGCATCATCCTGGTGACCACCCCCCAGGATCTGGTTTCCATGATCGTCTCCAAGGCCGTGGGCCTGGCGAAGCTCATGAACATCCCCCTGCTGGGCATTGTGGAGAACTACGCCTGGCTGACTTGCCCCGACTGCGGGAAGAAGATCGAGGTCTTCGGCAAGTCCCACGTGGAGGAGATGGCCGCCAAGTACGATCTGCCCGTGCTGGCCCGGCTGCCCATCGACCCCATGGTGGCGGGCTTCATGGACGCCGGCGAGGCCGAGAGCATCGACGTAGGCGACCTGGAGGACGCGGTCAATCTGCTGGCTCGGTAAGCGCCATATGCGGCGGAGCCGCGAAAACAAATAAGCGCAAAAAAGCCTGTGCCGCGGCACAGGCTTTTTTGCGCTTATTTGATGATCAGTTTGACGTGCCCGCTCTCGGAGGCGTCCTTCAGCATCCGGAAGAGCCGGTCCGCGTAGTCCCCCAGGCGCTGGCGCAGCAGCTCGGGGTGCTTGACGGTGATGATCCGGTCCTTGCCGGGCTCCGTCAAAAGGTCGTAGACCGCGTCCAGATTCCTGCCGCAGTCCTGGGGCAGATTCAGCTTCTGCCGCAGCAGGGCGTGGAGACTCTCCTTGTCCGTGACACGTTTGCCGTTGATGGTCGCTCTCATATTCAGTCCTCCCATCCGTCGTAGAGCAGGGTGAAGCTCTCGTAGTGATCGTCGGTGTAGTAGATGAGGCCGTCGTTGGAGAAAATGATGCGCTTGGCCCCCCGGGATTTCCGGTTCAGGGTGTCGATGTCGCACTCGGTCCACTTCCGGCCGGGGGCGTCGGGCAGCAGACCCTCGTAGTTGCCGAAATGGCTGCCGCCGATGCACTTGCCGGGGGCGTAGGGCCGCAGATCGCCGCCGGGCCAGCCCAGGGCCTCGGCCTGCTTCTTGGTGATGTAGTTGGAGGGCAGGTGGCGGTAGAGGTGAATGTACAGGGCCACCTCCTCCTTGGAGTCATAGACCCCGTCCTCCGTCACCGTCAGCCCGGGGGCCTGGGTTTCGGGAGGCTCGGTGTCGGGGACCAGGGGTTCCGGGACCGCGGTGGCCGGGGCTGCGGGCTCGGTCTCGGGCTGCGTCTCCGGCTGGGCCGGAGACGTCGCCGGGGCGGCGCTGTCCGTCGGGGTCTTGACGCCGGGCGCTGTGCTGTCGGCGGGGATCACGGAGATGTCGATGGGCTGCTCCGAGGCGCTCGGCATCGCCATGCAGCCGCCAAGCCCTGCCAGCAGGAGCAGAATCAGAATCACGCTGAGAATTCGTTTCATGAAATCGCCTCTTTCTGTTGTGTGGTTTTTTGTTATTATAGCGTTCCGCCGGGGGAAATGCAAGAAATAATCAAAAAACTTACAAAAAGCCCTTTTCAAACACTACAGATTGTGATAAAATGAATGCACCAACACAAAATAAAGGAAGGTTTCTCATGAAATACAGCATAGACGCGCTATATACCCGCCCGGAGGACCGGGCGCGGCTGCTGGGGCTGCGGGAGGAGCTGCTCCGCCTGGGCCACCCGGCGGAGGAAATCCGCCTCTTTACCGCCCCGGGCCGCACGGAGCTGGGAGGCAACCACACGGACCACCAGCACGGCCTGGTGCTGGCCGCCGCCGTGGACGTGGACACCGCCGCCGCCGCTGCCCCCAACGGCAGCGACAAGATCCGGCTCTGGTCCGCGGGCTTCCCGCCCTGCGAGATCTCCGTGGATCCCGCCGCCAACCCCCCGGCTCCCCGGGAGAGCGCCCTGTCCCTGCTCCAGGGCATGGCGGCCCTCTGCGCCCCCCTGGGGACGCCCTGCGGCCTGGACATTCACGCCGCCTCCACGGTGCTGCCCGGCGGCGGCCTCTCTTCCTCGGCCTCCTTTGAGGTGCTGCTGGCGGAGGTCTTCAACTGCATCTGGTGCGGCGGGACCCTGGCGCCCCTGGAGCTGGCCAAGCTGGGCCAGCGGGTGGAGAACGAGTGGTTCGGCAAGCCCAGCGGCCTGCTGGATCAGTCTGCCAGCGCCGTGGGCGGGGCCACCTTCATGAGCTTTGCCGATCCCGCCGCTCCCCTGGTGGAGAAGCTGGAGCTGGATCTGGAGGCCGCGGGCTACGCCCTGTTCATCGTCAACTGCGGCGCGGGCCACGCGGATCTCACCGGGGAATACGCCGCCATCCCCGGGGAGCTGAAGGCCCTTTGCGGCTGCTTCGGCAAGTCCGTCCTGGCCGAGGTGCCGGAGGCGGAGTTTATGGCCCGGCTGCCGGAGCTGCGCCGGGCCTGCGGGGACCGGGCCGTGCTCCGGGCTCTGCACGTCTATGACGAAAACCGCCGGGTGCTGTCCATGCGGGAGGCGCTGAAGGCGGGCAAGTTCGACGCCTATCTGGCCCTGGTCCGGGCCTCCGGCCTCTCCTCCTGGCGCTATCTGCAGAACGTGGCCCCCGCCGGGGCCACGGCGGAGCAGCCCATGGCCCTGACCCTGGCCCTCTGCGAGCGGCTGCTGGCCGGGGAGGGCGCCTGCCGGGTCCACGGGGGCGGCTTCGCCGGTACGGCCCAGGCCTACGTGCCCCTGGCCCGGGCGGAGGAATTCCGGGAGGCCCTGGAGGCGGTGCTGGGGGCGGGAGCCTGCCAGCGGCGCTGCGTCCGGGCCGTGGGGGCCGCGGAGCTGTGCCTCTGAGGGAGGCCTCCGGCAATCTTCTATAAGTTGACATAATTCTACTAAATTCGTCACGATTTTGGCCGCACTGTCGAAAAATCGGGGAAATCTCTGGCATTTCCCGGGGCTTTTCCGCTTGAAAGGGCGCTCCGCCTGTGTTACAGTAAGCGTTGCGGAGAGAGAAATAACGCGATCTTGAATGTACAAGGAGAGGAAACTATGGAAAAACGCACAAGCGTTCTGATTGCGGACGGCAGCGAGGAATTTTGCGCCCAGCTCACAGCGGCGCTGCAAAACGCGGGCTATCAGGTGCTGGGCTCCGCCACCGACGGCCAGTCCGCCGTGGAGCAGCTGAAGGCGGCGGCGCCGGACGTGGTGATTCTGGATCTGATGCTGCCCAAGGCGGACGGCTTCTCCGTCCTGCGCACCGTGCCCCGGGAGAGGCGGCCCAAGGTGCTGATGCTGGCGGCCCTGGCCACGGACTACGTAATCTCCATGGCCAACGCCGAGAACGTGGACTATCTGATGCTGAAGCCCTGCACCGCCCAGACCGTGGCCGAGCGGGTCCGGGAGATTCTGGAGGCGGGGCAGGCCTCCGCCCGGCGGCGCTCCCCGACGGAGCCGGACATCGAGACCCTGGTCACCAACGTGATCCATGAGATCGGCGTCCCGGCCCACATCAAGGGCTATCAGTACCTGCGGGAGGCCATTATCATCGCCGTGGGGGATATGGAGGTCATCAACGCCATCACCAAGGTGCTCTATCCCCAGGTGGCCCGGACCTTCGCCACCACCCCCTCCCGGGTGGAGCGGGCCATCCGTCATGCCATCGAGGTGGCCTGGGACCGGGGCGACCTGGACACCCTCCAGCGTTTCTTCGGCTACACCGTCTCCAACACCAAGGGCAAGCCCACCAACAGCGAGTTCATCGCCCTGATCGCGGACCGGCTCCAGCTCCAGCTGAAGGGCGGGGAGCTCAGAGCGGCCCGGTAAACAGAAATCCGAGGGAAGCAAAAAAGGAATAAGGAATAAGCAGCCCGCGCATGGGGCACTTATTCCTTATTCCTTTTTATTTGTTCCCCCTCTGCTCGGCCCGCCGCAGCCGCAGATAGCGGGCGGCCAGCAGGGCGCAGAGGAGATCCAGGAAGATCAGCCCCCCCAGGGCCCAGAGGAGCTCGGAGCGATTGATGGGATCCAGGGCCACCATGGGGACCAGCTCCAGGGCCTCCTCCATGGTGCAGCCGTATTGAGCGTTGCTGCGCAGGATCAGTTCCGCGCAGCCGTACCAGAGCCCGGGCAGGGCCGCCGGGGGCGTCAGCAGGGCCGCCAGACCCAGGCCGAAGCCGTCCAGGTCCCCGGCGCCCAGCCGCCAGCCCAGGGCGGAAAGGCAAAAGCCCGCCAGCCCGGCGATGCCGGTGAAGAGGCCGCCGCGGAGCAGCAGCCAGGCCAGGGGCGCCGCGGCGAGGGCCCCCAGGAGGGCGAGCAGGCTTCCAAGCAGGCGTCGGGCAGGCGTCACGGTCAGCACCTCCCGGGCCTCAGTCCACAGGCAGATAGAAGAGCTCCAGCACGGCCTCGAAGAGATCCAGCTCGTCGGGATAGAGGACGGCGGTGCTGTTGAGGACGCCGTAGGTGCCGGTGATGCTCCGCAGGGTGAATTCGGCCCCGTGGCTCAGGAAGGTGGAGCTCAGGAAGGTCACGTCGGGGATGTCCAGATTCGTCACCATATAGGGGGCCAGGGCAGAGAAGAGATCTACCGGGAAGCTGAGGGAGGCCTTGGACTTTTCCACCACCAGCTTGGAGAAGGCCTGCACGTACTGCACCTGCCGCTCCATGCGCTTGGCGTTGGCGTCCACCACCTTCTTGGAGCGGGTCCGGAGATAGCGGTCCAGCCAGGGGCCCTGGAGCTCGATGGGATCTCCCTTTTTGAATTTGGTGCCGTCGGTCATTTCGATGTCGTCCAGGGCCTTCACCGTGACGTGGCCCACGGCCTCGTTGGCCGCCTGGATGCCGTTCATGTCCAGGGCCAGATAGGAGTGGATGGGCAGGTTGTAGAGCAGGCGGGAGACGGAGCGGACGGCGTTTTCGCAGCTGGTCTCCTTGCCGTTGCCGTAGGCAAAGGCCGTGGTGATCTGCAGGGGCTTGGTGCCCATGTAGACGCCGTCGGCGGCGTAGGCCTCCACCTCGGCGTAGGTGTCCCGGGAGATGTTCAGAATCCGGGTCTTGCCGGTCTTGGTGTCCATGGCGATGAGCAGGATCACGTCGGACTGGCCGCCGTCGCCCACCAGCTCCGCGTCGTGGATCGTGTGGTCAATGCCCAAAAAGAGAATGGTAGCCAGATTCCGGTTCAGCTCATAGGTGCGGCCCTGGTAGACGATGGTGGTGCCGTCGTTGAGCCGGACGATGTAGTCCTCCTCGGGCTCGGAGGAGGGCAGCTCGTTGTAGATGGGGATCTCCTTGACGGTCTTGCCGATGTCCACGGCGTTTACCTCGCCGTAGATCAGCATATTCCGGCCGCCGATGAAGAGATCCGCGTAGCTCAGCAGCTTGAAGGCCTCGGCTCCCAGCCGCACCAGGCTCAGCAGCAGCGCCAGCAGCAGCACCGCCGCGCCGGTCATCCGGGCGGTCTTTTTTTTCGGGGCCGAAAAGCGGCCCTGATAATGACGCTCAGTTTGTGGGCTCATCGCTGATCAGCACCCCCTGCACAATATAGCGGGTCGCGCCGTGCTCCAGACAGGTGCTCAGAATCAAGAGCTTGTCCTCCAGCCCCACTTCCACGTCGGGACGCACGGAGCGGATCATGGTCTTGGGGTTGCGGATGTAGTTCTGGATCCAGTCCTCAAAGACCCGGTCGCTGGAGAAATCGAAGCAGTTGAGAATGTGGCGGGTGTCAAACTGGATGGCCGCCGCGATCCGGTAGGTCAGAATATGACCCGGTGTGTAAACGTAGAAAAACTCGTGCTCGTCGAAGATTTTTTGATCCCGGAGATTTGCCAGGGGGGCGAACATGCTGCCGTTGAGCATGTTGTGGCCGTACATCACCGTCACCCGGTCGGAGAAGTCCTTGGCGTTGGCCTTCTGGGTGTAGACGGTGCCGGAGAAGAGGTACTTCCGGTAGATGTCCCGGTGGAGATAGAAGTTGTCCTCGTCCGTGGGCCGGGACTGGCACACGGGCAGATCCACGTCGCTGCACTCCGGCCCCAGGGGCACGTAGATCCAGGCGTAGATGTCCGGGTTGATCTCCTGCAGGGCCTTGAAGTCCACCGGGTTGTCCGGCAGGGGAGGCTCCGTGGTCTCGGTGGGCAGAGTCTCCGTGGTGACCGGCGCTGCGGTACCGGTGGGGACGGTGGGGGCCTCGGTGCTGAGGGCCGGGAGCGTCGAGCTGGGAGTCTGGCTGTGGAACTGGCCGGGATCAATGGGCTTTTCCCACCAGGGATTGGTGAGGATCAGGGCGGCGACGCCTGCCAGCAGCACCAGCAGCGACAGCAGCAGCACCAGCAGCCACAGCTTCTTTTTGGAGCGTTGAGAATCTTGCTTCGGCATGGGGAAACTCCTTTCAGAAAGAATTGCAAGGAGAGTTTAGCGCTTCATCCAGGTGGAGGGGGAGAGGGAGATCAGCATGGGGTAGATCTCCAGCCGCCCGAAGAGCATGGCGAAGGAGAGCACGAGCTTGATGTAGGGGGAATAATGCCAATAGCCCAGGGTGGGGCCTACCAGGTTCAGACCCGGGCCGATGTTGTTGTAGCAGGCGGCTACGGCGCTGAAATTGGAGACGCCGTCAAAGCCGGGCTGAAAGGAAACCAGGAACCAGAACCCGGCAAAGAGGCCGATGTAGAGGGCAAAGTAGGTGCCGACGCTGATCAGAGTGGTCTGGTCCACCGGCTTGCCCTCGAAGCGTACCGAGTTGACGGACTGCGGATGGAGCAGGTGGCGAACCTCCCGGCGAGCGGTTTTGAACAGCAGAACCACGCGGGAGACCTTGAGGCCGCCGGCGGTGGAGCCCGCGCAGGCGCCCACGAACATCAGCAGCACCAGAATCATCCGGGAGAGGGTGGGCCACTGGTTGAAGTCCACCGTGGCAAAGCCCGTGGTGGAGGAGATCGTGGTCACCTGGAAGAAGGCGTGGCGGATGGCCTCGGAGAAGCTCCCCATCTGGGGCAGAATGTTCCAGCAGATCAGCGCCGTGGCCGCCAGAATGATGCCCGCGTAGGTCCAGAGCTCCTCGCTGCGGAAGGCGGTCTTGAAGCGGCGCATGGCCAGCAGGAAGTAGAGGTTGAAGTTGACGCCGAAGAGCATCATAAAGGTGGCGACCACCCACTGCAGATAGGGACTGTAGCCCCCCATGGAGTCGGCTTTCAGACTGAAGCCGCCGGTACCGGCGGTGCCGAAGGTATGGATGGCGCTGTCGAAGAGAGGCATACCCCCCGCCACCAGCAGAATCAGCTCCAGCACGGTCATGGCGATGTAGAGCAGATAGAGGATCTTGGCGGTGTCCCGCAGCTTGGGGGAGAGCTTGCCCATGGTTGGCCCGGGCATCTCCGCCCGGAGCACGTGGATGGTCCGGCCGGGGAGATTCGGCATAATGGCCACCATCAGCACCAGCACCCCCATGCCGCCGATCCAGTGGGTGAAGCTCCGCCAGAAGAGCATGGAGTGGGACATGGATTCCACGTCCCGCAGAATGGAGGCGCCTGTGGTGGTGAAGCCGGATACCGTCTCAAAGAAGGCGTCCACGTAGTTAGGGATCTCTCCGCTGAGCAGAAAGGGCAGGGCGCCAAGAGCCGATACGCTGAGCCAGGCGAGGGAGGTGATGAGAAAGCCCTCTCTGGCAAAGAAGACCTGATTCTCCGTGCGGAAGAGCTTACAGAGCAGGAGGCCCAGAAACAGGCAGATGGCAATGGTAATCAGGAAGGGAGAGCGGCCGTTGTCCCGGTAGTAAAAGGAAACGCAGAGCGGCAGGATCAGAAGCCCGCCTTCCAGCAAAAGAATACGGCCCAGCAGGAAATATACCATTTTCCGGTTCATGCGCGGCCTCCTCAGTACAGGATCTCAGCCAGGGCGTTGAGCCTGTGCTGGCCCGCGATGACCACCACCCGGTCGCCGGGGAGTATCATATCGTCGCCGGCGGGGATGATGGCTCTGCGGTCCCGAAGAATACCGGCGACAAGGATGTTTTTCTTCATCCGCAGATCCTTGAGGGGGATTCCGGTATAGGGGGCCTCCCCCTGCACGATGAATTCCAAAGCCTCGGCCCGGCCCTCCATCAGCTGATAGAGATTCTCGATGGAGGAGCCCATGGAGGATTGCAGGGCGCGGGCATAGCGGAGCACCACGTTCACCACCACGTCCTTGGGGGATATGACGCTCTCGAGGCCCATTTGTTCCGCCATTCGGGCCATTTCGTCCCGGTTGACCTTGGCGATGACCTGGCTCACCTGCTGGCTTTTGGCGTAGTAGGCCACCAGGATGTTCTGCTCGTCCAAGCCGGTCAGCGTAACGAAGGCGTTCTGATCCAGCAGTCCCGCCTCCCGCAGCAGCTCCTGCTGGGTGCCGTCGCCGCAGTAGACGCGGATGCCGGCCAGCAGGTCGCTGAATCTGTGACACATAGCCCGGTCGCTTTCGATCAGGGTCACGTTCGTGCCGGAGCTGAGGAGCATTTTTGCCAGATAGAAGGCGATGCGGCTGCCGCCCATCAGCGTGACGTTCCGGGCCTGGCGCTTGGCCAGGCCGGTGGCCTTCAGGAGCTTCCAGAGCTCGGTCCGGTCGGCGGTCAGGCCGATGCGGTCCCCGGCCTGGAGCCGGAAATCGCCCCGGGGGATGATGACCTCGCTGCCCCGCTGCACGACACAGACCAGGAACTTGGCCTTGAAGCGGCCGCGCAGATCCATCAGGCGCTGGCCCAGCAGGGGAGAGTCCTCCTTCAGCCGCAGCTCCACCATCTCGAAGCTGCGCCGGGAAAAGGTTTCCACCTTGGAGGCGGCGGGGAGCTTGAGAATGTGCAGCAGCTCCTGGGCCGTCAGCAGCTCGGGGTTGATGACCATGGACAGATCCAGCTGCTGGCGCATAAAGCCCAGAGCCTTGTCGGTGTATTGCGGGTTGCGGATTCGGGCGATGGTGTGCTTGGTTCCCATGCGCTTTGCCAGAAAGCACATCAGCATGTTCAGCTCGTCGGAGCCGGTGACGGCAATGAAGAGCTCGGCCTTGCCCACGTCGGCCTCCTGCAGGGCTTCGCAGTCGGTGCCGTTGCCCTCCAGGCACATCACGTCATACTGATTGGTGAGGTCGTCCAGCACGTCCCGGCGGATGTCCACGGCCACCACGTCGTGACCCTCGGACACCAGGGCGCTCAGCAGCGCCACGCCGATCTTGCCGCAGCCTACAAGGATGATTCTCATAAATAGATTTGCTCCTTATTACAATGAAAAGTAGAAATTAAGGCACCAGGCGCCCGATTTCCGGCGCCTCCGCTGCGCGTTTGCTCAGTGGATGTGGAAGCACTTGTACAGCTTTTTCATTTCCCCCACGGCGTAGACCACGTCGCCCTTTTGGAAGGGAACGTCGGAGCGGGGGATGGTGACCTGGCCGTCCCGGCGCAGGGAGATCAGGTTCACCTCATATTTCCGCCGCAGGTCCAGCTCCAGCAGGGTCTTGCCCGCCCAGTCGTCGGGGACGGCCATCTCATAGATGGAATAGCCCGCGTCGAACTGGATAAAGTCCAGAATCTGCTCGGAGGCGTACTTGGTCGCCAGCCGCAGGGCCATCTGCTTTTCGGGGTAGACCACCTCGTCGGCGCCGTTGCGCAGCAGGAACTTCTCCTGGATCTCGTTCTTGGCCCGGGCGATGACCTGCCGGGCCCCCAGATCCTTCAGCAGGGAGGTGGTCTCCAGGGAGGTCTGGAAGTTTTCGCTGATGGTCACCACGCAGAAATCGTAGTTGTCCACCCCCAGGGTGCTGAGGAAGGCGGGGTTGGTGCAGTCGCCGATCTGCGCGTCGGTGACGTAGGGCATCACGGCGTTGATCCTGGCCTCCCGGGCGTCCACGATCATAATCTCAAAGCCTTGGGCGTTCATTTGCCGGGCCAGCATGGAGCCGAAATTCCCGGCCCCCAGGATAAGGACAGACTTCATAGAAGAAACCTCCTGTCGGAATGCAAAACATCTTGTTTTTCAAATCGAAATTTGAAAAACACAATCATTTTCAATTCTCAATTTTCAATTTTCAATTGTTATCCCACGGTGACGGGCTCCTGGGGCTTCCGGCCCGGGGGATTCTTGCCGCCGGGGAGCAGGGCGTAGACCAGGGTCAGAGCCCCCACCCGGCCCAGGAACATCAGCGCCATGAGCACCAGCTTGGAGGGCAGGTGCAGGCCGGGGGTGATGCCCAGGGTCAGACCCACGGTGCCCACGGCGGAGCCGGTTTCAAACATGCAGGTCAGCAGGGGCAGATGCTCCACCCGGCTCAGCACCGCAGAGCCCAGGCAGAAGAGGGTCAGATACAGGAAGAGAATCGTACCGGCGTTGCGGATCACGTCCTCCCCGATGCGGCGGCGGAAGCACTCCACGTCGTCCCGGCGGCGGAACACCGTCATGCCCGCCAGAAAGAGCACGGCCACGGTGGTGGTCTTCATGCCGCCGGCGGTGGAGCCGGGGGAGCCCCCCACCAGCATCAGAAAGATCATTTGCAGGATGCCCGGCTCCGAGAGCTTTGTCAGATCCGTGGTGTTGAAGCCCGCGGTCCGGGTGGTGACGGACTGGAACAGGGCGGCCAGCAGCCGTTCCCCAAAGGGCAGATGGGCGTATTCCAGCCAGAAGTTCAGCACGGCGGGGATGAGGATCAGAAGGCCGGAGCTCACCAGCACCAGCTTGGTCTGGAGCCGGTAGCGCCGGAAGCGCAGGCCGTTTTTCAGCAGGTCCTCCCAAACCAGGAAGCCGATGCCGCCGATGACAATCAGCAGCATGATGACGACGTTCACCCAGGCGTCGGCCCCGTAGCCGGTGAGGGAGGAGAACTTCTCCCGGACGCCCATCAGGTCAAAGCCCGCGTTGCAGAAGGCGGAGACCGCGTGGAACAGGCTGTACCACAGCCCCTTCGGGAAGCCGAAGTCCCGGGCGAAGACCGGCAGCAGCAGCAGGGCGCCGGAGAGCTCCACGCAGAGGGAGCCCTTGATGATGAAGCCTGTCCGCCGCACGATGCCGCCCACCTGGGGGGCGGAGATGGACTGCTGCATCATGTTCCGCTGGGCCAGGCTGATGCGGCGGCCCGAGAGGCGGAAGAAGGTGAGGGCCACGGTGATGACCCCCAGGCCCCCGATCTGGATCAGAAGCAGGATCACCGCCTGGCCGAAGAAGGACCAGTGGGTGGCGGTGTCCCGGACAACGAGGCCCGTGACGCAGGCGGCGGAGACGGAGGTGAAGAGGGTATCGGAAAAGGGGGTAAAGCTCCGGTCCCGGCTGCAGATGGGCAGGGTCAGAATCAGAGCGCCCAGCAGCACCAGCCCCAGAAAGCCCAGCAGAATCACCTGGAAGGAGGAGGTGGTGCGGTTTTTGCGTTGGAAGAGACGAAGCTTCACGGCAGAAGCCCCCTTTCTTGCTCAGGCGGCCTTTTCCGCCATTTCAAAGCCGTGGATCCAGTCGGACTTGTAGTAGTAGACCAGGTAGATGAAGGAGCTGATGAGCCAGGTGATGGGGTAGGCCCAGAACAGCAGGTCGATGTTGTGGTTGATCCGCATGGCTACGGTGATATAGGCGATGCGGAACACGCACCAGACCCCCAGCATCACAAACATGGGCACCGTGGCCTTGCCCGCTCCCCGGAAGATGCCCGCCAGGCAGTGGGAGTAGGAGAGCAGGAAGAAGAACAGAGACTCGATCATGCTCTGCCGCACGCCGATGGCAATGGCCTCCGGGCTGTCGATGAAGAAGGCCACAAAGGGCTTGGCAAAGAAGAAGAGGATCACGCCGATGATCTCCGCCATGACCATGGAGGACCAGATGCCGAAGCGCGCCCCGGCCTTGGCCCGGTCGTAGCGCCTGGCCCCCAGGTTCTGACCGATGTAGGTGGTCAGCGACATGGAGAAGGAGGTGATGGGCAGGAAGGCGAAGCCCTGGATCTTGGCGTAGGCCCCGCAGGCGGCGGTGCCCAGCTTGCCGAAGGTGTTGATGTGGGACTGGACCATGACGTTGGCCAGGCCGATGACGGAGTTCTGAATGCCGGTGGGCAGGCCGTAGCGCAGCACCTGCTTCAAAATCTCCGGGTCGATGCGCAGCTTTTCCCAGGACAGGGCGTAGACCGTGCCCTTCCGGCACAGCTGGGCCAGGCAGAGCAGGGCGGAGACCACCTGGGAAATGGTGGTGGCAATGGCGGCCCACTCGATGCCCAGATCCATGGGCCCCAGGAAGAGCCAGTCCAGGCCGATGTTCAAAAGGGAGGAGACGATCAGATAGTACAGCGGACGCCGGCTGTCGCCCACGGCGTTCATGACGCCCTTGAAGGTGTTGTACATCACCAGGGCCACGGAGCCCGCGAAGTACCAGCGCAGATAGGCCACCGCGTGGGGGACGACCTCCGGGTCCAGATTCATCCAGACCGGAATGAAGGGGGCCAGCACCACGCCGCAGACCGTCAGCACCAGTCCGCAGATCAGGGAGATCAGAATGCTGGTGTGGACGCCCTTGGACATGCGCTCCGGATCCTGGGCGCCGAAGTAGCGGCTGATGACCACCCCCGCGCCCATGGAGGCGCCCACGAAGAAGCTGATCATCAGATGGATCAGATTGCCGGAGGAGGAGACGGCGGCAAAGGCGTCGTCCCCCAAAAACTCACTGACCAGCCAGGCGTCCGCGATGCTGTAGAGCTGCTGGAAGAGCTGGCTCAGAAAGATGGGCAGGGCGAAGGCGAAAATGACCCGGCGGGGGTTGCCCTCGGTCATCAGCGTGGCGTCCCGGCGTCGATGCTCGGGCGCGTGCATGTGAAAATATTTGTATGGCATGACAGTAAATACACTCCGTAAAAAACATTCATACTATTATACATGAAAAGGGGCTTTTTGTAAAGCCCCGACGTGGGAGAAAATCAAGGGACGTGGGAGAAAATCAAGGGTTTTGCCGGATCAGGGATCAAGGATCAGGGATCAAGGATCAGGGAACGTAGGGACGGCACCCTGCCGTCCGCGTTTTCCGCCCGCAGCAAAGGAAAAAAAAGGAATAGGGAATAAGCTGCCTATAACACACTTATTCCTTATTCCTTGTTCCTGATTACTTGCTCAGCCGAGGGGGCGGGAGAAGGGGATCTCGCAGAGATCCCGCCAGGGGCGGAGCCTCTCGAAGGCCGCGGCGGCGGCCAGCACGTCCCCGTCCCGGAAGCGGCGGCCGATGAGCTGCATCCCGATGGGCAGCCCGCTTTGGGACAGGCCCGCCGGCACCGAGGCCGCCGGGTGGCCCGTAAAGTTGGCGAAGAAGGTCAGACACCAGCCGATGAGCCGCTCCGTCTCCACCCCGTTGACAGCGGCGGGGCCCAGGGTGTCGCCGTCGTCGGCGTTCAGCACCGGCAAGCAGGCCGTGGTGGGGGAGATCAGCAGATCGAAGTCCGTCAGGGCTGTTTGCAGGGCGTCGAAGAGCTCGGTGCGGACGCAGTTGAAGGCGTAGTAGTCCAGGATGCCGCCCCGGGCGGCGGTTTCGTTCCAGCGGATGAAGGCCTCCGGCAGCTGATCCCGGTAATCCCGGACCAGATCCAGACCCTCCCGCTTCCAGAGGGCCAGGTCGATGGCGGTGTCCACGCAGATGGCCCGGTCCCAGCACTCCGCCAGCTCCTTCGCGCTGCGGCGGAGATGGAATTCCACCGGCTCCACCGAGGCTCCCGCCTGGGCAAAGCAGGCGGCGGCCTGTTCCACGGCCCGGACGATCTCGGGCTCCACCGGGAAGACCCCGAAGTCCGGGGTAAAGCCGATGCGCCAGCCCTTCAGAGAGCGGCCCAGGTGCCGGGTGTAGTCCGGCTCCGTCCGGGGCAGGCTCAGGGGATCCCGGGGATCGTGGCGGGCCATATAGTTCAGCAGAATGGCGCTGTCCTCCACCGTGCGGGTGATGCCCCCGTTGAAGCAGTAGGGGTGGGTGGCGGTCCAGGCGTCGGGACGGCACACGGAGGGCACCGTGCCCACAGAGGGCTTGAAGCCGAAGAGTCCGCACCAGGCGGCGGGGATGCGGATGGAGCCGCCCCCGTCGGAGCCCTCGGCAATGGGCACCAGCCCGTCCGCCACCGCGGCGGCGCTGCCCCCGGAGGAGCCGCCGGAGTTGCGGCGGGTGTCGAAGGGGTTGGCGGTGGGGCCGTAGAGCTTGTTGTCGCAGGTGCCCCGGAAGGCGAAGGCCGGGGCGTTGGTCTTGCCCAGGGCGACGCCGCCCGCGGCCTCCATGGCCCGGGTGAACTCGGAGTCAAAGGGATCCCTGCGGATCAGAGCCTTCACGCCGCCGTGGGAGTTGGTCCAGCCCTGCTTGGAGGGCAGAAAGTCCTTCAGGGCGAAGGGCACCCCGGCGAAGGGGCCGGGGTCCTCCCCCCGGGCCAGCCGGGCCTCCAGGCGCTTCGCGGCGGCCCGGGCCTCCTCCAGCTTCGTGTAGACAAAGGCGTTGAGGCTGGGGTTCCGTTCCTCGATCCGCCGGGCAAAGTAGTCCAGCACCTGGCTGGGGGCGAGCTGTCCGGCCTTCACGGCCCGGCCCAGCTCCGCGGCGGAGCGGTATTCCAGACGATCGCTGCGCTCCATCCCTCAAGCCCTCGCGCCGTAGCGGTCCAGGTAGTCCCGGCCCACGTCCCGGGCCTTCCAGCTTTTGACGATGCGGTAGCCGATGGGGGCGAAGAGCACCTCGGTCAGCAGCTCAAACACCGCGCAGAGCACCGAGGCGCCGATGCACTGGGGAATGCTCCAGCGGACCTGCAGGGCCCCGGGCAGATAGGGGAAGAGGACGAAGGCCAGGAAGACGAAGAGGAAATTGTCCACGATCTGGGAGAGGAAGGTGGAGATGAAGGAGCGGGCGGCGTAGGCCGCGGCCCCGTCGGGGTTCTTGCGGAAGCGTCCGCCGATGGCCACGTTGGTGTAGTTGTTGGTGAGGGCGGAGAGGATGTAGGCGATGGTGCTGGCCAGCAGAACGGACCACTGGCCCCCCACCACCATGTCCAGACCGGGATAGTCCCAGATCCGGCTGATGACGACGCAGATCAGGCTGCACAGCAGATTGGCGGCAATGGCCACCAGAGACAGCAGATTGGCCGCCCGGGCGCCGTAGTGCTTGGCCACGATGTCCATCAACAAAAAAGACAGCCACGAAACCAGAATCCCGGCGTTCAACGCCAGCCAGGGCAGGGAGACCAGGGTGATCCGGGCCAGGAAGTTCATGGTGATGACGGCCAGGATGAAGAGAATGGTCACTGCGCTGGGAATGGATCTGATCAGGGCTGACAGCATGGCAAATTCTCGGCGGAGCCATGTTCCGTCGTTGGTTCTCTTGTTCATTTTGCGTTCTCCTTGGTTTTGATTTGTATCGCGGAGGATTTAGAGGCCGAACTCCGCTGTTTGCTTGACGCCGCAGTATCATACCACAAGCTGCGGAAAAAAGCAAGATTCGTTTTCAAAAAACCGGAATTCTGTGTCAAACCGCCGGGCAGCCGGGCAGCCGCCTTCAAACAGCCCGGGCAGCCGCTTACAAGCAGCCGGGCAGCCGGGCAGCCGCTTTCAAACTTCCGGGCAGGCGCTTTCAAACTTCCGGGCAGGCGCTTTCAAACTTCCGGGCAGGCGCTTTCAAACTTCCAGGCAGGCGCTTTCAAACTTCCGGGCAGGCGCTTTCAAACTTCCGGGCAGGCGCTTTCAAGCTTCCGGGCAGCCGCCTTCAAACAGCCCGGGCAGCTGCTTACAAGCAACCGGCAGCCGCCTCCGAAGGCGTTGGAACGGACGCCGCCCCGCCAGCGCCCGGGGGCGGCAAAACGCCGCCCCGATCCGGCCAAGCGGATCGGGACGGCGTCCGCCGGTTCCCGGAGCTTACTTCATGCTCTGCTCGTAGGACTCGATCATCTTCTTGACCATCTGGCCGCCGACAGAGCCGGCCTCGCGGGAGGTCAGGTCGCCGTTGTAGCCGTTCTTCAGGTTGACGCCAACCTCCCTTGGTGTACCCGTGCCTTATTAAAAAACCCAAAAATCCACTACTTATTCTATCCAAATGTGATCCATCCTGCAAGGAACCCGGCTGTAGGCCGGGTTTTTTGCATCTATGGAGCTGCTGCTATGGACAACACACAAGCATTCTCTTTTTTCTACGGGAATGAATCCGAACAGTTCCGCTTTTACCGTATCCCTCGCCTGCTGATCACCGGGGAACGGTTTCGAGGCTTATCCACCGACGCTAAGCTGCTATACGGGCTGATGCTGGATCGGATGGAGCTTTCCGCCAGAAACGGATGGTACGATTCGCTTGGCCGCGTCTATATCTACTTCACCCTGGAGCAAATCGAGGAGGCGCTGTGCTGCGGTCACAACAAGGCTGTGAAGCTGATTGCCGAGTTAGACCAAGGCAGCGGAATCGGGCTCATTGAGCGAAGAAAACAAGGTCAGGGGAAACCGACGATCATCTATGTAAAGCGCTTTACGGACAGGGATGGTCCCACAGCACGACAAGCCGAGGAGTCAAGCACGCGCACCGCTGACAGACCTGACGTTTGCAATCCGGAAGTCTTGACTTCCGAAAATCAAACTTCAAGACTACCCCAAACGGGAAGTCCTGACTTCTCAAAAGCAAACGGGATCAATACGGATGGTAATAATACCAATTCAGCGATACCAATCCGATCTGATCCTTCCGTGCGCAACCTCCAGTCGGACCTAAACGGCTGCCGCAACGCGCTTTATACGCAGCTTGGCTATACCGGCTTAACAGCGCGTTATCCGGCAGAAGAAGTCGATGGGATTCTGGAGCTGATTGCCGAAGTGCTGTGCAGTACAAACGCTACCATACGAGTCAATGGAAGCCAGATTCCGATTCGCTTTGCGAAAGAGCGGTTTCAGAAGCTGGATCAGTCTCACATTGAGTATGTGATCGCTTGTCTGCGGCAAAACACAACGAATGTGCGGAACATTCGTGCGTATCTTTTGACCACGCTGTATAATGCGCCGACTACCATAGAACACTACTATCAGGCGAAGGTCCAGCATGACTTATACGGTCAACCGTAGACAAAGAGACAAACCCCATTCTTCGTATTTGCGTCCCAAGTTGGGACGCTTTTTTGATCGATACAATTCGAAAGCCTAACTTTAAGGAGGTCACTATGCCCGAAGAACAAAACAAAGCAAAGAGTTCCGGAAACCCGGAAAAGCCCGCCGAGGCCAAGTCCGGCAAGCCGGAGGAGGCCAAGAAGCCCGAGGCTCCGGCGAAGCCTGCGGAGGCCAAGCCCGGTAAGCCGGAGGAGGCCAAGAAGCCCGAGGCTCCGGCGAAGCCCGCCGAGGCCAAGTCCGGCAAGCCGGAGGAGGCCAAGAAGTCCGAGACTCCGGCGAAGCCTGCGGAGGTCAAGCCCGGCAAGCCGGAGGAGGCAAAGAAGCCTGAGCCTCCGGCGAAGCCTGCCGAGGCCAAGCCCGACCAGCCGCAGGAAGCCAAGAAGTCCGAGGCTCCGGCGAAGCCTGCGGAGGCCAAGCCCGGCAAGCCGGAGGATGCAAAGAAGCCTGAGGCTCCGGCGAAGCCCGCCGAGGCCAAACCCGAGAAGCCGGAGGAAACAAAGAAGCCTGAGCCCCCGGCGAAGCCTGCAGAGGCCAAGCCCGGCAAGCCGCAGGAAGCCAAGAAGCCTGAGACTCCGACAAAGCCCGCCGAGGTCAAGCCCAAAAAGCCGGAGGAGGCAAAGAAGCCCGAGGCTCCGGTAAAGCCCCAGGATGACAAGGCCGCCCGCACTAAAGCAGAGAAAAAGCCCGACGAGCAGAAGAAGCCCGTCGAACAGCAGAAGAAAGCGGAAGGTCCCGCAAAGGTCCCCGCCGCTGATCCGCAGAAAAAGCAGGAGGACAACGAGAAGGCCGGAGCTGTAGGGCTGGGTCTGGCGATCACGCAGATCTTTGCGGACCGTCTGGATTACCCCGACGAGAAGGCCATGAAGTCCCTTCCCGTTCCCAAGGAGAACGAAGGCTTTTCCATGCGCCTGCATCCGGCCTATTTCCGGGAGTTCCTGGATCATCCCTTCTCCATCAACCGGAACGTCAAGGACTACAAGGACCTGTATGAATCCATCCGGGACAACGGCATCTCTGAGCCGGTGCTGGCCCGTCCCGGTAAGGACGGCGGCCTGGAGCTGATTTCCGGCCACCGCCGTCACGATATTGCCAAACAGCTCAACTATCCCATCCCCGTGGTCATTCGACAGATCGACGACGACTCCGCGCAGATCGCCGTGGTGGACGGCAACCTGCACCGCCAGGACATTCCCACCTCGGAGCTGGCCCGCGCCGCCAAGATGAAGATGGACGCGCTGGCCCGGAAGGCTGGCCGACGTTCCAAAATGGAGCAGCTTACCTCTCCCGAGAAGCAGAAGCGCACGGATCAGATTGTCGCGGAGGATATGGGCATGAGCCGTAATCAGGTCCAGCGCCTTGTCCGCATCGACGCCCTGGTGCCGGAGCTGAAGCAGCAGGTGGACGACAAGAAGCTGCCCTTCAATACCGCCGTCGAGCTGTCCTACCTCAAGCCCGAGGAGCAAAAGCAGGTCGTAGACGTGATGCAGAAGGAACAGATCACGCCCTCTATGGCCCAGGCAACGCAGCTCAAGGAGGCCAGCCGTCAAGCGGCGTCGTTGGAAAAGACAGCTCCCAGCGCAGCAGCTACCCACAGGGTTGACGAGAAGAAGGTCGCCCAGATCATTAAGCCCAAGGCGGACCCGCCCCTGAAGGTCACGCTGACCGAAGTGGAGCTGAAGGCCTACTTCCCTTCTCCGCTGCCCAGCCCTTTTGTCATCAAGCAGACGATCTACGAAGCCCTGTCCATGCGGAAAAAGGCACTGGAGAAGCAGGCCAAGAAGGACGCTGTGAAAGACACGGTCAAGGCTGCGGTCAAGCCTGCCAGATAAGGAGACGCTGCTATGAACGTGCTTGTTGTCGAACCCGGTTATGCCCCCTATGAAAAAGAGATCAACGGTCTGGAGGAGATGCAGGGCGTGGTGGGCGGCCTGATAACCGCAATTTACCCCTATGAGGAGCAGGTTGCCGTTGTCTGCAACGACGAAGGAATCCTGCTGCAGATGGACTTCAACCGCAGTATGCCCGGCGGCTACGGCGGCGTCTTCGGCCCCTTCTTTATCTGCGGTCTGAGTGAGGACAACTTCGATACCCTGCCGCCGGAGCTGATGCAGAGGTTCAAAAAGGAGTTTGCGAAAGCGGAAATCCTGCTGGGCTTCAAGGGAAACGATGCCGTTACCATCAAGGTAGACCCCAAGCAGCGCAGCCCGGAGGAGCAGCGCCGCAAGCCCAGACGCCCGGAGCGGTGCTGACCATGCCCTTCGCAAAATACGCCGCCGCACAGTCCCAGGAGGAACGTTTGCGGGAGCTGACCGACAGGCTGGAAAACGGAATCAAGGAGCTATACGCCAGCGGACGCTACGCAGAATACCTGGCCGCCATGTCAAAGTTCCATCACTACAGCTTCGGCAACGTGATTTTGATTCTTCTGCAATGCCCCACCGCTACCAAGGTCGCGGGCTACAACCGCTGGAAAAAGGACTTTGGCCGACAGGTCAAAAAGGGCGAGCATGGGATTTCCATTCTCTGCCCCTGTCCGCAAACCCGGTGGACGCAGAAGCAAAAAACAGATTCCGTTTCCGGTCTGCCGATCCTTTCCGAAGACGGCAGCCCCGTCATGGAGACTGTGCGCGTCACGATCCCGCGATTCAAGATCGGCACCGTCTTCGACGTAAGCCAGACCGAGGGCCGCGAGCTACCCAGCATCGTGGCCTCGGAGCTGACGGGAGAGGTCGAATCCTTCCAAAGACTCTATGCCTGTCTTGCGAAGCTTTCCCCGGTCCCCATCACGGAGGACGAGCTTCCCGGCGCCGCAAAGGGCTTTTTCAGTTCTGAGGAGCAGAGAATCGTCCTGCGGCGCGGGATGCCCCAGCTCCAGATCATAAAAACCCTGGTGCATGAGATCGCCCACGCCAAGCTCCACGACAAAACCAAAATTCCCATTGAGGAGCAGAAGGTCCGCTCTCAGAAGGAGGTGGAGGCGGAAAGCGTGGCCTATGTGGTCTGCCAGTACATTGGTCTGGACACCTCGGATTACTCCTTTGGCTACGTCGCCGGATGGAGCAGGGACAGGGAGCTGCGGGAGCTGAAGGACTCTCTCGGTATCATTCAAGCAGCCGCCGGAGAAATAATCTCCCAAATTGAGGCCGCCTTCGGACGGAGCCGGGAGCCGGAGCCGGTTCCCGAAAAACAACAACTACAACAGCGTTAGGAGGAACGCATATGCCTATTCAAGTTATCAACCCCAATCTTGACAGCTTCCCGAAAACGGAGCTGCTGGGCTTCCCGATCCTGATGATTCAGGCACGGGTGAGCCCCGAGACCGTCCACTTCGATCTTCACGTCTACGAGCTGAAGGCGGAGTTTGGCAAGAAAGACACGCTCACCCTTGTCCGGGACGCAGGCGATCTGTTCATGGGGACGGTCATTTCCGCACTTCCCATTCTGCCGTCCGGGGAGGACAGCATCGCCCTCGAAGGAGGGGATTTCGAGCAGACAAGCGCTCCGGTGGAAACCATGACCCTCTCTGAATTTGAAGCACGGTATGGGGCGCAGGGCTGAGATTATCGACGTGCTGGCCTTCCTGGAAAAGATCGTCCTGGAGAACACAGACCACTACCGGGAAGACTTCCAGATGGACACTACCGTACTGACCAACGCCGCAAGGAACGAGCCGCCCGAGACAGCCTTCTTTTGGATGAGCCGGGAAAACGGGACCTGGTGTGAGCCGGAACGGGAAACCTTCATCAAGGACAGCATCGCCTATAAGATCTGGACCTACTATGAGGGCTCTGAGGCAGCTGACCGGATCCGGGCTTACCGGATCGAGCTTCACGGCATGAAGGGCGATACAGTCCTGGGAATCGTCACACCGCTGGATTACAAGACCCATATCCAGCGGGTGATCCGAAGCGCGGTTCCCTATTCCCACATCCGGATCGGCTATGCCGATGGACATACCCAGCTTGTTGACACGGGACAGGACCGCTGGCACAGAGAATGTGACCGTCACGGAGAAATCACCGAGTACAGCTTTGTCCCGGCAGATGAACGAGCGCTGAATCTGGCAATCGCTGCCGAGCGAACAGCCCTTGCACGCAAGCCGGAACGGAGGTCAAAACCGAGAAGCCCCGCGAGATAAAACCAGCGGCGCCTGCGGCGTCGCTGGATTAGCAAGTATAGCATTTTGATAGCAAAATGCACTTGTTAGGGGCCATGGCCCCTAAAACCCCAACGGTCAATGCGTCCCAACCTGGGACGCAATCCATGAAAGGAAGTGAGCTTTTGCAGCCCAGCTATTCACCCTGGGGCGAGGTCGATTGGAGCGAAACCCTCTGCCCCGGCTTTGAGATGGTGGCCACCCCGAGCCACGGCGGGATCATGGTGGAGCGTACCGCGGCTATGCGTCTGTCTGCTGCCGCCCGGAAATGCGGCCAATGGGACGGCGGCTATCTCTGCTTTGAGGAAGACTGCGCCGAGAACGTGGTCCTGCGGGAGCTGCTGGACAAGGATATGTGGCAGATTCCGGAGCGCATCCGTGATCCCGAGGCCTTCGAGGAAGCAATCAATAAAAATATCCGGGAGTACAATCCGGAGTATTGGAGCGCAAGACAACGGTGGTACAGGAAACGGGAGCAGGCGAAGCAGACAGAGAAGGAGGCGGGAGGGGCCCCTCGCAAGAGGCCGTTGCCTGCCGCTGTCAGATAAGCTATGCGGAACAACGTCAAATCGGTACTGCTTCGACTGGACGCCGCAGAGCTTTCCAAACTGGATGCCTTGGTCCAAACCTCCGGCTTGAAGCGGGAACAGGTGCTTCGCAAGCTGATCCTGGGCGTCGAGCTTCGCCCTCGCCCACCCGACGCTCTGGGAGATCTCCTGCGAGAGCTGTCCGCCATCGGCAACAACGTCAATCAGATCGCGTACTGGGCCAATGCCAGACGGGGGATCACAGATGAGCGTATCCGGGAGGCGCAGGAGTTGGTCCGCCAGGCCCTGCGGCTGATCAAGGAGCGTTTGTAGGTGGCCTACGACAAGATCATTGCCATCCGCTCCCGGCTGGATCACTGTGTCAGCTACGCGCTGAACCCGGAGAAAACCGATCTGGCCGCCGCCCTGCGGTACATTGAGAACGAGGAAAAGATCAGCGGCGAACACCGGGTATTTGCAACAGCGCTGAACTGTTCTCTGGAAACAGCCTTCCGGGAAATGCAGGAAACCAAGCAGCGCTGGGGCAAGCCCGGCGGCGTCCTGGGCTATCACGTCATTCACTCCTACGCCCCCGGAGAAGTGATGCCGGAGCAGGCCCATGAGATCGGCGTCGAATTTGCCGCTGCCCTGCTGGGCGGCAGCTATGAGGCTGTTGTCTCCACCCACCTGGACCGGGATCATCTGCACTGCCATATCGTTTTCAACTCAGTCTCCCTGCTGGATGGACGGAAGTACCGAAGCAACAAAAAGACCTACTATGAGGAGCTGCGCGGGCTTTCCAATGAGATCAACCGGAAGCACGGTCTGTCCGTGATTGAGACAAACGGAAGCGGAGAAGCCTATGCGGAATGGCAAGCCCAGGCCCAGGGCAAGCCCACGATCCGGGGCATGATCCGTAAGGACATTGACGACGCGCTTGCCCAAGCCTTTACCCTGCATTCGCTCCTGTCTATTCTGCAAAAGCAGGGCTACACCATAAAAATCGGTCCAAAGCTCCGGCATACGGCAATCCGCCCACCGGGGGGCACAAGGTTTATCCGGCTGGACAGTCTGGGCGAAGGCTACACCGAGGCCGAGATCATCCAGCGGCTGAAAGCGGTCCGAGGCGGTACGCCTCCAAAGCAGACACCAGCAGAGAAAGCTCCTACAGTATTTCTTCCGCGGGGGAAATGCAGATATGTGCGAAAACCCACGCATCCCTTCCGGCGAAAGCCGGGCAGTCTGCGTGGGCTGTATTTCTACTATCTGCATTTGCTGGGAAAAGACCGGCCTATGAGAAGGCCGCCGTCCTTCGCCCTGCGGAAAGAGATCATCCGGCTGGAGCGATACCAAAAGCAGTTTCAGCTTTTGCGGGAATACCGCATCGACAGCGCTGCCCAGCTTGATGTGCTTCATTCTGCCCTGCAAGCCCAGATCGACGCCCTGACAGAGCGGCGCGGATTGTTCTACCGGGAGAAGCGCAGAGGAGCGGACGCCTCGGAGCAAATCGCCGCACTGACCGCAGCGCTGCGTGTCTGGAGAAAAAAGCTCCGACTGTGTGAACAGATTGCAGATACACTTCCGCAGCTCTCCCTGTCAGCGAAGCAAACCGACGATCCTGCCAAGCAGAACACGCCGTGTCCCGATCATCCGAAGAGCTTTGCGAGATAGTCCGTTCTGCCATCCAGAATGCGGACGATCTCGATGTGTTCCGCTTCTATCAGGTAGAACACAAGCTGCTTTGACACCACCAAAAAACGATAATCCACTTCGATCCCGTCGTATTTGCTGCTCAGGGGCGTCCCCATAAAGGGATTGTCTTTCAATAGAGAGACGCTGTGCAGGACCTTCCGGCTGAGGGAATCCGCCGCAGCTGGATTGTGCAGCTTGTTCCGCAGATAGCCGCAGGTAAGCTCCAGATCCTGAAGGGCCGCTGGTCTGTATTTGATCTTCATTCCGGCGTTACCCCAAATCTACGGTAAGCTTCCTCTTCCTCAATCAGCTCTCCGGACTTCCGGCCCGCGTCCAGCTCCGCCATCAGCCGCTTCATGGCCTCGGCTCTGACGTATTCGGCGTTGTCCGACGTTACCGGAAACGGGAAGCCCCCGGCGTTCAGCGACTGCTGGATAAAAATGTTGATGGCCTGGGTGAAGCTGATGCCGCTTTTTGCATAGACAGCCTCCACCTCAGACCGAACCTGCGGATTGATGCGGAAATGATAACTGTCCGTCTTCGGCGCGGTCACGATGTTTTCCATCCCAAATCCCTCCCATTCCTTGATACCCATATTATATCATAGAAAACGGCAAAGTCAATAGATGTAGCACAATGTTCCACAAATATAAGGAGGTGAACCAAAATGGACGCAAGCACTGAGGTCGCTGACCTTGTGGTAAAGGAAAGCGTCCAGGTTGCCGAAGGCGCGTTGAAAATTGCCGGAAGCAGCCTGAAAAACATTGCCGCCCTGCTCCTGGCTCTGGCGAAGCAGGACGCGAAGGTGGTCGGCAAGACCACCGCCAAGCGGCTGGCCCGCGATCCCAACGCGGCCATCGTCGTGCAGATTCCAGAAGCCGACAAGTCCAGATTCCGCAGGCTGGCGAAGAAGTTCGGCGTTCTGTATTTCATTGCCCAGAAAAAGGGCAATCAAAGCGGCGTGATCAACGTCGTCTCCAATGAAAACTACGCTGCCCAGCTCAACGCCATCATGCAGGAGCTGGGCTATCCGCTTCCCGAGAAGCCGGTGGAAACGGCAAAAAAAGCGACGCCCCGTACTCAGTCCGAGAGATCCTCGCCAGAGCGAAGGAATGGCTCGACACCGAGGACGGGGACACAGACCAGTGATGCCCCTGAAAAGCCCTCCGTCCGGAAGCGGCTGGAGGCGCTGAAGCAGGCTTCCGACAAGATGAAGAACGGCCCGGAACGGGAAAAGGAACACACACGTTAAGGAGGAACCTATGGCTAATTTAGCAGAACTGATTTCCCAAAAAACCCAGAAGGATGAACAGTGGAAGGCAGAAAAGGCAGCCGAGCGTGAGAACGCCGTCGCCATGCAGGACACCGGTATTTCCCTGATTGCCAGCGACCCGGACGCCTACGCCCGCTATCTGGATATGCAGGGCGTCAATTATATGTACAGCCCCGGCAACATTGCCCTGGCTATGGTCCAGAACCCGGAGCTGAGCGTCATCGGCACGAAGGACCGCTGGCGCACCCTCAACCGCAGTATCCGCGACGGCGAGCAGGAGAAGGGCGTCCAGATTTTCGCCCGGTCTCCGCTGGGCAAGGGCTACAGTCTCGCATACGCCTACGACATTACCCAGACCGCCGGGCGGGAGCTTCGGCAGCCCCATCTGGAGGACGATTCGCCCCAGATGGCTTCCGCGCTGAGCGTCCTGCTCAACTACTCCGTCGTCCCCATCAAGACCGACGATCAGATGGGGGAAGCGGCCTACTACGATCCGAACCGCATGGAGCTCTATGTGAATCCCAACGTGGCGGATCACACGGCCTTTGCAGCCATCGCCGCCGAAATCGCCCATGTGCGCTTCCATTCCAAGGGCGCCAACAGCGGTTACTCCCGAGATGACTATGAGCTGGACGCCCAATCGGTCTCCTATCTGCTCTGCAAGCGCTTCGGCGTCGAATGCGAAATGCCCGAGCTGTCCGGCCTTTTGGCGCTGTATCAGGGCTGGTCCCCCCAGGAGATCCGGCAGGCCCTGGATGCCGTGCAGGACATGAGCAAGCAGATCGGCGGCTCCATCGACAAGGCGATCTCGCCCCAGCAGCACATGCGGGGCCAGGCCCTGCGGCGGCCCGCCAGGTAAAGCCTCGGCGCAAAACCCGGAAAGCGGGGTGTGTCCCCCTTTGACAGTATATGCCGGCAGCCACCGGCAGTAAAGGCGCCGACCAGTTTGCGAACTGGTCGGGCCTTGACAGCCGGCGTCCGCCGGCATGGGCCTCAAACAAGGGGATCACACCCCTGCTCTGCCCGGGCGGGCGGAGCAGCAATCATGGGGGCGGGTGCGGATTTCGTACCCGTCCCCGGCATGAAATGCGTCCCAAGCTGGGACAGAAAAGAGGTGCTGCCTATCCGTCAACGAAACTCCTTCCGGAAACAGTTCCCGGCCTATGCCGTGTTTTCCGTTTTTGTCCTCTGGCTCGGAGCCCTGGCCGCCGCCGCCTACACGGAGGGAATGAATCTGTTGTCCTTTCTGCAGGCGTTTTCCGCGCAGCTCTCCCGGCCCTTCGCTCTGAACTGGACCCCGCACAGTTTGAAGTTCCTCGTCGGAGCAATGGGGCTCTATGTCGCAGTAGTTGCTTTCTTCTGCGTCACAAAAGAGAACCGTCGTCCCGGCGAGGAACACGGCTCCGCTCACTGGGGCAGCGCAAAAGCGCTCTGCCGGAAATACCGGGACAAGGACGAGACAAAGAACGTCATTTTGACCGAGCACGTAAAAATGAGTCTGAACAGCCGATTACACCTGCGAAATCTCTTACAGGTAATTGTCGGCGGCTCTGGCTCCGGCAAGTCCCGGTATGTAGTCAAGCCCAATGTGATACTTGCCAACTCCAGCTACATTGTTACGGACCCCAAGGGCGAGCTGCTGCGCTCCTGCGGTTCCTTGCTCTTGCAGGAGGGCTACACGCTGCGGGTCTTTGACCTGATCGACCCGGAAAACTCCAACTGCTTCAATCCATTCCGCTATATCCGCAAGGACAGCGACGTGTTCCGGCTGATCGACAACTTCATCAAGAACACGACCCCGAAGAACGCCCAGCAAACGGACCCCTTCTGGGAAAAATCCGAAATCGCCCTGGACGCATCCATCATGCTCTATCTGCGGCACGAAGCACCGGAACGGGAGCAGACGATGGAAATGGTGCTGACCATGATCGAATACGGTGGGGCCAAGGAGGAGGACGACGATTACAAGTCTCCCCTCGATCTGCTCTTTGAAGCGTTGGAGGAGGAAAAGCCAAACCATATCGCGGTCCGCCAGTATCACATCTTCAAGCAGGCAGCAGGCAAGACGGCGAAATCCATCCTTGTGGGGGCCGCTGTCCGGCTCACCGCCTTCACTCTGCCGGAGATCCAGCGCATCACGGATACCGACGATATGGAGATCAGCCAGTTGGGAGAACGGAAGCAGGCTATTTTCTGCATCATCCCGGACAGCAACGACGCCAGCTTGAACTTCCTGGTGGGTCTGCTCTACACCTGCGCGTTTCAGGAGCTTTATTACCAGGCGGACAAGGTACACGGCGGCGGGCTCCCGATCCCGGTGCGGCTGATGTTCGACGAGTTTGCCAACGTCGCCCTTCCGGACGGCTACGCCAGATTGCAGGCCACCATGCGGAGCCGGAACATCATGGCGACCATCATCCTGCAAAACATCTCCCAGCTTAAAGAACTGTTCAAGGACAGCTGGGAGGGTATCATCGGCAACGCGGACGCCTTCCTGTACCTGGGCGGAAACGAGCAATCTACCCACAAATACATTTCCGAGCTGCTGGGCAAGGAGACGATTGATACCCTGTCCACCAGCCAGAGCAAGGGCAGAAACGGATCGTACAGCAAAAACCGGCAGCAGACTGGCCGGGAGCTGATGACCCCGGACGAGGTACGGATGCTGGACAACCGGAATGCGATCCTGCTCCTGCGGGGTGAGCCGCCGGTCATTGACCAAAAGTACAATTTGATGAAGCATCCCAACATCAAACGCACCGAGGACGGCGGTGCGGCCCCTTACCATCACAGCCCGGTCTGTCTCTATGAAGCGGACGATCTTGACTTCTCCTTTACCACACTTGACGAACTGGACATCATTGATATGGAGGACCCCGAATGAAACAAACGAAGAAAACCAAAAACAACTGCAAACAATCCATCCGGCTGTTGGGCGCTTGGGCGGCCCTGGTGCTCTGCGCCGCGACACTGCCAACTGCGGCCTATGCCGCCGGAGGCGACCCTCTGAGCGTCGTCAACAATCTGTCCGATTTCATCTTTGCCGCGATCCGTGCCATTGGCATTATCATCCTGGGCTGGGGCGTGGTGCAGGTGGGCATGAGCGTCCAGAGCCACGACGCCAGCCAGCGAACCCAGGGCTTCCTGTGTCTGTTCGGCGGCCTGCTGATTACCTTTGCCAAAGACATTCTGACCCTGATCGGCGCGATCTGAGCTGTCCCAACTTGGGACAAATAACAGGAAGGAAGGTGGAGCCAAACTGGATCATTGATTTACTCGAATCCGCCCTTCAAATCTGGACGGACAAACTCTCCGAAATCTGGAGTCTGCTGACGCAGACGCCCCAGAGCTTCCGGGGCGGCAGCATTTGGGGCGCGGTCTCCAATATCAGCGGGGCTTTGACCGGCATCGGCTACGGTCTGCTGGTGCTGTTCTTTGCCATGGGCGTCTTCTCCTCGGCGTCGTCCTTCCGGGAAATGCAGAGGCCGGAGTTCGCGCTGCGCTTCTTCATTCGCTTTGCCGCAGCCAAGATCATGGTGGGTCACGCTATGGAGATCATGCTCGCGGTGTTTGAGATCGTGGGCGGCGTTGTCTCCGCTGCCATGAACAGTATCGCAGGCGGTGTCAGCTCGGCGGCGCATCTTCCCGCGGAGATCGTTGCCGCCATCGACGATCTGAGCTTTCTGGAATCCATACCGCTCTGGCTGGTCTCGCTCCTGGGAACGCTGCTTATCACAGTCTTGTCCTTTGTGCTGATCCTGACGGTATATGGGCGGTTTTTCCGGCTCTACG
Source organism: Oscillospiraceae bacterium (assembly GCA_017541995.1). Taxonomy (GTDB): domain Bacteria; phylum Bacillota; class Clostridia; order Oscillospirales; family Oscillospiraceae; genus JAFRPC01. The sequence continues at coordinate 48,747 of JAFXYD010000073.1, forward strand.
TCTATACCGCCGTCGCGCCGCTTCCCATGGCCGCCTTTGCCGGAGAGGAATCATCCCAGCACGGCAAGGCGTTTCTGAAATCCTACACCGGGGTCTGCGTTGAGGGCGTCGTCATCGTGCTGGCCTGCATGATCTACAACACATTTCTTTCCGGCAGCGCCTATACCGTGGATGCCACAGCCTCGGCCGTGACCATGTGCTGGGAATACTTGGGGGAAACGGTATTCAATATGCTGATCCTGGTGGGATTGGTCCGAGGCGCTTCCAGAATTGCAAAGGAGATGTTTGGATTATAACGAAAGAGGTGAGGAGTTATCGAAATCAAAATACCGAAAGAAGTACGGGCGCACAGTGAAACGATTGTGCTGGGGCTGACCGCAAGGCAGCTGATTTGCTCTGTGATTGCCATTGCCCTGGCCGCTGGGCTCTATCTCGGCCTGAAGGACACGCTGGGAAAGGACAACGCAAGCTGGATCTGCCTGCTGGCTGCCGCGCCATTTGCCGCGGCGGGCTTTTTCCGCTACAACGGGATGAGCTTTGAGCAATTCGTTTTCGCCTGGTTCAAGGTCAGCTTCCTCTGCGGCGGCAACCGGGGCTATCACAGCGAAAACATCCATTATGCCGCCCTCGGCAGGAAGGAGCGTGACGACTTTGATTAAGACCCTCGCTGCGGCGAACAAATCCGAAAAGGTCCCGTTCCGTGTGCCGAAGACCGTCCAGCAATCCATTCCCATTGAACGGATTTATCCGGACGGCACCTGGCTGGTGGGCCGCAAGCACAGCCGGACCTGGCGCTTTACAGACATCAACTACGCTTCCGCCTCTGACGCGGATCAAAAGCGGATCTTCAAGGGCTACTGCGCCGTCATCAACAGCCTGCCTACGGATGCCAGCTGCAAGATCACGATCGTCAATCACAGGCTGAATCCGGTGGACTTTGAGCGCACAATGCTGATGAAGGACCGGAGCGACGGCCTGGACCAGTACCGGCACGAAAAGAACCGGCTCCTGATGGATCGGGCTTCACTCAGCAACAACCTTGTGCAGGACAAATACATTACCATCTCCATCCCCCAGCGAAAGAAGAAGGACAGCGACGACTACTTCTCCCGGGTGGACAGCAATCTGACCGGCAGCTTCGGCAAGCTGTCCTCAATGGCAGCGATGCTCGGAAACGCGGATCGGCTCCGTCTGTTCCACGATTTTTTCCGGGCAGGGGAGGAGCCCTATTACCGCTTCGACCATGAAGCCTTGTTGCAAAGCGGCGCCAGCTATAAGGACCTGATTGCCCCCGACGGTCTCGCCTTCAAAAAGGACTATTTTGAAATGGGCGGCAAATACGGGCGGGTACTGTATCTGCGGGAGTACGCCAGCTACATCTCCGATCAGTTGATCTCCAATCTGACGAACTTTCCCCGGAGCCTGATCCTCAGCATTGATATGCTCCCGATCCCCACGGATGAAGCGGTCAAGGATATTCAGCGGAAGATTCTCGGTGTAGAAAGCGACATTACCCGCTGGCAGCAGCGGCAGAACGGCAAAAATAATTTCTCCGCCAACATTCCCTACGAGTTGGAGCAGTCCCGGGCCGATACCCGCGAATATCTGGACGATCTGACCAACCGGGACCAACGGATGATCTTTGCCGTGGTGACGCTTGTGCATCTGGCCGATACCAAGGAGCAGCTGGACGCCGACACGGAAAGCCTGGTCAGCATCGGCGGGGAGAGCGTCTGTACCTTCGGCACGCTGCGCTACGAGCAGGAGCAGGGGCTGAACACGGTGCTGCCCTACGGTCTGCGGCAGGTCCACGCTCTGCGGACGCTGACCACCGAGAGCACGGCGACCCTAATGCCCTTCCGGGTGCAGGAGATCCAGGATCGGGGCGGCTTCTGCTACGGCGTCAACGCCATCTCCCGCAATCTTCTGATCTGTGACCGCAAGCGGCTGATTTCTCCCCACGCCTTTTATCTCGGCGTCAGCGGCTCCGGCAAGTCCATGACCATGAAGAACACCATTGCGGATGTGGTGCTCGGGACCGAGGATGATGTGATTATCATTGACGCCGAGCGCGAATACGGCTCCCTTGCCCGTGCCTTCGGCGGCGAGGTCATTCAGATCTCCCCGTACAGTCAGCACCATATCAACCCGCTGGAGGTCAGCGCCGCTCTGGGCAAGGACGAAAACCCGGTGGCCATGAAGTCCGAGCTGCTGAACTCGATTATAGAGCAGCAGATGGGCGTCGGCATCTTCACAGGCGCGCACAAGTCCATCATAGACCGCTGTGTGCAAGCTGTGTTCCGGCCTTGGCAGAAGAGCAAAGGTCGGAAGCCCATGCCGCTGCTGACCGACTGGCGCAGCGAGGTCCTGAAGCAGCCGGAGCCGGAGGCCCGGGAAATTGCCCTTGCCGCAGAGATCATCACGGAGGGCAGCCTGAACGTCTTTGCCCATCCCAGCAACGTGGATGTGAACAGCCGGATCATGGTGCTGGACCTCTACGAGATGGGCGACCAGCTCCGTCCGACAGCCCTGGTCGTCACCCTCGACGCCATCCAGAACCGGGTCATGGAAAACCGCAAGCGGGGCAAGTTCACCTGGGTTTTCATCGACGAGGTATATCTGTACTTCAAGTACCACTACTCGGCGGAAATCCTCTACAAAGCTTGGAAGCGTTTTCGGAAGTACGGCGCGGCGTTGACCGCGGCGACGCAGAATGTGGAGGAATGCCTGCGCTCCGAAACCGCCCGACTCATGTTCGCCAACTCGGAGTTCCTGATCCTGCTGAACCAGGCAGCCACCGATCGGGAGGAGCTGGGGCGGCTGCTTCACATCTCCGAAACGCAGATGGGATTTATTACCGACGTAGAGGCCGGTCACGGCTTGCTCCGTATGGGCGGGGCAATCGTTCCCTTCGCCAACACCATGCCGAAGGACACGAAGCTCTACAAGCTGATGAGCACCACGCCGGGAGAAGGCTAATCTGTCCCAACTTGGGACAAAAAAGAAGCCGGGATATTTGAAAAATTTGCGTTGAGGTTTTGTTTTCGCTATAATAGGGTCAGACCAAGGCAAATCCAAGATCACGGAGGTATGTTCCATGAAGCTCAAATCCATCATCGTCCTTGCGGTTCTGCTCCTGCTGGCTGGCTGCGGTAAAACTCCCGCTCCCTCCGCAAGCTCTAAGATGCCGCCAAACAGTTCCGTAATTACTGAGGCCGCAGCAGCGCCGTCGCAGGAACTTGTCAGCCGGGAATCCGTCGAGACTGTGGCGGTTTTGGAAAGCAGTTCTGTTTTCCAGACGGAAACAGAAGCTATTTCAACGACAGAAACCGAAGCTCCTTCATCGACGGAAGCCGAGGCTGATTCCCAAGCCATACAGACGGAAGCTGCGCATGCGGAAACAAAACGTCCCGACGCGCCTGATCCATCTCAGCACCCGGCACAGTCAGAACCGCCAAAGGACACCGAGCCTAAAGCGACTGATCCGGCGCCAACGCCGACGCAGCCCACGGAACCGAAGCCGACCAATCCGCCCCACACCCATAGCTACAAAACCAAGACGGTCTCCCCCACCTGCACCGAGAAGGGCTACACGGAGCATAGCTGCTCCTGCGGAGACAGCTACCGCGACAGCTACACCGACGCCCTGGGGCACAGTTTTACGGAACAAAGCATAGCGGCAACCTGTACCAGCGGCGGCTACACCCTGCGGACCTGCTCCCGCTGCGACGCGACGGAAACCACCAACAACACCCCGGCCCTGGGCCATGACTACCGGGATACCGTCGTTGCCCCTACCACTTCCGCACAAGGCTACACGGAGCACACCTGCTTGCGCTGCGGCGACAGCTACCGGGACAACTACAAGGACAAGCTCAAGGAAGTCTTTGATTTGCAGGCCGTGATCGACTACGGCAACGCCTACGCGCAAAGCCTGGGCTTCACCGTGGACAAGTCCATGACGCTGGCAAATTCGAGCTACTATCCCGGTTACTATGGAAGCGGTTATAGCCTGGATTTTCTGAAGCAGGAGGCCGCAGGAAATGTCCGGTACACCTACGACAGCTTGATTGCCCTGGGCGATACGATTCCGGGCTTTCGCTGCAATATTCATGCCAGCTACGAGCCCTACACGGATAAGTACTACATCGTCTTCTTGTACGGCTAACCCCTGGGCCGACCAACTGAACACTGACACGGAAAGCACGGTTTTGCGACCGTGCTTTTTTTGTGCTCAAAACAACTTATAAGGAGGAAAAAAACAGAATGAAGAAACGCATTCGCCGAATTCTGTCGCTGCTTCTGTTTCTCGCCCTGCTGTTTGGAATGCTTCCGTCAAGCGGCATGATGAAGGTCTACGCAACAGAAACGGAACCCGTTGCCGCAGGGACGGAGGAAAGCACAGAAGTCCCCGCTATGACGGGAGAAACCACATCTGGAACGGAAGCGTCCCCGTCCTCGGAGTCCGAGACTGAAGCTGAGCCGGAAGCGTCCGCAGAAGAGGACACCGAACCATCTAAAGCGGACGAACCACCCAGAGACCCCGCAACCGGCTATGGAAGACCGACAGGGACGGTTGAGGAGCTGGAGACCATTCCGGTCCCGGATGAGATCCTTGCCTCCACCTACAATCTGCAAATCCCGGTCATTCTCTACGGCACGACCACCTTCACCGTATCATTCAAATACCCAAGCGATCCAGCATATACGACCTATACGACGCATCTTTCCGGTTTCCGGTATCACTATCTGAATGGGCAGATGGCCTACTGTCTGGAACCACAGGCTGGCTCTACTGCGGGTGCTGTTTATTCTCAGATCGCAGGAGGTTCTGACCTGAATGTCTGGGAGCGTTTCTTATCCATCAGCCAAAGAAACGCGATTGCCCTTGCACTGGCCTATGGCGCTCCCAATGGGCTGAACAGTACCACCAAGCTGACACTTCATGGGTATGAAGCCGCAACTCAGGTGATTATCTGGGAGATGATTATCGGCTATCGGAATACCGTGGCGCCGTTTGCCTGTACCAACAGCGGCCTTTACAACTTCGTGCTGAATTTGTGCAACACCAACGACAGCACCGGTGCACTCCGGGCGGCGTATATCAACGGGTATAATTCCATCGTATCCAGTATGCAGAGCCACGGCGTCATTCCAAGCTTCGCCTCCAAGAAGCAGGCCCAGGCCCCGGAGCATGAAATGACCTATGATGCGGCAAGCGGCCTTTACAGGATCATTCTCACCGACAGCAACAACGCGATCAACAACGATTTCCCGTATACCAGCAGCAACGGTCTGACATTTACAAAATCGGAAAATCGCCTCACCGTCACCGCGACGGCGGAGGCTTTGCAGAACCAGCCCGTTATGGTGAGCGCCACCGGCAGCGACCCCGACACGGATAGCGTCTCTCCCGTGATCTGGGGCACGACCAACAGCAACCACAACGTCGGACAGATCCTTTCCCAACTGGCGAAGCCGGACCCCGTACACGTGTATTTCAAGCTCAAGGCCTCCACCACGACCAATCTGACCATTCAAAAGGTCTGCGAGGACGGGAATATCAGCGGGCTCACCTTTACCGTGGCTGACAGCAGTGGCAATGTGCTGTTCACCGGGCAGACGGATCAGAACGGCAAGCTGAACGTACCGAATCTGGAAGTCGGTAAGACCATCACCATTACCGAGACCGTGCCGGAAAACTATGTTGCCGAAAACCGCGTCCAGACCGTGACCCTGGCTGCCTCTGGCAACAACGTCACCTTCCGCAACTATCCGCTGGGCACCGCGACCATGATGAAGGTCTCGGAAAAGGGCGACGTGGCCGGGTACTGCTTCAACCTGTATCGGCACAAGGACGGAAGCAATGGTTCTAAGACATGGCACGGCAAGTCTGATACGGATGGCCGTGTCTATGAGACAGACAGCGACTTCAACATCCTCGGAGATGAAAAGTCCTTTGTGTTTCTCGGATTGACGGACGGCAAGTATTCCTTCCGGGAGCTGCTGTCCCTCCACGGGGCCGGGAATGTATGGCCCGAAAGCATTACCTTTACTACCGGTGGCGGCTCGACCCCGGCCTGCAATCTGAGCTTCACCGGAGATCAGCTGGTTGCCCAGGAAAACGGCGACTGCACCGTTTCCGGGATTGCGCTCACTGGGCTGGATGGCGGCGGGACG
>JAFXYD010000074.1 GCA_017541995.1 Oscillospiraceae bacterium
CGCCGATGAGGCAGGGGTTGTTCTTCTGGCGGCGGTTCAGAATCTGAATCACCCGCTCGGTCTCCTCCTCCCGGCCCACCACCCGGTCCAGCTTGCCCTCCCGGGCCCGCTGGGTCAGATTCAGACAGTAGGTGTCCAGGAATTTGTGCTTCTTTCTGGGGGGCTGAGCCGGGGGCACGGAGCCCTTGGGGGGCTCGGGGCGCTGGGCGGGAGGCTCGCTCCGGGGGGCGCTGAGACCGCCGAAGAGCTTGCTCAGGAAGGGGAAGGTGGCGGTCTGGCCGTCGTCGTTGTCCTCCTCGGGCTGCTCGGGATCCACGTCCGGGTTGCCCCCCAGCATGGACATCATCTCGCCGGAGAGGTTTTCCAGATCCTCGTCGGAGATGCCCATCTGCTTGACCATGTCGTCCACCTGCTTGATGCCCAGGTCCTTGGCGCACTTGAGGCAGAGGCCCTCGTTGGTGGTTCTGCCGTTTTCGATTTTCGTGATAAAGATCACAGCCACGTTCTTGTTGCAGCGGCTGCAGAGAGTGGGTTTCATCAATGTTGTGTGCTCCTTTCAGAAAGGATTGGAGTATATCGCGGGCGGGCCCGCGGCAGATTACGGAATGAAAAGCCTGGTGCCGAAGCTGCCGATCAGCAGCGCCGTGCCGTCGGCCCGGGCGATGACCCGGGTGGCGCCCAGCACGTCGCAGCTCTGCTCATAGAGGCTGAGCCGGCGGTCGAAGCTCCGCAGCTCCGGATCCGTCAGCACCATGGCGTAGTCCCCGGCGGCGGAGACGGAGCGAACCCGGTCCTGGGTGGTGAATTCCCCCAGGGTCCTGCCGGAGGCGTCCAGGGTCAGCACCCGGCACTCCCCCCCGGCCCGGCTCAGCGCCAGCAGCACCCAGCCCTCCGGGCTGAGGCTGTAGTCCAGCAGCTGCTCGTCCCGCAGGGAAAGGGCGTTCAGCTCCTCCCCCGCCGTGCTGTAGAAGAGCAGCGCGTCCTGGGTCAGCGCCATGATGTGCCCGGCGTCCGGGAAGCAGAGGCGATAGACCACCCGGTTTCCCAGCTCCACCCGGACGGCGCTGCTCTCGTCCTGGCCCAGGTCGCTGAGGGCCTCGTCGGTGCGGAGGATGGTGAGGCCGGAGCGGAAGATGCTGCCCTCCTCCTCCAGGCCCGCCACTGCCAGCAGCTCTCCCCGGGGGGAGACGGCGCAGGCATTGAGATAGCGGGTGCCCGAGGAGAAGCGGTAGACGGAGTCCCACTTGGGATTTCGCACCGTCACCACGGCCTTGGAGCCGCTTTCGGCGGTGATGTAGGCGGCGTAGCCGTCGGCGCTGAGGTCGGCGTCCACAAGGGCCCCGCCCTGGGCCTCGTTCATCAGGGTATCCCCTCCCGCGCCGATGGCTACGGCGTAGGAGCTGCCGGGGCTGAAGCAGAAGCTCAGATCCCCGCCGGTGCGCAGAATGGGGGTGGGCAGGGAGCCCTGCACAAAGGCCTTCTGCTCCCCGTCCAGGGCGTAGAGGGTGACGCTGCTCTCGGTGGCCGAGAGCAGGCCGTCGTCAAAGCCCGCGAAGCAGCTGCCCGCGCCGCCCTCCACGGCGATGCGGCCGTAGTCCTCCCGGTCCCGCAGCCCCATGTAGCGGAAGAAGCGGGTCAGCCGGTCCAGGTTCATGACCCGGGGGAAGATCAGCCAGGCCAGCAGCAGCAAAACCAGCAGAATGGACAGGATCATCAGCGTCACGCGGAGCCCCCTGCCCCGCCCGGGCGCCGGGGAGGTTGTCCGGATTGCATTACTCAACGTGAAATACCGCCTTTCCGTCGTCATACCACAGCCGGGTCATGTACAGGCCCCCGGGGGGCGCCGTGGGCCCTGCGGCGGTGCGGTTTTTCCCGGCCAGGATGTCGCTGACCGCCTCCGGGGGGAACTTTCCCTCCGCGGCGTAGACGGCGGTGCCCACCATGGCCCGGGCCATATTGTAGAGAAAGCCGTTGGCGCAGATCCGGCAGGAGATCAGCTCCCCCTGCCGCTCCACGTCGAAGTGGTAGACCGTCCGGACCGTGGATTTCACGTCCGTGCCCACGGAGCGCACCGCGGCAAAGTCGTGGGTGCCCACGAAGCAGTCCGCCGCCCGCTGCATGACGGTCTCGTCCAGGCGCTTGGGATAGAACCAGGCGCGGTTGACATAAAATGGATCCCGGATCCGGGAGTTGTAGATCAGATAAGTATATTCCTTCTTCACGCAGGAGCCGATGGCGTTGAAGCCCTCGTGGACCTCAAAGGCGTCGGAGATCACAATATCCTCGGGAAGATGGGTATTCAGCGCGTAGGGCAGCCGCTCCACCGGGATGGCGGAGGAGCTGTGGAAGTTGGCCACGTAGCGTTTGGCGTGGACCCCCGCGTCGGTGCGGCCGCAGCCGGTGACGTGGACCGGGTGGCCCAGCACCATGGCGGCGGCCTTCTCCACCGTGGCGGCCACGGAGACGGCGTTCTTCTGCACCTGCCAGCCGTGGTAGGCGGAGCCCTCGTATTTTAAAACCAGTGCAATATTTTTCATATTTTACAGTCCAAAGTGCCGCAAAACAATCACCCCTGCCAGCAGCGCGACGCCCAACAGGAAGGCGATCAGATCAATGGAGGCGAAGCGCAGGACCTTGAGCCTGGTTCGGCCCTCGCCGCCGTGGTAGCAGCGGCATTCCATGGCGGTAGCCAGCTCGTCGGCCCGGCGGAAGGCGCTGACAAACAGGGGCACCAGAATGGGGATCAGCGCCTTGGCCCGGCGCACCAGACTGCCGGTCTCGAAGTCCGCGCCTCTGGCCTTCTGGGCGGAGATGATCTTGTCCGTCTCCTCGATCAGCGTGGGGATGAAGCGCAGGGCGATGGACATCATCATGGCCAACTCATGCACCGGCACGCGGAGCTTTTTCAACGGGCTCAGCAGCCGCTCCAGCGCGTCGGTGAGGGCGATGGGAGAGGTGGTGTAGGTCAGCAGGAAGGTGCCGCAGATCAGCAGCATGATCCGCAGGACCATGAAGAAGGCAGTCTTGACGCCCTCGGAGTAGATGTGGAAGATCCACCAGTCCACTAAAAGCGTCCCGCCCTTGGTGTAGAAGAGGTTCAGAACGGCAGTGAAGAGGATGAAGATCAGCATGGGCTTCAGGCCCCGGGTCATGGCCTTGAAGGGAATGCGGCCCAGCAGGGTGACGCTCACCAGAAAGACCAGCACCAGCGCGTAGGAAAGGTAGGACTTCGCCAGAAAGAGGGCCACGATGTAGACAATGAGCAGCAGCAGCTTCGTCCGGGGGTCCAGACGGTGGATCACGGTCTTGCCCGGGAAGAACTGGCCCAGGGTAATATCCTTCAGCATGGGCGGCCCTCCTTCCGTTCCAGCAGGCGGGCCAGGGCGTAGCGCACCGTGTAGACGTCGGCGGGCAGGGCCAGGCCCTTCTCCCGCAGCAGGCGGAATACGGTGGTGACCTGGGGCACCGAAAGGCCCATCTCCGTGAGCTCATCGGCGTGGGTGAAGATCTCGGCGGGGACGCCGTCCATGGCGACCCGGCCCTTGTTCATCACAATGAGCCGGGAACAGAGCTCCGCCACCTCCTCCATGGAGTGGCTGACCATGATGACGGCGGCGTTCTGGGCCCGCTGGTAGGCCCGGATATTCTCCAGGATGGAATCCCGGCCCGCGGCGTCCAGCCCCGCGGTGGGCTCATCCAGGATCAGCACGTCGGGCTCCATGGCGATGACGCCGGCAATGGCGACCCGGCGCTTCTGGCCGCCGGAGAGGTCAAAGGGGGACTTGTCCAGCAGGGACTCCTCCAGGCCCACAAAGCCCGCCGCCCGGCGGACCCGGGCCTCCAGCTCGTCGCCGCTGACCCCCTGGTTCCTGGGGCCGAAGGCGATGTCCTTGCGGCAGCTCTCCTCAAAGAGCTGGTACTCCGGGTACTGGAACACCAGACCCACCCGGCCCCGGATGGCGTGGGTGAATTTCTTATCCTTCCAGATGTTCTCCCCCTTGAAGAGCACCTGGCCGGAGCTGGGCTTCAGCAGGCCGTTCAGATGCTGAATCAGGGTGGACTTCCCGGAGCCGGTGTGACCGATGACACCGATCAGCTCCCCCGGGAAGATGGAAAGATTGATCTGTTCAATGGCAACGTGCTCAAAGGGCGTGCCCGCGCTGTAGACGTGGGTCAGGTCCTTGACTTGTAAAATAGGCTTGGTAGGGTCCAAAGTGGTATCCTCCATGGTAAACGGATTCAGGAAAGAATTTGGGCGATGGCTTCCGCGCATTCCTCGGGGGTCAGCGCGTCGATGGGGACGTCCCAGCCGGCCTTGCGCAGCTCAAAGAGCAGATCCGTGGTCTGGGGCACGTCCAGCCCGGCCCGGCGCAGGGTCTCCACCTGGGAGAACACCCTCCGGGGGCTGCCGTCCAGCAGAATGCCGCCCTCATGCATGACGATGACCCGGTCGGCTCCCACGGCCTCGCTCATGTGGTGGGTGATCAGCACCACGGTGATCCCCTGCTCCCGGTTGAGGCGGGTTACGGTGTCCACCACCTCTTCCCGTCCCCGGGGGTCCAGCATGGCGGTGGGCTCGTCCAGCACAATGCAGCGGGGCCGCATGGCAAGGACGCCCGCGATGGCGATGCGCTGCTTCTGGCC
>JAFXYD010000011.1 GCA_017541995.1 Oscillospiraceae bacterium
GACCGGGTTCCGGTGGCGCACATTGTGCGCCGCTATGGGCGGGTACGTGCGGGGCAGCAATGGCGCACTGGTGTGCGCCGCTACGGGCGGGTACGTGCGGGGCAGCAATGGCGCACTGGTGTGCGCCGCTACAGGCGGGCCTGTTGCCTGTTGCCTGTTGCCTGTTGCCTCGTCGGTGCGGGGACAGCGGGTCTCCCCTTCCCTCAGCCCTCCATCATGAGCTGGATGATCTCCCGGTCGGTTTGCTCCATGCCCAGGCGGGCCAGCTTGCCTACGGTGGCGATGGTGTTCTCCACGCCCTTTTTCACGATGCCGTCGCCGCCGAAGAACTGGTTGCCGTCCTCGTACATGGCCAGGCCCAGCAGGCCCGCGTCCACGGCGGCGGCGATTTTGGCGGCGCAGCTGGCCTTGGCCCCGTCACAGATGATGCCGGAGGTGACGGCCACGGCGTTGACCACCGTGTGGGCGATCATCTCAAAGCGGCCCCCCTTGAGCCAGGCCACCCCGGCCCCGGCCCCGGCCCCGGCGCTGACGGCCCCGCAGTAGGCCGAGAGCCTGCCGATGCCGGTTTTCAGATGGGTGGTGACCAGGTTGGACACGCAGAGGGCCCGCAGCAGCTCCTCGTGAGAGAAGCCCTTTTCCCGGGCGTAGACGATCACCGGCACCGAGCTGGTGATGCCCTGGTTGCCGGAGCCGGAGTTGATCACCACCGGCAGCTCGCAGCCGTTCATTCTCGCGTCGCTGGCGGCGGCGGCCCAGGCCCGCATCTGGTAGTTGACGTCGTATTCCCGGCCCCGGAGGACGGTGCGGCCGATGTTGGCCCCGTAATTGCCCCGCAGGCCCTCCTGGGCGATGGCCATATTGTAGGAGATCTGGCGCTCCAGAATCTCCGCCACGTCGGCGGGCTCCACGCACTCGGCAAAGTCCACGATGCCCCGGATGGACAGGCAGCTCCGGTCCGTGAGGCCGTCCTCCCTGGAGGCGCATTCCTTCTCCAGCAGGGTCTGGCCGTTGCGGCGGACGCAGACCAGGTTGGTGTGGTAGTCCAGGATGCGGACGAAGGCGCTGTCCGGGCCGCGATATGCGGTGATCTGAATGTCGAAGATGTGCTCCGTCTCGGCGCAGCGGACCTGGATGGGGGTATGGGCCAGGTAGTCGGCGGTGGCGGCGATCTGTTCCCGGCTGACCCGGGAGATCACCTCCAGCTCCGCCGTCTCGTCCCCGGCCACGGCCCCCACGGCCGCCGCCGCGGGAATGCCCCGCAGGCCGCCGGTGTGGGGCACCACCACGGACTTCACGTTTTTGATGATGTTGCCGCTGACCTCGATCAGCAGGCGCTCCGGCAGGGATCCCAGCACCGCCCGGGCCTTGGCGGCGGCGTAGGCGATGGCGATGGGCTCCGTGCAGCCCATGGCGGGCCGCAGCTCCTCCCGGAGGATGCGGACGTAATTCTGATAGCAGGGCTCGGTGGGTTTCATGGGGCATGTCTCCTATGTTTGGGAATTGGGTGGCGGTCCATGACCGCCGCTGCGGGCGGGCGGAGCGGGGTACGGCGGGACGGGGAACCCGGCTCCTACGGGCGGGCGAAGTATTTCTGCGCGAAGTCCGCTACGATGGGGGCCAGGGTTTTCAGATCCCAGTTGGTGGTATTGACGGTGAGCTCGTAGGAGCTGCGATTGCCCCAGCGGTCTCCGGCCACCATCTCCCGGATCATGGCCCGGTTTTTGTCGATGCGCTTCATCTGGCGCTCCAGCTCCTTGTCCGTGAGCTGCTCCCCCTCCGGGGCCCGTTCCCGGCAGCGGCGCATTTTGGCCTCCTGCTCGGCGCAGACGAAGACCCGGAAGGGCTTGTAGTCCCGGAGGAAGAAGTCCGCGTTCCGGCCCACGATGATGAAGCTCCGGTCCCCTTGGGCGATGCGCTGGATGACCTCCTTCTGCTTCACCAGCAGGTCCGTATTGGGGGGCGTGCTGACGGTGAAGCTGCGGCTGAAGGTGATGGGCACCGTCCACCACTCGTGGCGCTCCAGGACGGCGTTGACGTAATCCGCGTCCAGGCCCTCCTCCCGGGCCACGGTCTCAATGATCTCCCGGTCATAGTAATCCCAGCCCAGCACGTCGGCCATGCGCTTGCCCAGCTCCCGGCCTCCGCTGCCGAACTCCCGGCTGATGGTGATGATATTCATGCTGACGACCTCCTTGCTTTTGCAGTCATATTCAGGTTGGGCAGTCTTTTATTCTCAGTTGCCGTAGGCGGCGGCTGCGGCGTCTCACAGCCTTCCCCTGGAGGGGAAGGTGGACTCCGGCGTCTCACGCAAGCCGGAGGACGGATGAGGTGGGGGATCGTCCCTTGCTGCGTTGGAACGAAAGTGCTGCTTGTCGGGACGCCACCTCATCCGCCCCAGTGTGCGCACTGGGGCACCTTCCCCTCAAGGGGAAGGCTTTGCGGGAGCTCGGCGTCCGCAAGCATTCTTTCGTCAAATGGCAGAGTTGCTTGTCGGGACGCCACCTCATCCGCCCCCTGCGGGGGCACTTTCCCCTCAACGGGGAAGGCTTTTCCAAGTACGGGTCACGTCCTTCCCCTTAAGGGGAAGGTGGCC
>JAFXYD010000075.1 GCA_017541995.1 Oscillospiraceae bacterium
CGATCTGCGCCACACCTTCGCCACCATGGCCCTGGAGCACGGCATGGACGTGAAGACCCTCTCCGCCATCATCGGCCACGTCTCCTCCACCACGACCCTCGACGTCTACAGCCACATCACCGGCGCGATGCAGCTCCAGGCAGCGCAGAATATCGAGCGCGTCATCGGCCGTGACGAGGCCTACGAGCCCCACGAGACCCTGGAGGACCGTCTGCCCACCGACGAGGAAATGGAGGCTGTAAGGCCGAAATTCAGCGCGTACACGGGCAAGATCCGCAAGCCCGGCACCGGCGGCCTCTATGAGCTCAACGACCACCTCTACGAGGGCCGCTACTCCCCGACCAACGCCCAGGGCAAACGGGAGGTCCATACCGTCTACGCCAAAACGAGAGAAGAAACCGAGGCCCTGCTGGAGCAGATGATCCGCGAGGTCCGCGCCAGGATCGACGCCGAGAAAGCGGCGCTGAAAGCAGAGCAAGCCGAACAGCCGGAAGCCGGGGAAAGGAAAGGCTGAAACCTACGCATTTAGAGCGAAAAAAACCGCGTAAAATCAAGGATTTTCAGCCCTGATTATGAAGGGGTGCGGTCCCTATACCACCTGTAAAACCGGAGCGGAACTTGTCCGCTTTCAGAGCGTCAAAAGCCCGGAAAAACCAAGGGAATTTCGGCCCTCCTTCCGTGGGTGGGGTATAGGGATACCCCTTGACACCTGTGATATAATAAACTCCGAACAGACAGCCAGCCGCCAGCGCAGAAAGGAGATCCTATGGAAAAATTCATCCCTTATGACAAGCTCTCAAAGAAGAAACAGCGGGAGCTGAACGCCGCCCGCCGCGGTACCTGGACCATCAACCCGGTCACCCGCAAACCGGCGAATCCCAAAGCCTATAACCGCAAAACGGCACGGAAGTGGAAGGACGATTCCCACTCCGTGCCGTTTGTGTCTGTTTTTGCGCCGCTGTAATCAAAGAGAAGCGTGATCGGTCCTCCCGCCCTGTAGCGGCGCACAGTGTGCGCCACGATCTCAGACCAATGCAGCCAGGGCGACGTGGCCCGTGCCGTCGGGCAGAACGAGGACAGAGTCCCGACCACGGCAGGTCACGCAGAGGCAGCGGACGAGAGGACCATCCTCTCCGCAGCCGGGGACGTTTTCCAGAAAGGCCCGGTCCGCCAGCAGATCCGTCACGAAATTCTCGTAGTCCATCCTGCTCAGGCAGACCGTAGAGACGATCTGATAGGGACGAAGCACTCCGATTCCAAAATCCCGCAGCTCCTCAATCCGGCGCGGCCGGGAGATAAAACGCGCAGTCTGTTCCATAGTGTCCTCCAAATATTGTGTACTTAGAATAAGTACGTTTCCTCAATTATACCATGTACTTGAATTAAAATCAATTTAAGTACAAAGAATAATTGGGAGGAACCAAAATGGAGCAGAAAAACAAGCACCTGGGCATCCATATCGACCCCGAGCTGCACTATAAGCTGAAATACCTGGCCGCCTACGAAGGCCGCTCCATCAACGGCGAGATCCTCTACTTGGCCCGCCGCGAGATCGAAGCCTTCGAGAAAGAGCACGGCAAGATCGAACTGCCGGAGACGGTGGAAGAATAAGCCTATAACATAGCCGCCCGAGCATCCATCCAACCGGAAGATCCTTTGCTTTCACACTTTCAACCGCGAATTTACCAATGCCATTCCATGAAAAGATAGTTTCAATAGCAAAACTTCCGCAAATCAATCCGCTCAAATTTGTCGCCATCAGCGTCATACACGGAAGAACTGCATTGCGCAGCGCATGTCTCACTATGCCGCTCCATAATACGTCATATTCACACATCTCCTTTTTCTTATTCGCCCAAAAATGATTCCAATTTTTTAAGTACGAAATCACGGCGACTTTTCCTCTGATGAGTCAAGATGCTCATTCTACCGTAGCACTTACAAACCAAGTCAATTTCACTTTTAGACAAACACACGCAATATTAATGCCCCGATTTCATTTCTGTAGATCCTGTGCCAACCGAAGCCCGCCCTAACCTTGCAGAAAAAGCAGCTTGCAAATCCAAAATCTGCAAGCTGCTTTTATTTTATCTATAGAGTGCCCCGCATATTGTCACGAATAATTTGGACTCTTAAACGGTGCAGTTTCTGTCTAGCAGCACTACGATAATCTTTTATTAAAAGCTCATAATCAGCTTTTCATCAAGCCTTTTGAGTATCTCGCACGCTAGCTTTACTGCGTTGTCAAAATCCGCATAGGCCGAAATTCCATAATGCGTATGAGCATAGCGAACCGGAACACCAATCACGATCACGGGTACGGCTTTCTCGGTCAGATGGATTGCAGCGCCATTTGTCGAGCCAGCACTCCGAACGGCATCCTGCACCGGTATGCCGAGTTCTTCCGCCAAGCCAAGCGCGTATCTTTGGTAGCGTGGATTTGTTATCATTCTGGCATCAATGTGACGCAGCATCGGACCATGCTTAATAGCAGTCTGGACCATATACGGTTCAACACAAGTATCATCCGCCGGGCAGCCTTCAAAGACGATTGCAACATCCGGTTTGATAACCTGTGATGTCACGGTTGCGCCGCGCACACCAACTTCTTCCTGCGCAGCACAGGCACCGACGATATCAACATTCAGTTCCTGACCTGCCAACGTATGCATCGTCTTTAGAATGGCCGCGCAGCCCAGACGGCAGTCAAAACTCTTACCGACCATCAGATCCGTTGTTTCTGAGTACGAGAAGGTGACATCAGGAACAACAGGCTCTCCGATTCTCACGCCGAATTTTTCAATAGCTTCTTCTCTGGAAACCGCACCAACATCTACCGTAATATCTTTCATCTCCAGTGGAGCCTTACGCTCCTGCTCGGTCATAAAATGAGGCGGCTTGCTAGCGGTAAGGCCCGGGATATATTTTCCAAATTTGTTACGAACCCAGACCTTATGTGCCGGAATGTTGTTGTTGACCCAACCACCGATCTGAATAATACGGAGTGTTCCGTTCGGACAGATGGCCTGTACCATGAATCCGACCTCGTCGCTATGGGCGTCAAGCTGAACAACAGGACGCTTACCGTTGTTTTCTTTTCGACGAATATAGAGATTGCGCATATGATCTTCTGTGATCTCGCCAAGTCCTTCTGCATAGGGTCGGATCACTGCCACTACTTCATCTTCGAAGCCGGACGTACCATTTGCGTTCGAGATTGCTGCAATCATTTCCAGTGTCGTTTTTTTATCCATTGTAATACCTCTTTACGAAAGCTTGACTTTCTTGAATTCTTCCATAAAGTCAACGATGTAGTTCGCCGTGGTCTCAAGCATTTCCTTTCCCCATTCTTCCGTAGCGGTGCTGGGATGATCGGGCCCAATCCAGCCGCTGTCGGTGACGTGCGGGGTGTTGCGGAGAATCTCAACCGAAACGCCCTTATACTCGACGGAGCGGAAGCCGGTCGTCTTCAGGTTTTCCGTCAGGTGCTTGAACTGCAGTTCGCCGCCGATTTCGCTCTTGTCGACCAGAGACGGATCGATGCCAAGGATTGCAGCCGTTTCTTCGCCGCCGCCGTGACCGCCCTTCCATGCGGGGTTCATATCCCACGCCATCAGCCACCAGTTGAGCATCGCAACCAGGCAGCCCTTATCCTCAAATTCCAGTCCCAAGCGCTCAATCATCTTCATATTGCCACCGTGACCATTGAGGAAGACAAATTTTCTTGCGCCGTGACGGTACAGGCTCAGGAAAATCTGACGGCAGAACTGATAGAGAACCTCGTTGTCAATGTCAATCGTTCCGGGGTACGGGGCCAGACACTGGCAGGCGCCGTAGGGGATGGTCGGAGCAATCAGAACGTCGCTCTTCTGCTCGATCTTTTCCAGCAGAAAATCCGGAATCAGGGTATCGGTTCCAAGCGGCATGTGACGACCATGGCACTCAATGCTGCCGATGGAGATGAGCACCATATCGTTCTTCTCAAAGTATTCCTGTGCCTTCGGCCAGGTCAGATTTGCAAGTCTCATATTTTTTACTTCCTTTTTATACACAATTTTGAGCAGAAAAGCGAGCTATCCGGAGGTCGGATAGCCCGCCACCCGTCAATTACTGGGCAACCTTAACCTGATCCAGATTATGGTAGCCGTTGGAATCCATTACAAAGCCTTCCACTTTCTTGTTGGCGCCAACGTTGATGGCGCTGTAGAACACGGGGATATTGTTGTTGATCTCAGCCAGCATAATGGCGATGTCTTTGTACAGATCTTTACGTGCGGACTCGTCTGTGTTGGAACGAGCTTCTTCAATCAGAGCGTCAAGATCCGGATCCGCGATGAAACTGCGGTTGCCAGCAGCACCCTGCTGCGTCGAATGCTCAAGGGAGTAGTAGGTGTAGTCTGCGTCTCCGCTGGAAGTCGTCCATCCGAAATATGCCATATCATGTTCACCTGCGGTAGTTCTGGAAATGGAGCTACCGAACTCGAGAACTTCTACGCTGCACTGCACACCGATGTCGAGCAGCATAGCCTGAATTGCTTGGCACATCTCAATACGGGACTGATTGTCATTGACCCAGAGCGTAGTGGAGAAACCATCGGGATAACCGGCCTCGGCAAGCAGTTCCTTCGCCTTTTCAGGGTTGTACTCTGGAACACCGGTAGAGTAGTAGCCGAAAACTGCCGGAGCGATGATCGCGTCGGCGGGCTGGCCACTGCCTGCGTTGATAGTGTCGATGATGGTCTGGCGGTCGATTGCCATGGCCAGAGCCTCACGAACGAGCGGGTTATTGAACGGTTCTTTGTTCATATTCATGGAAACATACCAGCAGGTGAGAGACGGAATTTCATAAACCATCAGCTTATCATTGTCATTGATTTTGGGGATGTCATTGACCGCCAGATCATAGGCCAGATCGATTTCGCCGGTTTCCAGAGCGATAGAACGCTGAGACGTTTCAGGGATGACCTTCATAATCAGGTTTTCCGTTGCGGCCTTACCGGCGTAATAGTCATCAAATGCCTTGAGTGTGACATGATCGCCCTGTTTCCATTCGACAAAGCAATACGGACCGGAGCCAACGGGGTTCAGAATGAAGGCGTCCTCATCTGCTTCAACAACAGCTTTGGGAACGATCGCCGCAAAGGGAATTGCAAGGTTGCGGAGGGTCGGTGAGTAAGGAGCATTCGTCTTCACTGTAACAGTGTATTCATCGTCGACAGTAACATCTTCAATAAAGTTGACGATATAGGAGACAGCTGCGGAGTTGCGAGCACGATCCAGAGAGAACTTGACGTCTTCTGCCGTCAGATCCCGCCGCCCGATACATTATGCGTAAATCAAATCTTCGTTTACGATCTCAATTGCCCTGTCCCGGATGTTGTTCATACGCTGCACCCATAGCATTTGATTCTGTGCTTTGAGCTGTTCGGTAACGCCCTCACGGGCAGCCAGTTGCTTTACCAGCTCAAGAAACATTCTCTCCGCCTGATCGTTCAGATCGACCAGATAACCGTTCAGCTTGCCGGTGATCTGCAGCTCCGTGTACAGCGCCTTGCGGTGCTGCTGGAGATAACGGAGATGCCGCTGGCCCCATACGCCGATGGGACGTTGTTCTTCATCGGGGAGCTTCAAGCAGGGAATGTAATAATCGCCTTGCAACTCGTACCAAAGCCCGTTCTTCTCGTCGTAAATGTACTTTTCCATGATGTAATCCTCCAAATAAGATTGATTCCTGCAATTCAATCATTCTGGCTGATTACAAAAGCCCGAAGGGAGGCAACTTCCTTACGAAGTGCCTCCCCAAGGCGTCTCCCGATTTTTGGTCCGGGTTGCGGGACTTGAACCCACGGTCTCTTGGTCCCAAACCAAGCGCGATACCAAACTTCGCTAAACCCGGATGATTTTTCAGTTGTGGTCAAACATGTGGGCAAAGGGCTATGTTCGAGGGATTTTGCGAGAGGAGGAGGGGCGAAAAACCGAGGTTTTACAAGGCTTCCCGGGATTTCGCGATTCGCTCGAACGGCTGGGGTGTTACATGCTCCCAAACCAAGCGCGATACCAAACTTCGCTAAACCCGGATGATTTTCAGTTGTGGTCAAACATGCGGTCAGAGGGCCGTATCTGCGGGCGTTTGCAGGGCAGTGTCTGCGGGCGTTTGCGGGGCTGTGACTGCGGGCGCCTGGCGGGGAGCGCTTGGGGGCTTACCGGGGGTGACAGGCGGCGCTCGGCAAAACGGGGGGGAGGATGAGCCCTCTTGCGTATTATAAACGATTGCGGCGGGAAATGCAACGGTTTTTTTGAAACAATACATTTAACGAATATGAAAAGCATTTGAAACAATGCATTTAACGGATTTGATAAGCATTCGAAACAATACATTTATTGAACGGAGCGGATTTCCTGCTTGCCTTTTTGGGGGTCTGCCTATATAATTGAATCAGAATCGCGTGAAGGGAAGAAGCGCCTGCAGGCTATGGACGGCGCGAGTCAGCGCGGGGGACGTTGGCGTTTCTTGCGAAAAGCTCGGGCAGCACGGAGGATTTCACCATGCACAGACGGACGGAACAGGACGCGGAAGCGGGGCTGGCGGAGCTGTTGGGGATCCGGCGGGGGCTCACGGCCATCATCGGCGGCGGCGGGAAGACCAGCCTGCTCTACGCCCTGGCGGAGGAGCTGCGGGGCCGAGGCAGGGTGATCGTCACCACCTCGGCCAAGATCCGCCGTCCGGATTATCTGCCGGTGCTGGATCCCCGGGATCCGGCGGAGCTCCGGGCTGCCCTGGCGGCCTCGCCGGTCTGCCTGGGCAGCCCCTGGCCGGAGGGCAAGCTGGCGGCTCCGACGCTGGGCTTTTCCGTCCTCTGCCAGGCGGCGGACTGGGTGCTGACGGAGGCGGACGGCTCCAGGGGCCTTCCGGCGAAGGCCCACGCGGCCCACGAGCCGGTGATCCCGGCGGAGGCCGGACAGGTGATTCTGGTGCTGGGGGCCGACGCCTTCGGCCAGCCCATTGCCCGGGTCTGCCACCGGCCGGAGCGCTTTGCGGCCCTGGCGGGCTGCGGCCTCCACGAGGCCCTGAGCCCGGCCCTCTGGGCCCGGGTGATCCGGACGGAAGGTTACGGTAATATAATTTATGTAAACAAATGCGAGACGGAGGCAGCCTGGCGGGACGCCGCGGCCCTGGCCGGGCTGCTGGAGCAACCCGTCATTGCGGGCAGCCTGCGGCAGAGAGTTTTCAGAGGGATGTAGAGTCGGGTTTGGCGATTTGAATGTAGCGCGGGCAATCTGCCCGCAATTTCGACAGGCTGGTGTGGACCGGGCGGGCAGATTGCCCGCGCTACAATTATACAAATCCCGATTTGCGGAGGCGGAACGATATGAACAGACAAGATCTGATTTTGATCCGGGGGGCCGGGGATCTGGCCTCGGGAATTGCCCTGCGGCTTTGGCGGGCGGGCTTTGCCGTGGTGATGACGGAGATTGCCGTCCCCACCACCATCCGGCGCACGGTGGCCTTTTCCCAGGCGGTGGTGGACGGGGCCTGCGTCGTGGAGGACCTGGAGGCCCGCCGGGCGGAGAATCCCCCGGAGGCCCTGGCCCTGCTGGAGCGGGGCATCCTGCCGGTGCTGGTGGACCCGGACTGCCGCTGCCGGGCCGAGCTGAAGCCGGAGGTCCTGGTGGACGCGATTCTGGCGAAGCGCAACTGCGGCACCGCCGTCACCGACGCCCCCATTGTGATCGGCGTGGGGCCGGGCTTCACCGCGGGCCTGGACTGCCACGCCGCCGTGGAGACCATGCGGGGCCACAGCCTGGGACGGGCGCTCTATACCGGCTCGCCCCTGCCCAATACCAACATCCCGGGCCTCATCGGGGGCTTTGCCGGGGAGCGGGTACTGCGGGCGCCGGCGGACGGGATCTTTCGGGAGGCCCTGCGGATCGGAGATCGGGTCAGGGCGGGAGACGTGGCAGGCTGGGTGGGGGAGATCCCCATGGTCTGCACCATCGACGGGGTGCTGCGGGGCCTGCTGGCTTCCGGCGTGCCGGTGCGAAAGGGCATGAAGGCCGGAGACGTGGATCCCCGGAACGAGCCCGCCTACTGCAAAACCGCCTCCGATAAGGCCCTGGCCATCGGCGGCGGGGTGCTGGAGGCTGTTTTGCATCTTCAGCGCCAAATTGAGAAAGAAGGACTGTGAGCAGATATGGAAAACGAAATCAAGCTGACCAAGCTGGCCTCCTGCGCAGGCTGTGGGGCCAAGGTGGGGGCCGGGGTGCTGGCCCAGCTTCTGGGGGACCTGCCCGTGCTGCGGGACGAAAATCTGCTGGTGGGCTTCGACAGGAGCGACGACGCCAGCGTGTACAAGGTCTCGGAGGAGCTGGCTCTGGTCCAGACCGTGGACTTTTTCCCGCCCATCGCGGACGATCCCTACACCTTCGGGGCCATTGCCGCCGCCAACGCCCTCTCCGACGTCTACGCCATGGGGGGCGAGCCGAAGCTGGCGCTGAATATCATGGCGGTACCCAGGGAGCTGCCAAAGCAGGCGGTGCACGAGCTGCTGCGGGGCGGCTATGAAAAGGCCTGCGAGGCGGGGGTCATCATTACAGGCGGCCACAGCATCCTGGACCCGGAGCCCAAGTACGGCCTGGCGGTGACGGGCTTTGTCCACCCCGACAGGGTGCTCACCAACAGCGGCGCCAGGCCCGGGGACGTGCTGCTGCTCACCAAGCCCCTGGGCATCGGCGTTCTGACCACCGCCGCCAAGGCGGGGCTGGCGGAGCCGGAGACCCTGGCCTATGCCGTGCAGCTTATGTCCACCCTGAACAAGGCGGCCCGGGACGCCATGGTGAAGTACCGGGTTCACGCCTGTACCGACGTGACGGGCTTCGGCCTGCTGGGCCACGGCACGGAGATGGCCCAGGGCAGCGGCGTGGAGCTCCACATCGACACGGCGGGGCTCGCCTTGATCCCCGAGGCCCTGGAATTTGCCCGGATGGGCATACTGCCCGAGGGGATGTACCGCAACCGCGGCTTTGCCGAGGCCTACGTGGATCCGGGCGACGCGGCCCTGGAGCTCCAGGATCTGCTCTACGATCCCCAGACCTCCGGCGGCCTTTTGATGGCGGTGGACCCGGCGGACGCGGAGGCCCTGCTGGCGGAGCTGCGGGACAGGGTCCCTGCCGCCCAGCGGGTCGGCGTCGCGGCGGAATACCGGGGCGGAAAGCGGATTTTCCTGCGTTAAAAAAAGTCCTCCGGCGGGCGGCTGCCCGGCCGGAGGACTTTGCGCTATCGGATTCCTTCCAGGAAGATCTTGAAGCCGATGGCGATGAGGATGACGCCTCCCAGCAGGGAGGCGGAGCGGGAGAGCTTTGTCCCGGCCTTTTTCCCGATGGCCAGGCCCGCCATGCAGACGGCAAAGGTGACGCCGCCGATGATCAGCGCCGCCAGATTGGCCGTGCCGAGGCTGTACTGCTCGATGGTGAAGCCCACGGAGAGGGCGTCGATGGAGGTAGCCAGCCCCTGGGTCAGCAGGGCGCCGCCGCTCAGACGGCGATCCGCGGGGGCCGCGTCGGGGTTGCGCCGCTCCCGCAGCCCCTCCAGCAGCAGCTTGCCGCCGATCCAGCCCAGCAGAGCGAAGGCGATCCAGGGGATCAGCCGCTCCAGGGAGGAGAAGAGCTCCACCACTGTGTGGACGCAGAACCAGCCCAGCAGGGGCATCAGATATTGAAACAGGGCGTAGACCCCGGCAATGCCGCTCATGCGGCCCGGGCGCATTCGGGGCTCCCGCAGGCCGTTGGCCAGGGAGACGGAAAAGGCGTCCATCGCAAGCCCAAGGCCCAGCAGGGCGCTCTCCAGAACGAAAGCAGCAGTCATGTTGATCCCTTTCAAACGGTGGTATCATACTGAACTCCCATAGAAACCTTTAATCTGTTCCGGCAGGAATTGTGCCATACTTCGTTGTCGTCCTTGCCGGGCGTCAAGCCCGCCTGCGTCCTCCGCCTCGTCTGGCGCAATTCCTGCACGGAACATTCTTCAATC
>JAFXYD010000076.1 GCA_017541995.1 Oscillospiraceae bacterium
ACATGAAATTATGAAACTATTTCGGTGTCCCTTCGGGACGATTTGAAATACCATTTTCCATATCAAAGATATGGAAAATACCTCAATATTTTCATTTTTTCATAGTTTCATATTTTCATTGATTTGTCGGGCACAGCCCGACAAATCCGAATTTGGGAGGTTCTTATGAACATCTGGGATATCTCCATCCTGGCCGCCGTGGCGCTGATGGCCGGGCTGGCTCTGTGGCGGATGCGGAAAAAGAAAAAAACCGGTTGTCCCGGCTGCTGCAGCTGCTGCGGCGGCTGCCCCGGCGAAAAAGAGTAAAAAGGAACAGGGAATAAGTGCCTTGCCGCAGCTTATTCCCTGTTCCTTTTTTACCTGTTACTTATTACATATTACTTGTTTACCTGCTGCTTCCCCATCAGGTACTCGTCGATGCCCTTGGCGGCCACCTTGCCGGCGCCCATGGCGGAGATGACGGTGGCGGCTCCGGTGACGGCGTCGCCGCCGGCGTAGACGCCCTCACGGGAAGTCAGGCCGTCTTCGTTGACGATGATGCCGCCGTGGGAGTTGACCTCCAGACCCTTGGTGGTGGACTTGATCAGGGGGTTGGGGCTGGTGCCGATGGCGATGATGACGGTGTCCACGTCCAGGACGAACTCAGAGCCGGGAATCGGCACGGGACGGCGGCGGCCCTTGGCGTCGGGCTCGCCCAGCTCCATCCTGATGCAGCGCAGGCCCGTGACGAAGCCGTTTTTGGGGTCGCGGGGGTTCTCCGGGTTGTTGTAGCCCAGCACCTCCACGGGGTTCTGCAGCAGGCGGAAGTCGATGCCCTCCTCAATGGCGTGCTCCACCTCCTCCTTCCGGGCGGGGAGCTCCTCCATGGAGCGGCGGTAGACGATGTAGACGTGCTCGGCCCCCAGGCGCAGGGCGGTTCTGGCGGCGTCCATGGCCACGTTGCCGCCGCCCACGACGGCCACCTTGCCCCCCTTCATGATGGGGGTCACGGGGTCGTCCCGGTAGGCCTTCATCAGATTGGAGCGGGTCAAAAACTCGTTGGCGGAGTAGACGCCCTTATAGCTCTCGCCGGGGATGTTCATGAAGTTGGGCAGGCCCGCGCCGGAGCCCACGAAGACCGCCTCGTAGCCGTCCTCAAAGAGCTCGTCGATGGTGAGGGTCTTGCCGATGACCACGTTGGTCTCCACGTCCACACCCAGGGCCTTGAGCCCCTCCACCTCCTTGGCCACGATGGCCTTGGGCAGACGGAACTCGGGGATGCCGTAGACCAGCACGCCGCCGGCGGTGTGCAGGGCCTCGAAGATGGAGACCTTGTAGCCCTTCCGGGCCAGATCCCCGGCGCAGGTGAGGCCGGAGGGCCCGGCGCCCACGACGGCCACCTTGTGGCCGTTCTGCTCCGGCAGCCGCGGGGCCTCGGTGGAATGCTCGTTGTGCCAGTCGGCGGCGAAGCGCTCCAGGCGGCCGATGCCCACGGGCTCAAACTTGACGCCCAGGGTGCACTTGCTCTCGCACTGGCTCTCCTGGGGGCAGACCCGGCCGCAGACCGCGGGCAGGGCGGAGGACTGGGAGATGATCTGATAGGCCCCCTCGAAGTCGCCGGTCTTCATTTTGCCGATGAAGTCGGGAATGGCGATGTTCACGGGGCAGCCCGCCACGCAGGGGCGGTTCTTGCAGTTGAGGCAGCGCTGGGCCTCGGCCACGGCGATCTCGGCGGTGTAGCCCAGGGCCACCTCGCTGAAGTTGTGGGCCCGGACCTCCGGGGCCTGGGAGGGCATTTCATGCTTCTTGGGATTCAGTGCCATCTTTTACTTCGCTCCTTTCAGCAGATTGCAGGCTTCTTCATGGGCGCGGCGCTCAAAGTCGAAGTACATCCGGCCTCTGGACATGGCCTCGTCGAAGTCCACCTCGTAGCCGTTGAAATCGGGGCCGTCCACGCAGGCGAATTTGGTGACGCGCTTGCCGTCCCGGATCAGGGTCAGACGGCAGCCGCCGCACATCCCGGTGCCGTCGATCATAATGGGGTTCATGGACACGGTGACGGGGACGCCGAAGGGCTTGGCCGTCAGGGTGACGAACTTCATCATAATCAGAGGCCCGATGGTGATAATCATATCAAAGCGATCCCCGGCCTCCAGCATCTCCTTCAGGGGCAGGGTGACGTTGCCGTGGCGGGCGTAGGAGCCGTCGTCGGTCATCACCACCAGCCGGTCGGAGCAGGCCCGGAACTCGTCCTCCAGAATCAGCAGATCCTTGCTGCGGAAGCCGATGATGGAGGTGACCTCTGCCCCCAGGCGGTGGAACTCCTGGGCCACGGGCATGGCGATGGCGCAGCCCACGCCGCCGCCCACGATACAGACCTTGCGAATGCCCTCGGTGTGGGTGGCCACGCCCAGGGGGCCCACGAAGTCCTGGATGAACTCGCCCTCCTGCTTGGCGTTCAGCAGCTGGGTGGTGGCGCCCACGATCTGGAAGATGATCTTGACGCTGCCCTCCCGGGCGTTGGTTCCGGCCACGGTCAGGGGGATGCGCTCGCCCTCTTCATTTACCCGGAGAATGATGAACTGGCCGGGCCGGGCCTTGCGGGCCACCATGGGGGCCAGAATCTCCATCTGGGTCACGGTGGGGTTCAATTCTTTCTTGCGCAGGATTTTGTACATGAAAACACGCTCCTTCGAGGTCTCATCTTGTATTTGCCGCATGATAAGCGCGGATACACGCTGTTTTTTATTATACATCATTTTCCACGAAAATCAACCATGGAAACCGCCATATTATCATCATTTTTCATAGCTTTACGGCGCAGAGCGGGGGCGGTCCGGCAAATCCGGGCCGCCCCCGCCGCTTCGACAGGCTTTGCGGAGCGGAGCTGCTACAATGAGCCAAAGGACGAAATCTGCTGATCCGGAGGACAAGCTTATGAAACGACGGATATGCTCTTTCCTGCTGGCGCTCTGCCTGGCGGCGGCCCTGCTGGGCCCCGCCCTGCCCCGGGCCCGGGCGGACCCGGAGCCGGAGGAGGAGCTGGTGGAGGCGCTGAAGCGCTTTTTTGCCGGGGCGGAGGGGGACTACGGGGCCGTGAACCCCGACGACGGGGGCGCCCCCTCCCTGGGGCTGCTGCAGTGGCACGGGGCCCGGGCCCTGGAGCTGCTGCGCTATGCCCTGGATAGCTGGCCCGGCTGCGGGGCCTGCCTCTCCGGGGCCCTGCGGGGGGAGATCACGGATCCCGATACCCAATGGCGGAGCCGCGTTCTCACGGCGGCGGAGGCGGAGCAGCTTTCCGCCCTGCTGGGCTCCCCCGGGGGCCGGGCGGCCCAGGACGCTCTGGCCCGCCGGGACATCCTGGGCTACGTGGCCCTCTGCCGGGACTGGGGCATGGGCAGCGACGCCACGGTATTCTATTTCGCCGTCATTGTCAACCAGTTCGGCGC
The DNA here is from genome assembly GCA_017541995.1 of Oscillospiraceae bacterium. Classification (GTDB taxonomy): domain Bacteria; phylum Bacillota; class Clostridia; order Oscillospirales; family Oscillospiraceae; genus JAFRPC01. Next base: position 3,429 of record JAFXYD010000076.1, read on the forward strand.
GGGCGGGGCCGCGGTCTATCTGCGGCACATCCGGGCCACCCTGGGCCTGGGGGAGGAGGCGGTCATCCGGGATCTGAACGCCCTGCATCAGGCGGTCCACGACACCAAATCCTACGGCCAGCGCTATCTCGCCATGCGGGACAAGTCCTACGCCTTCGTCGAAAGCCTGGGCTGGAATCTCAGCGGAAGACCCCGCCTCAAGCCCCTGCGCCCGACGGACGGCCCCCTGCGCCGGCTGCTGGAAGGGCTTCTGACGATTTTCCGGGCCCGGGAAGTAAACAGGTGACAGCCGAAGGGCTGTCACCTGTTCGCTTTCCGGTCAATTTTCGTTCGTCTGCTCCGGGGGCAGCTTCTCCCAGACTGCCCGCTCCGCGGCCTGGACGCTGGGGAAGGCGGCCCGGAGCATCTGACACAGCCAGCGGGCCTTGGCCTGAACGCCGGGCTTGTCCCGATACCACCACTGCTCCGCCGCGGGCTCCGGGCTGTCGAAGAGGGCCTGGAAGGTCTCGGCCCGATCCTCGGCGGCGCTGCTGCGGGCGTACCAGGAGACGAAATACCCCTCCAGCTCGTCGCTCTGCTCCTGGCTCAGCCCCTCCTGGAAGGCCCATTCCGGGCTCAGCGCCAGCCATTCCGCCTCCAGGCTCCGGCCCTGGCTGTCCAGCCAGCCCGAGAGCCGCAGATCCATCACGTGCATGAACTCGTGGGCCAGGTGGCTGGGCTCGTATTCCTGGGTGGCAAAGCAGAGCATGGGGGGCTCGGTCCAGGCGTTGGCAAAGGCGGCGGCGTCTCCGGGGATCTCCCGGACGATCCAGAGCTGCAGGGGCTGCGCCTCTCCCTCGCTGCCGGGCAGGGAGGCGCTGATCTCCCGGATCATGCCTGCCGGGAGCTTCTCCGCGAACTCCGTCAGCTGCCGCAAAAGCCGGTATTGGCCGAAGAGGGAGGCCCCGGTCTGGCAGCGGTTCTCCGGGAGCTCCAGCCCCGTGACGGGGGTCAGCTCCGGGGCGGGGGCCTCGTCCAGATGCAGCTCCAGCCCCTGCGCCTCCAGGCCCTGGCGGAGCTGCTCCAGCTCGTCGATCAAAAGCTGCTCGCTGAATACCTCCGTCTCCAGGGGGCCGCTGTTCTCCGCCTGGGGATACCAGAAGCAGAGACCGCGCTCCGTGCCCTCCGGGCGCTCCTCCCGGGAGAGGGCCAGCAGGGCCCAGTCCGCCCCCAGCAGGGCGTGCTCCAGGTTGACCCAGTCCTCCTCCGGGGCTCCCTCGGGGCGGAGGGAGAGCCGGTCCAGGCAGAGCCCCGCCTCGGGATCCAGCAGAGCCAGCTCCGGCCCGGCGCTTTCCTCCAGCCGGAGGGTCAGCAGGCGGTGTCCGTCCGCGGCCAGGATCTCGTCGAAGGGCTCCTCAATGGCGTAGAGCCGGTCCGCCTGGTCGTAGAAGCCCACCACCCGGCTCAGACTGCCGCCGTCGCCGCGGAGGAGCTGGGCCCAGCCCGCCTCCTTGCGGAAGCAGTCCTCCCCCAGCAGACGGTTGCGCCAGCCCAGATGGGCGGGGTCCATCACCGGGTAGTCCCGCAGCCCCAGGAAGCGGCCGCCCCGGTCAAAGGCGGCGCAGCGCTCCTGCTCCGGATCCACAAGGCAGATCTCCGTCTCGCTGAGGGCCAGCCGGGACAGATTGAGGAGCTCCCCCAGGGGCTCCAGCTCCGTCACGGCGCGGACAGAGGCGGTCTCGGGGTCCAGCTCCGCCAGGCGGCTGCGCCAGACCTGGGCGTCCTCGTCCCAGCGCAGCAGCAGGGCTGCCGCGCTGTCCCCGTCCCGACAGAGGCCGAAGACGGATTCCTCCGGGCCCATCTCCAGGCCGGCGATCTCCGTCAGACCCGCCGGCTCCGGCGGCGCGGGCGGTTCTGTGGCGGGGACTGTGTCCGCGGTCTCGGTGGAGGCAGGCACAGGCTCCGGCGCTCCGCCGCCCAAGGCCGGCAGCACGCAGAGCAGGATCATGACGCAGACCAGCCCCAGAGCCCAGTATTTGTTCATCCGGAAGCGCGAGAGCTTCTGAAGCAGCCCCTTGACGGAATCCGTCGGAAGCTTGACCATAAGAATCCTCCTCACATACAGGCTTTTCGCATACAGGCTGACGCGGCGATCCGTGGAGGGGTATCCTCCGCTCAGCGTTTCAACAGGATCAGATTGCGATCCTCCAGGAAGGTGGGCAGGCTGTAGAGGACCAAGGCCTCGTCCAGCCCGTGGGCCTCGATATACTCCGTCGGCGACAGGCGGTAATAGCGCAGATCGAGCAGGTGGATCTCCGAAAAGCGCAGACTCAGGAGGGGAACCAGACTGTCGGAATAGGAGTCGCGGATCAGCAGCAGCTTCGGTCCTGCCGCCGGGCTTTGAACGACGCAGACGGGCTGATTGCCGCCCAGGAAGAAGGCATACTTGTTTTTCTCCTCCAGCCGGGACGGGACATAGAGGCTTCCCGCTGTCTCCGTGCCGGTGAAGTTGGAGATTACGCGGATCCCGTCCTCCGGCACCAGGGTCGTGATCCGGTCCGGCTTCACCCACCATGCGCCGGCGCGGGAATAGACGGTGCCGTAGAAGGACTCGGAGACGACCCGCGGACGCAGCTCCTCCTCCCGCAGAAGGGGCAGACCGCAGTCCGCGAGGATGGCGTCGGCGGCATAGCGAGCCCCAAGACTGGTCCAGTGGTGGTCGGTGCGGTAGTAGAGCTCCTCGTCCCGGTGAGCCTGCAGCGCGCCCGCGACGTCCGGGCCGCCGCAGTCGGTCTGAGCGGAGAGCCGGGAGATCCAGGCAGTCTCATCCGCCGTAGGAGCGTTGGCCGGAAGGCGGTCCGCCCAGACGGAGGCCGCCGTGGGGATCAGGGCGAAGCGGACGGGAACCCCCGCCTTCTCCGCAAAGACGCGGACAGCTTCGACGTTTTTTTTGATCTGCGCCTCGTCCGGCTCGTCCACCCGCTTGATCAGGGTGTCGCCGGCGCAAAAATAGACGTCGTTGTTTTCCCGTTTCCCGCTCAGCCGCTCGGCCAGGGCCTTGAGCCGGACCCATTGATCCCGCAGGACCATGTGATCCGAGACCCAGTCCTCCGCGTCCTCCATAAAGCGGCCGCTGCGCAGGCTCTGCTCGCTGAGTCTCGGCGGCGCCGCCAGATTGCGGTTCTCCTGCTCGGAAAAGCTCTTGTGGGGCAGCAGCAGCGTCAGCAGCGGCATGACGGCCAAAAAGAGGCAGAACAATACGCTTATAAACAGATTTTGTTTTTTCACTTCCTCGCCTCCTCAGAAACGGAAATACAGGAAGGGATTGTAGGTTCCCGCCACCAGATAGGCCGTGCAGAGCAGCAGCCCCGCCAGCAGCAGCGCGGGCCGGAGCAGGCGCTGCCAGCCCGCGGGCAGACGGCGGAAGCATTCGGCGGCCAGGGGCGTCGCGCCCAGCAGTCCCACGAGCAGCATGGGCAGATAGTTCAGCAGCTCATAGCCCGTGACGCCGGACCAGAGAGCCGTCCCGCCCAGGCCAAACATCGCGCCCAGATAGGCGCGAAGCCGGGAAAAGTCCTCCAGCGCGAAGATCGCCCAGCCAAACAGCAGGATCAGGGCCACATAGCAGTGCCGCAGGAAGCCGGGGAGACGGTCCAGCAGCTTTCCGAGCACCAGCTTTTCCAGCAGCAGCCAGACAAAATAGTACAGACCCCAGAGCAGATAGTTCCAGCTTGCCCCGTGCCAGAAGCCGGTGGCGGCCCAGACCAGGAAGAGATTGCGGACCCACTTGGCCCTGGAGCAGCGATTTCCGCCCAGGGGGATGTAGAGATACTCCCGAAACCAGGTGGAGAGGGAAATGTGCCAGCGCCGCCAAAACTCGGTGACGGAGCGGGCGATATAGGGGTAACGGAAGTTCTCCGGGAACTCGAAGCCCAGCATCCGGCCCAGGCCGATGGCCATATCGGAATAGCCGGAGAAGTCAAAATAGATCTGAAGCGAGAAGGCCAGAACGCCCAGCCAGGCGCCGCCCACGCTCAGCGTCGGCGCGGCTTTGAAAAAGTCCCAGAGCGCGCCGAAATTGTTCGCCAGCAGCAGCTTTTTGGCAAGGCCTACGGTGAAGCGCTCCACACCGGCGGCGAAGCGATCCACCGTGCAGCTCCGTTCGTCGAGCTGGCTGCCCAGTTCCTTGTACTTGATGATGGGACCGGCAATCAACTGGGGGAAGAGCGTCACGAAGGTGCCGAAGCTGATGGGATTGCGCTGCAGCTTCGCGTCGCCCCGGTAGACGTCCACCGTGTAGCTCATGGTCTGGAAGGTGTAGAAGGAGATGCCGATGGGCAGATGGACGCCCAGCACCGGCACAAAGCGCAGGCCGAGCCCCTGCAGGGTTCCCGCCAGCAGATCCCAGTATTTGAAGAAGAACAGGATGCTCAGGTTGAAGATCATGGACGAGGCTACGGCCAGCCGGGCCTTTTTCAGCTTTCCGGCCCGTTTGAAGCGCTCGACCAGCATGCCGTGGGTATAGTCCACCGCCGTGGAGAGCAGCATGATCACGGTATAAAGCCTCTCGCCCCAGAAATAGAAAAACAGAGAGGCCAGCAGCAGCACGGCGTTCCGCCAGCGGACGGGGACCAGATAGTAGATCGCCAGAGTCACCGGCAGAAAGAAAAACAAGAAGAGCGGGGTAGAAAAGACCATGGGCGCCTCCAAGGCAAAGGGCGGCCCGGGCCGCCCTTTTGCTTTCTATCAGATCAGTCCAGAATAAACTCGGCCGGGAGTTCGCCGTAGTAGTCGGTCAGCACGGCCAGAATGACCAGATTGCCGCGGCTGGTGATGCGGGAGTTGTTCTTCCAGGCTGCGGCGTTTTCCGGATAACCGGTGTCCTCGGAAAGACTGTCCACGCGGGCCTGGAAGATATCGATAACCTTCTGCACGTCCGCCTTGTTCTTCACCTCGACAATGTCTACCTCCACAGGGCCGTTGGTGACGGGAGACAGCGCCAGCTTGTACTGCGCCATATCGATGCTTGTGAGGCCGGGGAAGAGGCTTTCCACAAACTCGGGATCGGTCTCGGGTAAGAGCACCAGCTCATCGCCCTGCTCGCCCTTGATCTTGGCCATGCCGGCCTCATAGAGGGCCTCGATGTCCACGGGGTCCTCAGGCGCCTGCGTGTCGGCGGGCGCGGCGGTGTCGGTCCCGGCAGTCTCGCCGGTGGAGGCGGGCTGTTCGCCGGTCGGGGCCGCAGGCGCGGGCTTCGCGCAGCCGACCAGCAGCGCGGCGAGCAGCAGAAGAGCAAGCGTCAGAGTCAGAATGTTGCGTTTCATGTTTTTTCCTCCATAGGGTAATAATATTCTGCAAAACGGCAGCGCAGGGAAGCGCTGTTTTTGCACCGTGGGTAAGACGCTGCGGCGGGAAAAAGGTTCGCGGCTGTGAAAAATATTTTTTATCCGAGGCCCAGCGCCAGATATTTTCTTGCGGGCCCTCCCCCCAGCTTTTGCAGCAGGGGGAAGGCTTTCAGCTTTTCCATCATGGGGTACCTCCAAGGCGGCGGGCTGTCTCCGCCCGGTCATAGTCCGGAAAGCAGGGAAGCCTTCCTTCGGAGAATCGGGAACGGGGAATAAGGAATCAGCTGCCGACAAGCACACTTATTACTTATTAGTTATTACTTATTCCGCAGCGCTTGTCTCGTAGTGGCCGCCGACCCCGGCGGCCATCGGTCAGGGGCAGAAAGCGCTTGGTATGGCCGCTGGGGTCAGCGGCCACTACGACGCTCTGCTTCGTGCGGGCGGATACGCGGACGGCAGAGTGCCGTCCCTACGGCGGTTGCAGGCGAAGGTGGCGAGCGATGCTCGCCGCTACGGCCGGTGCGGGCGGGGGCGCGGACGGCAGAGTGCCGTCCCTACATTCCCCTGATCCTTGATCCCTGATCCCTGATCCCTCTTACTGTGCCAGCTCCAGGAACATCTCCACACGCTGCTTGAAGATCTCCAGGCTGGAGCGCCAGAAGTTCACGTCTCCCAGGTCGATGTCGGCCATTTTCGCCACGTCCTCCACGGAGGCCACGGTGGTGGCCTTCAGCAGGGCCCGGTACTTGGGCAGGAAGGCCGCGCCCTCCTTGCGGTACTGGGCGTAGAGCCCCGCGGCAAAGAGGCCGCCGAAGGCGTAGGGGAAGTTGTAGAAGCTCAGGCCGGAGGAATAGTAGTGGCTCTTGCAGACCCACATGTAGGGGTGCAGGGTGTCGGGGTCCAGGCCGTCGCCGTAGCCCCGCTTCTGGGCCTGCTTCATCATCTCGCAGAGCTCGTCGGCAAAGGCGAAGCCCTCCTTGGCCTTCTCAAAGACGGCGGTCTCGAACCAGTAGCGGCTCATGATGTCGCACATGATCTGGGTGGTGTCCTGGAGCTGGCTCTCCAGCAGGCCCAGCTTCACCTCCCGGTCCCGGGCCTCGTCCAGGGCGGCGTTCATCACCACGGTCTCGTTGAAGGTGGAGGCGGTCTCCGCCACGGGCATGGAGTAGTCCAGGTTCAGAGGCCGGTGGTTCTCGATCATCATGCCGTGGTAGGCGTGGCCCAGCTCGTGGGCCAGGGTCACGATGTCGGAGAAGGAGCCGTCGAAGTTGGTGAGCACCCGGCTCTGCTTGATGGAGGCCAGGTTGGCGCAGAAGGCGCCCCCCACCTTGCCGGGATGGGGATAGAAGTCGATCCAGGCCTCGTCAAAGGCCCGCATCATCATGTCCACCATATCCGGGGCGAAGGGACGGAAGTGCTCGTCCAGATATTTCTTCGCGTCCTCCACGCTGTAGGAGGCGGTGTTCTTGCCCATGGGGGCGAAGAGATCCCACCACTTCAGGCCTCCCTCGTAGCCCAGCAGCTTCGCCTTGGCCCGGAGGTACTTCCAGAACACCGGCAGATATTCCTCGATGGCGGTGATCATGGCGTCCAGGGTGGACTTCTGCATGCGGCTGCGGCGCAGGGTCATCTCCAGGGGGGAACCGGCCTTCCGGAGCTCGCATTCCGTGGTGACCTGCTGCTTCAGGGAGTTCAGGGAGAAGGCCACCGCGTCCTTGATCTTGTCGTAGCAGGCGATCTCCGCGTCGTAGGCGTCCTTGCGGACGGCGGGGTCCGGGTCGTAGGCCAGGTTCCGGACGGCGGAGAGGTTCATCTTTTTGCCCCGGTACTCCGCCTCCACGGTGGAGCTCAGATAGGACTGGAGATTCTCCCAGGCGGAGCCGCCGGAGAGGTTCATTTTCGCCAGGGCCTCCTCCACCTTCTCGTCCAGCACGTACTTCGCGTCGTCCTTGGTGGTCCGCAGCAGATAGGCGTAGCCCTCCAGGAAGGGGTCGGCGGCGATGAGCTCCTCTAAGTTCTCCGTTTTGCCCACGTAGGCCTTCACGGCGGCCTCTGCTGCGGAGGTATCGGAGAAGAGCTTCTGGAGCCGGGACATGGTGTCCAGGGCTTCGCTGTCGGAGGTGTTGACGGCGCTGCGGAGGCTGCAGTACTCAAACATGGGCCCGGCCAGGGAATAGAGCTTCTCCTGGAGCTCCAGGGCCCGGCGGATGCCCGCGGCCCGGTCCTCCGGCAGGGCGGCGGCAAAGGCGTTGTACTCCGCCACGGTCTCGGCGGCGGCGCGCAGATCGTTTTGGAACTTCTCGGTGTCGATGCCCGTGTACAGGGGCGACAGATCCCATTCTTTGTTCATGCGTTGGTCCTCCTCTTTTAGTCCTGTTTTTGATGGCGCTTCCATTCCATGAGCATGGAACGTTTTTTTACTTCCTCCCGGACGCGGCGGCGCTGGGGATAGCAGATCTGGGTGGGGCAGAGCTTCAGCCGAATGCAGCCGGGGTAGATGGGGCAGTCGGCGCAGGCGGGAATCTCCTCCCGCAGCGCCCGGCCGGAGCAGAGCCCGGCCTCGTCGGGCTCCGGGCCGTCGATGCTGCCGATGAAGCCGCTGCGGTCGTAGTTCTGGCACAGGCCGATCTTCCCGTCCGGCAGGACGGTGATCATACAGCCGCTGTCGGCCATGCACATCCGCAGATCCGGCTCCCGGGGCAGGGGCAGGGAGCGGCGCAGGCCCCCGGCCTCCATCCTGGCCCGCATGTCCAGCTCCGCGGCGCAGAGCCGATCCCGCTCTTCGTCGCTGTGCCAGGCGGCGGGATCCTCCGGATCCTCAAACAGGGGCACCGGATAGGCGGCCACCCCGGGGGTCCCCCCGAAGCGCGCCACCAGCCAGTCCGCCAGCTCCTCGATCTGGGCCAGGTTGTGCAGATCGAAGTTCATCCGGACGTGGACCCGGATCCCCGCCGCCGCCAGGGCCGCGATGTTCTCCGTCACCCGCCGGAAGGCGCCCTCGCCGCCGGTTTTGTAGTTCTTGATGCGTTCGTAGGTCTCTCCCACCCCGTCCAGGGTGATCTGAACCTGCTCCAGCCGCCAGAGCTCCGCCGCCCGGGCAATCAGCGCCGGGTCGAAGAGATAGCCGTTGCTCACCATGTGGGAGCGGTAATCCGCCCCCGCCCCCCGGAGCCGGGCGCAGATCCGGTCAATGACCCCCAGGTTCACCAGGGGCTCCCCGCCGAACCAGTCGATCTGGAAGCGGTGGCCGCCGCTGTGGGAGAGCATGTATTCCGCCAGCCGGTCCGCGGTCTCCGGGCCCATGCTCCGGGGCGTCCAGTCCTTCTCGTAGCAGTAGAAGCAGCGGGCGTTGCAGGCCGTGGTGGTAAAGACGGTGTATTTTTTCAGATAGCCCGCCGGGGGCTCCATGTCCTGGAGGGTCTTTCGCAGCTCCAGGGCGGTTTTGTGCTGATCCAGGTCCGCCGGGACCAGGAACCACTTCTTCCGCAGCTGCTCCCGCAGCTCCCGGCGCGGAGACGGCGCGCCGCCCTCCGCACCCGTCGAGGCCGCGGGACCCGCCTGTAGGGACGGCACTCTGCCGTCCGCCTCTCCCGTGAGGGTCTCCAGCTCCGGCACCAGGGCGGCGGGGAGGTGGAGCAGCTCCAGGGTCAGGGTGTTGTAGAGCAGCAGCCCCTCCTCCGTGGGCTGGCGCAGCAGGAAGGAGCTCCAGACCAGGGGGGCGCCGCTGTCCCGTCCCTCCCCCAGCAGCAGCCGCACCATCCGGGCCGGGGGGATAATCTGTGTCAGGAAGCTTGTGTGTTCCATTTGTGGCCTCCGGTTTCAATCAGGAATCAGTGAAAAGGAAAAAGGAAGAATTGCGGCATTTTTCAATTCTTTGAATTGAAAAATTGAATTCAAATTGCCGCGAAGCGGCACCTCAATTTTTCATTTTTCATTTTTAACTTTCAATTTTTGGATCACGGCCTGGGCCGCCAGGCCGGTGAAGAGGCCGGTGACCATGCCGCTGAGCAGCAGCAGGGGCAGCCAGGCCAGCAGGCCCGGGGTCTGGGCCACCAGCATGGCGGCCAAAAGCTGACCCAGGTTGTGGAGCATGGCCCCCAGCACCGAGGCCACCCAGAGCTGCCGCTGCCCCAGCAGGGGCCGCAGCAGGCACATGCCCGCCCAGCTGAGCAGGCCCCCCGCCGCGGAATAGGCCAGAGCCCCCAGGTTTCCGGTAATCAAGGAGGACAGCAGGAGCTTCACCGTCAGCACCGCCAGGGCCTCCCTCCGGCCGTAGAGGAAGAGCACGCAGACCACGATGATATTCCCCAGCCCCAGCTTCACCCCCGGCACCGGCACCGGCGCCGGAATCTGGTTCTCCAGCACGAAGAGCACCAGGGATATGCCGGTCAGGATAGAAAGGTGTACGAGCTTTTTCGCTTTCATATAGAAGAACTAATCGCTGATATCGCTGTCCAGTGCGATGTACACCCGATAATCGGGGTAGGCCTCCTTGATCTCCCGGCAGACGGCGTTGTGGATCTCCTTCCGGTCCGGGGCCTCGAAGCCCACCACCAGGTCGAAGCGGATCTCATCGTCGTGCATGTGGAAGCCGTGCATCTGCAGCACGTGCTCGTGGGCCATGACCCGGCGGCGGATGTCCTCCCGGGCCCTGGCCACCACATCGTCGGTAGTGTTGACGGAGTAGATGCTGATGCCCGTGAGAATGACCCCGTGCTCGGCGGCCACCTTGTCGGTGATGTCCCGCTCCAGCTGGTCCAGGCGGCCCGCCGTCATGGTGTCCGGCACCTCGATGTGGACCGAGCCGATGAGCAGATCCGGGCCGTAGTTGTGGAGAATCAGATCGTAGGCCCCCTGGACCTCCGGGAACTCCGTCACGGTCTTTTTCACCGCCAGGCTGATCTCGCTGTCCACCCGCTCCCCCACGATGCGGGAGAGGGTCTGCCGCAGCATGTCGAAGCCGGATTTCAGAATCACGACGGAGATCACCGCGGCCAGCCAGGCCTCCACGGAGATCCGGCCCTTGCTGATGAGGAAGATCAGGGCCGCGGCCAGGGTGGCGGCGGAGATGACGGCGTCGTTCCGGGCGTCCGCGCCGGAGGCCACCAGGGCGTCGGAGTTCACGGCCTTGCCGGTCTTCTTCACGTAGAAGCCCAGGGCCAGCTTCACCGCCACCGCCACGGCGATGATAATCAGTGATACGGTGCTGTAGTCCGGGCTCTCCGGGTGGAGGATCTTCTTGACCGACTCCACCAGGGAGGTAACGCCGGCGTAGAGGACGATGACGGCGATGATCGTGGCGGTGATGTATTCCGTGCGGCCGTGGCCGTAGGGGTGCTTTTTGTCGGGCTTCCGCCCTGCCAGCTTGGTGCCGATGATGGTGATGACGGAGGACAGGGCGTCGGAGAGATTGTTCACCGCGTCCATGATGACGGCGATGGAGTTGGAGAGCAGCCCCACCGCGGCCTTGAAGCCTGCCAGCAGCAGGTTTGCCAGAATACCCAGAATGCTTGTGCGCACGATCACCTTTGACCGATCCATACACAGCGCTCCCTTCTCAACTCCGCGCCGGGCCGGCGCGAGTTCTGTTTCCTTTCTATTATATAATATTCCGGCGGGAAAAACAATTGTAAAATTGCCAAGTTCAAGTTTTTGCAATAAAACACTTGTATTTCCGGCAAATTTGCGGTATAGTACATTAGATACCCGATATTCGGTGATCCATAAAACGTTCCTGCATGTGAGGGTTACAAGCATGAAAAAGCTCAATGTCTGCGTCCTGTTCGGCGGCGTCTCCCCGGAGCATGAGGTCTCCCTGCGCTCCGCGGAGTCCGTGCTGAATCATCTGGACCCTGAAAAATACCATATCTACCCCGTGGGCATCACCAAGGAGGGCAACTGGATCCTCTTTGGGGGCACGGACTGGTCCGAGCTGCCCACCGGCTCCTGGCGGGATCACCCCGCCAACCGCACCGCCGCCATCTCCCCCATCCGGGGCCAGGGCCTGCTCTCCTTCGAGGGGGACAACGTGGTCCGGGAGCGGATCGACGTGGTCTTTCCCGTGCTCCACGGGGAGAACGGCGAGGACGGCTCCGTCCAGGGCCTGCTGCAGCTGGCGGGCATCCCCTACGTGGGCTGCCACGTGGCCGCCTCCGCGGCCTGTATGGACAAGTGCCTCACCAAGCTCATCGCCGGCATGACGGGCGTCCGCCAGGCCGCCTGGGAGCTGGTGACCCGGGAGCAGCTCCGCACCCGCCCCGAGGCGGCTCTGGACCGGGTGGAGGCCCGCTTCCGCTATCCCGTCTTTGTGAAGCCCGCCGGGACCGGCTCCTCCGTGGGCGTCAGCAAGGCCCGGGGCCGGGAGGCCCTGCTGGCCGCCCTGGAGAACGCCGTCCGCTTCGACCGCAAGGTCCTGGTGGAGGAGTTCATCCACGGCCGGGAGGTGGAGGTGGCCGTTCTGGGCAACGACACCCCCGCCGCCTCCGTCTGCGGCGAGATCGACGCCGGAGCCGAGTTCTACGACTACGAAACCAAGTACATCACCGACACCTCCACCCTCTATATCCCCGCCCGGATCTCCGAGCGGGCGGCGGAGGAGGTCCGGCAGGCGGCGGTGAAGGTCTATCAGGCCATGGGCTGCTCCGGCCTGTCCCGGGTGGACTTCTTCGTGGGCTTCGAGGACGAGCGGGTGGTCTTCAACGAGATCAACACCATGCCCGGCTTCACCTCCATCTCCATGTATCCCAAGCTCTTCGAGGCCAGCGGTATCCCCTATTCCGAGCTGCTGGACCGGCTGATCTCCCTGGCCCTGGAGGCCCGCTATGGCGTGTAAGTTTCTGCTCCACGTCAAGGGCGTCCAGAAGTACCGGCAGCAGGAGCCCGACACCATCGAGCTCACCACCGAGGCGGATCTGACGGGGGAGGACGGGGTCCTCTACCTGCGCTACGCCGAGTCTGAGCTCACGGGGCTCAAGGGCACCGACACCATCTTCGAGCTCCACAAGGACAAGGTGGTGCTGCGCCGGGTGGGGGCGGTGCGCAGCGAGATGGTCTTCGTCCCCGGCCAGGTCCACCAGTCCCTCTACAACACCGAGGAGGGCGCCCTGCTCATCACCATCCGCACCGTCAGCATCGAGGACGAGATGACCCTCTCCGGCGGCAGCCTCCACGTCTGCTACGGCATCACCGTGGAGGGCCTGGGCAGCGGCACCATCGACTACTGGCTGGACGTGAGGCCCAAAGCCCGCCCGTAGGGACGCACACCGCCCGTAGCGGCGAGCAATGCTCGCCACCCCATAAACAGCGAATTGAAAATTGAAAGTTGAAAGTTGAAAGTGGAGGTATTTTGCAGATTGCCATCTGCAAAATGATGAAGATACATCTTTGAGCAGATTTCTTTCTCTTTCAATCTTTGTATCGCAACGGAGGAATACCTTGCATGATTGCTGAGAAATCCTATCGTTTTGCTGTTCGGATCGTAAAGCTCTGCCAGTATTTGCGAGATGTCAAGCATGAGTTCATTCTTTCCCAGCAGGTGGAGAAAAGCGGGACCAGCATTCGAGCGAACGTTACCGAGGGGCAACAGGGACAAAGCCGTGCGGATTTTATCGCAAAACTTTCCGTCGCGCTAAAAGAGACCTCCGAGACAAAGTATTGGCTTTCCCTCCTGCATGACACCGCTTATTTGACCGATCGGGAATACCGATCGATTCAGAGTGATTGTATTGAGATCGAAAAATTACTCACAAGCATTTTGAAAACGACAAAAGCGAACTCTGTCAGTAAGTAAATTCAAAATTGTCGGGCAAATAGCAATTTGACCGATACCTCAACTTTCAACTTTCAATTTTCAACTTTCAATTTATTTCCCCCCGAAGCGTGTCGAAGCCCGGCATTTTGGCATAAGCTGGGGTGAAAGGAGTATCCGCCTATGTTGAAGGTTTTGAAATTCGGCGGCTCTTCCATGGCCAGCGCCGCCCAATATGCCAAGGTCAAAGCCATTGTGGAGGCCGACGAGAGCCGCCGCGTGGTGGTGGTCTCCGCCGCGGGCAAGCGCGGCCCCGAGGACCACAAGATCACCGACCTTTTATATCTCTGCCATGCCCACCTGCGCTACGGCGTCTCCTGCGACTCCGTGTTCGGCATGATCGCCCAGCGCTATCTGCAGATCCGAGACGAGCTGGGGCTGAAAACCGACCTGGAGGGGGAGCTGGAGCGGATCCGGGCCGATATGGAGTCCGGCATGAGCGAGGCCGCCCTGGCCTCCCGGGGGGAGTATCTCTCCGCCCTGCTGATGGCGGACTGCCTGGGCTTCGAGTTTGTGGACGCCACCCGCTGGCTCCGCTTCCGGATGGACGGGACCGTGGACCAGGACTGGTCCTACGCCGCCCTGCGGGAGCTGGCGGCGGGGAAGCGGATTGTGATTCCGGGCTTCTACGGGGCCCTGGCCGACGGCAGCATCCACACCTTCAGCCGGGGCGGCTCCGACATCACCGGCGCCCTGGCGGCGGCGGCCCTGGAGGCTGAGGTCTATGAAAACTGGACCGACGTCTCGGGGATCCTGATGGCGGACCCCCGCATCGTGGAGAATCCCGAGTCCATTCCCCAGGTCACCTACGCGGAGCTGCGGGAGCTCAGCTATCTGGGGGCCCAGGTCCTCCACGAGGACACCATCTTCCCCGTGGCGGAGAAGAACATCCCCCTGAACATCCGCAACACCAACGATCCGGAGCACCCCGGCACCATCATCATGGAGCGCTTCGAGGAGAACGAGGCCTCCGGCGACGAGCGCCGCTTCATCACCGGCATCGCCGGGAAGAAGGACTACGCCGTGGTCAGCATCTCCAAGCGGGGCCTCAGCTCCGAGATCGGCGCCCTGCGGCGGATCTACGAGATCTTTGAGAACCACGGCCTGGCGGTGGAGTACACCCCAAACGGCGTGGATACCTATTCCCTGGTGGTCTCCGGCAGCAAGCTGGAGAAGGTGGTTCACAGCATCGTGGCCCAGCTCCAGGAGAAGCTGGCCCCGGACGAGGTGCTGGTGACGAAGGGCCTGGCCATTGTGGCCGCCGTGGGCCGCCGCATGGCGAATCGCCCCGGCATCGCGGGCCGCATCTTCTCCGCCCTGGGCCGGGAGGGCATCAACATCCGTCTGATTTCCCAGGGCCCCCGGGAGGTCAACGTCATCCTGGGAGTTGATAACGCCGACTACGCCAAAGCCGTGCGGGTGCTCTATAACAGCTTCGTCAAGTAGGGATCAGGGATTAAGGATCAAGGATCAGGGTGGGAAAAGGGCTCTCCGTCCGTAGGGGCGGTCACCGGCCGCCCTGTCCCTCGTCCGTAGGGGCGGTCACCGGCCGCCCTAAAATAGATAATAGATAATAGTGAATAGAAAAGGTATTTTGCAGATTGCCATCTGCAAAATGACATTCATATCAGCTTTCATCCCTCTGGCTGTCTCTGCTCCACGATAGCGGGTATCTGAATGACCGGGAGTATCGTTCCATTCAGACCGATTGCATTGAGATTGAAAAAATAATCACCAGCATCCTGAAAACCGCAAAAGCAAACAAAGAGCAATGAATACAAAACTGTCGGGCAAATGGCAATTTGCCCGACTCCGAAATTTTCAATTTTCAATTTTCCATTTTCAACTCTATGAAGGAGGCTGTATCATGAAACAGTACAAGGTTGGAATATTAGGCGCCACCGGCTCTGTGGGGCGGGAGATGATGAAGCTCCTGCTGGAGCGGGAATTCCCGGTCAGCGAGCTGCATCTGTTTGCCAGCGAGCGCAGCGCGGGCAAGGTGGTGGCCTGGAACAGCAAGCCCATCCAGATTGAGCTGGCCGCCGACGACGCCTTCGAGGGCCTGGACATCGTCCTGGGGGCCGCGGAGAACGAGGTGGCCAAGCGCTTCGCCCCCGCCATCGTCAAGGCCGGGGCCGTGTTCATCGACAACTCCTCCGCCTTCCGCCTGCGGGAGGACGTGCCCCTGGTGGTGCCGGAGGTGAACCCCGAGGACGTGAAGCTCCACCGGGGCATCATCGCCAACCCCAACTGCTCCACCGTCATCGCCGTCACCGCCCTCAACGGCCTGAAGCAGCTTTCCCCCATCGTCTCCATCGTGGCCTCCACCTACCAGGCGGTGTCCGGCGCCGGAGCCGCGGGCCCCGTGGAGCTCAGCGAGCAGACCGCCGCCGTGATGAAGGGCCAGCCCGTCCAGGCCAAGGTCTTCCCCCATCAGATCGCCTTCAATCTGATCCCCCAGATCGGCGGCGAGCAGGAGAGCGGCTACACCTCCGAGGAGATGAAGCTCCAGTACGAGGGCCGCAAGATCCTCCATCTGCCCCAGATGAAGGTCAGCTGCACCTGCGTCCGGGTCCCGGTGATGCGGAGCCATTCCATTTCTCTGAACGTGAAATTCCAGCGCCGTCCCTCTGTCTACGAGGCCCGGCGGGCGCTGCAGTTCGCCCCCGGCTGCAAGCTGGTGGATGATCTGGCGGAGGGGCAGTACCCCATGCCGCTGGACAGCTCCGACCAGGATCTGGTCCTGGTGGGCCGGATCAGGCCCGATCTCACCGACGACGACGGCCTCTGCCTCTGGTGCTGCGGCGACCAGGTCCGCAAGGGCGCCGCCACCAACGCCATCCAGATCGCGGAGCTGCTGATCGCGGAATAGGCCCTCAGATTATGGAAACTCCCGCGCAGCCGGGAAAACCCCGTCGGGTCAAAACGACGGGGTTTTCCCATTCTGTGGAAAACCCACAAATTTTTTCCGGGCTTCCCGATTTTTCGACGCTTTTCCCGGGTGGAAAACCCGAAGGGCTGTGGAAAACCCGGTGGAGAATGTGGACAACCCGGCGGAATTTCCACCGGGGCCGACTGTTATTTTGGGGAATTATGTTACCCAAAATCTACCCCTTGTGGTGCCCCGGAAAGAGTGTCGAACTGTAACTTCTCCGTGGAAATGCCGAAGGGCGGAAAATATTTCCTGCTGAAATTCCGCCTTTGCTCTGGAAATTTCCCCGCCTGTCTGTTATAATAAATTCCCGAATTACGATGTAGGATCCGAGGTCTGCCTGCCATGCTGGAACTGCTTGCCCCCGCCGGCTCCATGGACGCCCTTCGCGCGGCGGTCCAGAGCGGCGCCAACGCCGTATATCTGGGCTCCGGCCCCTTTAACGCCCGACAGAACGCCAAGAACTTTTCCTTGGACGAGCTGCCGGATGCTGTGCGTTACTGCCACGTGCGGGGGGTGCAGGTACATCTGACGCTGAATACCCTGGTGACGGACCGGGAGCTGGAGCAGGCCGCCCAGACCATCACCGCCGCCGTCAAGGCGGGGGTGGACGCCTTTATCGTCCAGGATCTGGGCCTGGTGTCCCTGCTGCGGCAAATGGCCCCGGAGGTCCCCATCCACGCCTCCACCCAGATGTCCATCCACTCCCTGGACGGCGTGCTGCGGGCGGCGGCCATGGGCATGAGCCGGGTGGTGCTGGCCCGGGAGCTGAGCCGGGAGGACATCGCCTATATCTGCCGCAACAGCCCCATCGAGATCGAGGTCTTCGTCCACGGGGCCCTGTGCATGTGCTATTCCGGCCAGTGCTATTTCTCCGCGGTGGTGGGCACCCGCTCCGGCAACCGGGGCCAGTGCGCCCAGCCCTGCCGCCTGGCCTACGGCTACGGCCGCTATGAGGACAAATATCCCCTGAGCCTCAAGGACAACTGTCTGATTCCCTGGGTGGGGGAGCTGGAGCGCATGGGGGTGGCCTCCGTGAAGATCGAGGGCCGCATGAAGCGCCCCGAATACGTGGCCGTGGCCACCCGGCTCTACCGGGCCGCCATCGACGGCCGGAGCGTCTCCGCCGAGGAGATGCGGGACCTGCGGGACGTCTTCTCCCGCCAGGGCTTCACCCAGGGCTATTACCTGGGCCAGACCGGCCCGGATATGTTCGGCACCCGCCAGAAGGAGCGGGAGAATAAAGAGCTGATGCAGCGGGCCCGGGCGGGCTATGAGAACACCGAGGCCCCCCTGGTGCCGGTGCGCTTCTACGCCGTGGTGAACCGCCGCCAGAACGCCATGCTGGCGGTGGAGGACGAGCTGGGCAACCTCTGCAAGACCGAGGGCCCGGTGCCCCAGGCGGCGGTGAACCGGCCCCTGAGCCCGGAGGCCCTGGCGGAGCGCCTGTCCAAGACCGGCGGCACCCCCTACCGCTGCCTGGAGACCAAGAGCGTGGTGGAGCCGGGGCTGACCCTCTCCGCCGCCGCCATCAACGCCATGCGCCGGGAGGTGCTGGCCCATCTCACGGCCCTCCGGGGCCGTCAGCGGGACCGGGAGCTGAATTCCTTCTCCCCCGTGAAGCGCAGCCCCGGCTTCGCCAAGCCCCCCCGCTGGACGGTAGGGGTTCTGAGCCCGGAGCAGCTGACCCCAAAGCTGCTGGCGGTGAAGCCCGCCCGGCTCTACGTGCCCCTGTCCATGTTCCGGAAGGACAGCGCCTGGATCTCCCGGATCCCGGCCCAGACGGAGCTGGCCGTGGTCCTGCCCCGGGTCATCCGGGACGGGGAGACGGAGGCGGTGCGGGAGACCCTGGACCGGGCGCACGCCCTGGGGGTCCGGCTGGCCCTCTGCGGCAACCTGGGCCATATCTCCCTGGCTCGTTCCCGGGGCTTCGCCGTCTGCGGCGACTTCGGGCTGAACCTCTTCAACTCCCGGGCCATGAACGTCGCCCGGGGCCTGGGCCTGGAGAGCGCCACGCTGAGCTTTGAGCTGACCCTGCCCCGGATCCGGGACCTGTCCAAGCCCCTGCCCACGGAGCTGCTGGCCTATGGCCGCCTGCCCCTGATGCTCACGGAGAACTGCGTCATCAAGAACCGAAACGGACGCTGCGCCTGCCATTCCGGCCCCGCCAAGCTGGTGGACCGCCGGGGGGAGGAGTTCCGGGTCCTGCCGGACCAGGACAGCTGCCGCAGCGTCATCTACAACGGCAAGAAGCTGTATCTGCTGGATAAGCTCCCCGAGCTGCGGAGCCTGGGCCTCTGGGCCCTGCGGCTCCAGTTCACCACCGAGAACCCCATGGAGGTGGACGCTGTGGCGGCGGCCCTCCGTGGCGGCGGGGTTTTTGACCCCGGAGCGTGCACCAGGGGGCTGTACTACAGAGGCGTGGAGTAGAATGAACCCGCCCCTTCGGGGCAGACGAGGAAACGATATGAACCTGATACTTGGCTCCCAGTCGCCCCGGCGGCGGGAGCTGCTGGAGCGGATGGGCCTGGACTTCCGGGTCCTCACCGCGGAGATCGACGAAACGAAATATGAGACCGAGGACCCCGAGGCCTCCGTCCGGCGGATCTGCGAGGCCAAGGCCCGGGCCGTGGCGGCGCGTCTGCGGCGGGAGCAGGCCTCCGGGCCCGACGCGCCTCTGGTGCTCAGCTCCGATACCATTGTGGTGCTGGACGGGCGGATCCTGGGCAAGCCCCACGACGAGGCCGAGGCCAAGGCCATGCTGCGGGCCCTCTCCGGCCGGGAGCATGCCGTATACACGGCCTTCACCCTGTACCGGCCCGGGGCCGGGGCGGAGCCGGAGACCCACTGCGAAAAGACCTGGGTGAAATTCCGCCCCCTGAGCGAGGCGGAGATCGCCGCCTACGTCGCCACCGGGGAGCCCATGGACAAGGCCGGGGCCTACGGCATCCAGGGCCGGGGCATGATGCTGGCGGAGGGCATCCGGGGCGACTATTTCACCGTGGTGGGCCTGCCGGTCTGCGCCTTGACCCAGGCCCTGAAGCGATACGGGATCGATCCCCTCAGGCCCTCCCCCTGACAGGAAGGCGGCCTTCGACGACAGAGTAGGAGTAGCTTATGAAAAAACACATATCTGCCAAGACCAAGTGGCTCATCGTTGTGGCGGTGCTGCTGGCGGGGCTTGTCACCATCACGGCGGCCGTCAACCGAGGCCGCCCCGGCGAGAGCCTGGTGCAGACGGCCCTGACCCCCTTCCGCTCCGCCGCCAGCGCCATTGTGCGCCAGGTGGAGCGCTACTATGACTACGTCTTCCGCTACGAGTCCCTGCAGGCGGAAAACGAGGAGCTGAAGCGGAAGATCATCATCATGGAGGAGAACGTCCGCAGCGCCGACTCCCTCCAGCGGGAGAACGAGCGCCTGCACCAGCTTCTGGGCCTCATGGAGGAGCACGAGGATTGGGTGCCGACGGACGCCTATATCATCTCCTGGGTGGACAGCAGCTGGAAATCCGCCTTTACCATCGGCAAGGGCACCAAGTCCGGCATCCAGGTGGGCATGGTGGCTGTCACGGAGTACGGCCAGGTGGTGGGCCAGGTCACAGAGGCCGGGCCCAACTGGGCCACCGTCACCACGGTGCTGGACTCCACCCTGGGCATCTCCGCCACCGTGGCCTCCACGGGCTACAACGGCGTGGTGGAGGGCGCTCTGGCCACCGGCTCCCAGGGCCTGCTGCGGATGAACTACCTGCCCACGGACTCCGTGCTGCGGAACAACGACCAGGTCCTCACCACCGGCTCCACGGTCTACCCCCGGGGGCTGATCATCGGCTATATCACCGACGCGGACTTCGACCAGACCGGCGTGGCGAAATACGCCCTGCTGAAGCCCGCCGCCGACCTGGACAACCTGGAGCAGGTGTACATTATCACCGACTACGAAAACCAGTGACCAGGAGCCGCAGGGCGGCTTCATTCCCCAAAGAAAGGAGGGATCACGGTGTTCAAATACTTTCACTTAACAAAGATGCAATGGCAGGGCATCCTGAAATGGTCCCTCTACGGGCTGCTGACCCTGCTGGTGCTGCTTTTGCAGACGGTGGTGCTGGCCAAGCTCCCGATCTGGGGGGCCAGGCTGACGCCGCTTCCTGCGCTGATCGTCTGCGTCTGCGTCCGGGAGGGCCCGGAGAAGGGCGGGGTCTACGCCATCCTGGCGGCCCTGCTCTGGTGCCTGTCCGGGGCGGACTTCGGCAATCTCTCCGTGGCGGTGATCCCCGTGGGGGCCATCCTCTCGGCGGTGCTCTGCCGGGCGGTGCTGACCCTGCGCTTTCTGCCCACGGCCCTCTGCGCCTTCGGCGTGAGTCTGCTGAACGCCTGCGTGATCTTTGCCTTCAAGCTGATCCTCCCGCCCACGGTGCCGCTGATCGTCAATCCGCCCACGGTGGCCCTGGAGAATCTCTGGCGGGTGCTGCTGCCGGGGGAGATACTTTCGATGGTCTTCATGCCCATCCATTACGTGCTGGTCAAGCGGATCGGCAGAATCGGGGTGCGGGATGCGTTATAATTTCAAGCTCCGGCTGGGGCTGTTACTCACGGTCTTCGGCCTGCTCATCGGGGTATACGCCTATCGGCTCATCCAGCTGCAGGTGGTGAACCCCCGGAGATCCGGCACCGGTACCGGCACCTATACCTATGATACCCGGGTCACCGCGGCCCGGGGGGAGATCCTGGATCGCAACGGCAACGTGCTGGTGTCCAACCGGGCCAGCTACAATCTGATCATCACGGGCTATGCCCTGTTCAATTCCAATTCTCCCAACGAGAGCCTGCGGCAGCTGGCGGGCCTGTGCCGGGAGACGGGGGTGGGCTTCACCGACCACCTGCCCGTCACCCGGGCCAAGCCCTACGAGTACGAGACCGCCAACTATTCCGACAGCTGGAACAACTACTTCCGCAGCTTCCTGCGGCAGAACGACTGGGACTCCGACGTCTCCGCCGCCCAGCTCATCAAGCTGATGCGGGCCCGCTTCCGCATCCCCAACGACTGGAGCGACGAGGACGTGCGGGACGTGCTGGGCCTGCGCTACGAGCTGGATCTGCGGAACTATACCTCCCTGCCCACCTACACCCTGCTCTCCGACGTGGACGCGGTGCGGCTGGCGGAGCTCATGGAGCTCAACACCCCCGGCATGCAGGTCCAGGCCAGCACCGTCCGGGAGTACAACACCAGCTTCGCCGCCCACATCCTGGGCCGCACCGCGGCCATGAGCCCCGAGGAGTGGGAGGTCTACAAGGAAAAGGGCTACGCCATGGACGCCTTCGTGGGCAAGGACGGCCTGGAAAAGGCCTTCGAGGAGGAGCTCCACGGCACCGACGGCGTCCTGCGGACCACCGTGGACCGGGAGGGCAACATCATTGCCCAGTACTACGCCGTGGAGCCCAAGGCCGGAGCCAACGTGGAGACCACCCTGGACATCAACTACCAGATGACGGCGGAGACGGCCCTGGAGGACTACATCCTGAAGCTGCGGGAGACCGGCGTGGGGACCAAGGAGGAGGGCAAGGACGCCGAGGGCGGCGCCCTGGTGATGCTCGACGTGAAGACCGGCGCCGTGCTGGCCTCCGCCTCCTACCCGACCTTCAACATCGCCACCTTCTCCCGGGACTACAACGAGCTGGTGAAGGACAGGTATTCCCCCATGTTCAACCGGGCCCTGATGCAGGCCTATCCCCCCGGCTCCACCTATAAGATGTCCACCTCCATCGCGGCGCTGAACGCCGGAATCATCTCCCGCTACACCACCGTGGAGGACAAGGGCATCTACGATTACTACGAGGACTACCAGCCCGCCTGTTATCTCTACACGGCCAGTCACCAGACCCACGGGGTCATCAACTGCGTCCAGGCCCTGGCGGTGTCCTGCAACTACTTCTTCTACGAGGTGGGCCGTCTCACCGGCTGGGAGCGGATGGATCAGACCGCCAAGGCCCTGGGCCTGGGGGAGCCCACCGGCGTAGAGCTGGCGGAGACCACCGGCTGGCGGGCCAACCCGGAGAGCAAGCGGGAGCTGTACTCCGATCCCGGCTTCCAGGTCTTCACCGCCGGCGACACCATCTCCATGGCCATCGGCCAGTCGGAAAACCGCTTCTCCCCCATGCAGATGGCGGTCTACACCGCCGCCCTGGCCAACCGGGGCGTCCGCTACAAGGCCACCTTCCTCAACCGGGTCATCTCCGCCGACTACCAGGAGCTGCTCTATGAGATGCAGCCCACCGTGGCCTCCCGGCTGGAGATCAGCGACGAGGCCTACGAGGTCTATACCCAGGGCATGCGGGAGGCGGTCTCCGCCCCCAACGGCACCGCCAACAAGGTCTTCGGCAATTATCCCGTGGCAGTCTGCGCCAAGACCGGCACCGCCCAGCACGGCTCCGCGGGCTCCGACCACGCCTCCTTCGTCTGCTACGCCCCCGCCGACGATCCCCAGGTGGCCATCGCCATCTACGTGGAAAAAGGCGCCCAGGGCGGCAGCCTGGGCAGCATCGCCAAGGCCGTCTTCGATACCTACTTCGCCACCGTGGACGAAAACGACACCGTAGCCCCGGAGAACGCGCTCAATTAAGGGAAGCGAACCGCCCGCAGGGGCGGTCACCGGCCGCCCTGCCCCCGCCCGCAGGGGCGGTCACCGGCCGCCCTGCCCCCGCCCGCAGGGGCGGTCACCGGCCGCCCTGCCCCCGTCTGTAGGGGCGGTCATTGGCCGCCCTCCCCCTCGCC
>JAFXYD010000077.1 GCA_017541995.1 Oscillospiraceae bacterium
CTGCGGCGGGGCGGGGAACGCGGACGGCTGAGAGCCGTCCCTACGGACGGGCATATGGCGGTCAATGACCGCCGCTACAGGCGGGCGGAGTGGGGACCGGCGTGGTGCATGGCCGGCAGATTGCCGGCGCTACAGGCGGGTGCGGGCGGGAAACGGCGGGACGGGGAACCCGTCCCCTACGGCGGAAAGCGTCCCGAATTTGTCATTGCGAGCCAGTGCGCACACTGGCGTGGCAATCCGTTCCCCCCGTCCCCATTTCCAATGTTTTCAAATCGCAATTTGAAAACACCGACATTTTCATTTTTCAACTTTCAATTTTCAATTCCCGCTTCGCCTGCGATCGGGTGCATGTGGCGGTCAATGACCGCCGCTACGGTGGGGTGCGGGGTACGGCGGGCGGTCAGTGACCGCCCCTACGAGCGGGTCTGATGCCTGATGCCTGATCCCTGATGCCTTGTCCGGGCGGGGAACGCGGACGGCTGAGAGCCGTCCCTACGGGCAGGCATATGGCGGTCAATGACCGCCGCTACGGGCGGGGGGTGGGCTGCGGGGGACGCCGCAGCGGACGCAGCGGCTGCAGCCGTTGCAGGTCTGCTGCATCCCGCAGCTTTGGCAGCGGGGACCGAACCAGGGCTTATACAGCCGCGCCTCGGGGATCGGGTTGCCCCATTCGTCTGTCAGCTTGAATACCATGGGCTTGCCCAGAAAGCTCAGCCCCGACTTCCGGGCCTGCTGCGTCTGTACGCTGCCCTCCAGGCGGTAGCGTTTCCCGTCTTTGACAAAGCACCGGCCGGTGCCGCAGAAGGTGAAGGTCACGTTGGCGGCATAGCACTCGTCCCGCAGGGCCTTGACCCATTCATAATGGCAGGGCCTCGCGCCGCCGTAGTTCTCCCCGTCGCAGAGCACCTGCTCGATCTGCCCGGCGGGCAGATAGTCCCGGATGCTCACCGGGCCGATGTATGGCGCGCACATGATGCCCTTGTGCTTGAAGGGCAGGGAAAGCAGGATCGGAATGCGCTGGTCGGCCCGGCGCTGGTTTTCGCAGCTGACGTTGAGCATCACGTTCTCCCAGCCGTCGCCCCAGTTCAGGGGCAAATGGGCCGCCGCCCGCTCCGGCCGCTTGGTCAGCAAAAAGAATTTCACGTCCGGCCGCCGGTGGATGATCTCCCAGGCCTCGTCCCGCCAGGGATCCGCCTCCTCCAGGAAAAAATCGCTGGTCATGCAGACCCGCAGCATCTCCCCGCTTTGGACCTTGTAGCTGCCGCCGCGGTCCCGGCTCAGAGGATAGCGGAAGCCGCTCTTGGTCCGGTAGATCTCCGCCCCGTTTCCGCCCCGCCGGGCGTCGAGGAAGTACATATAGCAGTTCTGGCAGCCCTCGCTGCACTTTTTGCAGCCGTGCCAGGGATTCCAAATGTCGTGCATCCTCTCACCTCGCTTCCGCCTTCCGGCAATCTCAAGCTATACTATACCACCCCGGAAAGAATTGCGCAAGCGCTTTTCCCGCTTGCCGTTTTTTCTCCCTTTTCCTGCTCCGATACGCTGCCGCGGCGGCGCAATATTCTTGAAAAACCGACGGCGTTGTGCTATAATATGACACAGTTCGACCCGCCCTTCACGGACGCGAAAAAACCATCGAATAAGGAGGAATGAAAATGAAATCCAAGCTTCAAGCGATTCTGTGTCTGCTGCTGAGCGTGCTGCTGTGCTGCACCCTGCTGGCCGCCTGCTCCAGGCAGCCGGAGGCTCCGAGCCCGAGCAGCGCCGACACGCAGACGGAACCCGCCGACGACACCCGGAGCGCCGTCTCCGAGGAGAGCCGGAGCAGCGACGAAACGGCGAGCACCGCCGCCGAGGACAGCCCGACGGAGAGCAGCGCCCAGACCCCGGAGCTTCCGGCGGACCAGGTCCCCATCACCATCGACAACATCCGGGATTACGTCATCGGCGTGGAGGAGCCCATCGAGCTTCTGGACGGCACCCGGCGCCCCCTCATCAACTTTGACAACGCGGCCACCACCCCCGCCCTGCAGCCCGTGGCGGACGCGGTGAACGAGGAGCTCAAGCTCTACGGCTCCATCGGCCGGGGCTTCTCCCAGAAGTCCAACCACTCCACCGACCTCTACAACAGCACCCGGGACAAGGTGCTGCAGTTCGTGGGCGCGGATCCCGACAGCTACACCTGCTTCTACGTGAACAACACCACCGACGGCCTCAACAAGCTGGCCTCCGCTCTGATCGAGAGCGAGGACGATCTGGTGCTGGTGACCCGCATCGAGCACCACGCCAACGACCTCTCCTGGCGGGAGCGCTGCAACGTGATCTGGTCCGAGGTGGACGAGCAGGGCCGGGTGGACTACGACGACATGGAACGCCTGCTCACCGAGTACGACGGCAAGATCAAGTACGTCTCCGTCACCGCCGCCTCCAACGTCACCGGCTACGTCACCG
This sequence comes from Oscillospiraceae bacterium, assembly GCA_017541995.1. Taxonomy (GTDB): domain Bacteria; phylum Bacillota; class Clostridia; order Oscillospirales; family Oscillospiraceae; genus JAFRPC01. The sequence goes on from JAFXYD010000077.1 coordinate 2,449, forward strand.
ACGTACACAGAGTGGCGAAGATGGCCCACGCCCACGGAGCCAAGCTGGTGGTGGACGGCGCCCAGATCGTGGCCCACCGCAAGTTCTCCATGCTGGGCAGCACCCCCGAGGAGAACGTGGACTTCTTCGTCTTCTCCGCCCACAAAATGTACTCTCCCTACGGCGGCGGCGCCGTGGTGGGCCTGGCCGAGGTGCTCAACGAGCATATGCCGGAATTCTACGGCGGCGGCATCGTGAACATCGTCCGGGACGAGACCCAGACCTACAAGAACGCCCCCGCCTCCTATGAGGCCGGCTCCCCCAACTACCCCGGCGTGGTGGGCCTGGGCAAGGCCATCGACGTGCTGCAGAGCGTCGGCTTCGACGCCATCGAGGCCCACGAGAAGGCTCTGAACCGCCGACTCATCGACGGGCTCAAGAAGCTGGACAACGTGATCATCTACGGCGACACCGAGAACCTGGAGGACCGGGTAGGCGTGGTGACCTTCAACTTCTCCGATCTCAACTCCTACGCCCTGGCCCGGGTGCTCTCCGAGCAGGGCGGCGTCGCCACCCGCCGGGGCGCCTTCTGCGCCCACCCCTACGTCTGGCGGCTGATGGGCATTCCCGAGGAGCAGCTGAACGAGTTTGAGGAGTGCACCGACGTCAACACCCCGGGCATGATCCGGATCAGCTTCGGCATCTACAACACCGAGGAGGAGGTAGACCAGCTCCTGGAGATGCTGCCCGAGATGATCGAGACGGCCAAGTACGAGGTGGAGACCAAGTACTCCCGGGCCGAGCCCGCCTATTGATGGGCCCGCGGAATAAGGGGAAGCGGTGATGAACGCCTTTGACCGCAGACAATCGGCGCAGTACCGGGCGGAGGCCGAGGCCCGCTGGGGCCAAAGCGCCGCCTATGCGGCCTATGAGCAAAAGACCGGGCATTACTCCGGGCAGGACTGGAGGGCCGCCGCGGCGGGAATGGACCGGATCATGGGGGAGCTTGCCGCCTGCAGGAGCCGGGGCGCGGCCCCGGACTCTCCCGAGGCCCAGGGCCTGGTGAAGGCCCTGCAGGATCATATCAGCGCCCATTACTATCCCTGCACCCCCCGGATCCTGGCGGGCCTGGGACAGATGTACGCCGACGACGAGCGCTTCCGGGCGAACATCGACCGGCACGGCGACGGGGCCGCCGCCTACATCCGGGACGCCGTGGCCGCGTACTGCGGCAAATAAGCCCATCTGCGCAATGAAAAATCACGCTTTCGGAGCCCCCTGCGGGCTTCCGAAAGCGTGATTGTCTGTTCTGACGGGTTTATCCCTGCCGGTAGTAGTTCCGCAGAAGCTCCGTCACCTGATCCTCCGCTCCGCTGAGAATCACCCGGCTCATGCCCCGGTCCCGGCTGTAGCTGAAGGAAGCGTCCTTTGCCCGCATCATAGCGGCGCAGAAGAAGGCGGAGCACTCCGCGCCCTCCTCGTCGGAGACCGGCAGATCCAGAACAACGCAGATCCGGTTGGACTTTTTCGCGGTATCCGCCAAAAAATCGAATACCGCTGCGTTCCGCTTGATCCGCAGGCCCTCCTTGACGAAGGGCTCGTTGAAAAAGCGGTCCAGCTCCTCCGGGGTGAACTGCCACATCCCGTCGATCTTCTCCCCCCGGAGCAGGCCCTGGCTCAGATAGCTCCGCAGGGTCCTGGTGGTGAAGCCGGTCATGATGGCCAGCTCGTTCAGATTATAGACTTTTTCCATGTTGCTGCATCCCCCGTTTCATGTTCGGCTTGGCTTTGCCTGGCTATATTGTAGCGGAAGTCCATGCCCGGCGCAACAGGAAAACCGGGGACTTTTTCACAGGGCGGCCTCGGGGCCGGGGCGGGAGGCAAAGGAGCTCAGAGGGGGAAGGCCACCGCGTCCCGGTAGAGCCGCCCCAGCAGCGCCACAAAGGCGGCCAGGCTGGGGCGGCTGTCCTCCCGGTGGGTACACAGCACGCAGGAGAAGCGCTCCTCGCAGTCGAAGGGGATCCAGGCGAACTGGCCGCTGTGGTCGTTGAGAAAGCCCGGGGCCAGGCAGATTCCCCGGCCCGCCGCCACGTTGGTGAGGGTGCTGTCGTGGTCCGGGCTGTTGAAATAGTCGATTTTCCCGGTGGCGATGAGCCGGTGCTGCACCGCCTTCAGAGCCGGAGGCGAGCCCCCGCCCACCATCAGGGTCCGCCCGCAGAGCTCCGCCTCGGTGATGAGATCCCGCCCGGCCAGGGGATCGTCCCGCCGGGCGATGAGATAGACCCGGCTCTCAAAGAGGGGGTGGACCCGGACGCCGGGCATCTGCCGGGTCTGCTCCTTCAGGGCGAAAAGCAGGTCGGTCTCACTGCGGAGAAAGCTGTCCACCCCGGTTTCGTACTGAAAAACCGGGGTGATCTGCACCCGGGGCCAGCTTTGGGCGAACAGGCGCATGGCCTCCGGGAGAAAATACAGGGCCTGCCGCACCATGAGGCTGACGCGGATGCTGTCCTGATACCGGGCGCTGAAGTTCTGCCCCTGTTCGATCGCCCGCCGCAGCTCCTGGCGCATTCCCGTGAGATAGGACACAAACTGCGCCCCGGCGGGGGTCAGAGCCGCGCCCCTGCCGCTGCGCTCAAAGACGGGAAAGCCGATCTCCTCCTCCAGCATCCGGAAGCTGATCGAGGCGGACCGCTTCAAGATCGAAATGAAGCAGCCCTACTCCCCCGTCTATATGCGCTGCATCGAGGAGGCCAAGCAGGATCTGCAGGCCAAGGCCCGGCCGGAGCTGACGGCCCTGCCGGAGTCCATCGACGGCTACGACACCGTGATTCTGGCCTACCCCAACTACTGGGGCACCATGCCCATGGCGGTATACACCTTCCTGGAGGCCTTCGACTTCAGCGGCAAGACCATCCTGCCCCTGTGCACCAACGAGGGCAGCGGCATGGGCTCCAGCGAGCGGGAGATCCGCAAGCTCTGCCCGGGGGCTCAGCTGAAGCCCGGCCTGCCCGTCACCGGCTCCCGCGCCGCCCAGGCGGAGCCGGAGCTGAAGCGCTGGCTCAAGGCCAACGGGCTTCTGTAAGCAGGGTTACACCCGGACAACGAAGGAGGACAACATGGAATACATCACTCTGAACAACGGCAATCGCTGCCCCGCAGTGGGCATCGGCACCTTTATGCTCAGCCCCGCCGACGCGGAGCGCAGCGTCCGGGAGGCCCTGAGGATGGGCTATTCCCTGGTGGACACCGCCAACGCCTACGTCAACGAGCGGGCTGTGGGCCGGGGCATGAAGGCCAGCGGCCTGGCCCGGGAGGAAATCTACCTCTCAACCAAGCTCTGGCCCAGCGAGTATGAGAATCCCAAGGCCGTGGACGAGACCCTGGCGCGGCTGGGGGTGGACTACGTGGACCTGCTCTACATCCACCAGCCCGCGGGAAACTGGCTGGCGGGCTACCGGCAGCTGGAGCAGGCTTACCGGGCGGGCAAGGCCCGGGCCATCGGCATCTCCAACTTTGAGGGCAGGTACATTGCGGAGCTGGAAGGCCTGTGGGAAATCGCGCCCCAGTTCATCCAGGCGGAGGCCCATCCCTACTTCACCCAGACGGAGCTGCGCAAAACCCTGGACCGCTGCGGCATCAAGCTCATGAGCTGGTATCCCCTGGGCCACGGGGACAAGACCCTGATCCGCGAGCCCGTCTTTGCCGCTCTGGGGAAGAAGTACGGCAAGACCCCGGCCCAGGTGATCCTCCGCTGGCACACCCAGATGGGCTTCGCCGTCATCCCCGGCAGCCGGAACCCGGAGCACATCCGGGACAATCTGGACATTCTGGACTTCACCCTCACCGAGGCGGAAATGGCGGAGATTGCCAAGCTGGACCGGGGCGAGCGCTACTACCACCGCAGCGACGCCCAGCTGGCCCAGTTCGCCGCCTGGCAGCCCGACTTCGAGAAAAACTGAAACTCCCCCGAAAAACGGGACACCCCGGCGCGGAGGCTTCGAGGCCTCTGCGCCGGGGTGAAAATTTTTTTCATTTTCCTTCAACCTTTTCGCTCTTTTTCGTATCTATATAGACAGAACGCAAAATCGGAGGTGACGGATTTGGAGGACAGCTTCGCGGCTCTGTATCGCGGGCTCCTGGCCCGGGTCGAGCCGGACCCGGCGCGGCTGCGGCAGAACGAATCGGCTCTATTCTCCGCGGCGGGACCGGGAAGGACGAAAACGCCGTTGCAATCCGAGGAAAAATGTGCTATAGAATATACGGAAACGACGCCGAATGAGAACAATTCGCAAGGAAGCGAGGAATGAAGGATGAAACAGAAGCAGCGGATTGAGATCCCGCCGGAGCTGGTCCGGCAGGCCCAGACCGGGGACCGGGCGGCCTTTGAGGCGCTGTATCAGCGCAGCGCCGCCGCCCTCTGGCGCACGGTCTTTTCCATGGTGAAGGACGAGGATACCGCCTGGGACGTGCACCAAAACAGCTATCTGCTGGCCTGGCAGAGCATCGGCAAGCTGGAAAAGCCCGAGGCCTTCCTGCCCTGGCTGCGGCGCATCGCCGTGAACGAGGCGGTGAAGGAGCTGCAAAAGGAGCAGCCCCTGCGCTTCACGGAGCTGGAGACGGAGGACGGGGCGGAGCTTGAAATTCCCGAGACCCGGCCCCAGCGCCTGCCGGAGCCGGAGCTGGACCGGCAGGAGGCCGCCCGGCTGGTGCGGGAGATTCTGGACAGCCTGCCCCAAAGACAGCGGTTGATTCTGGGTATGTACTACTACGAGGAGCTGAGCATCCCGGAGATCGCCCGGGCCCTGGGGGTCACCCAGGGCACCGTGAAGACCCAGCTCCACCTGGGCAGGAAAAAGGTGGAGGCCCGGGTGAAGGGGCTGGAGGAGCAGGGCGTGAAGCTCTATGGGGCCTCCCCCCTGGCCTTCCTGTTGGCCCTGCTGGACCGGCAGGAGCCCGCCCGGGCCCTGGGGCGTGGGGCGGTCAAGGCCGCCCTTTCGGCGGAGGAGCCGGTGGTGCTGACGGCCAAGGCCGTGGGCACGGGCTTCTTCCACACGGGCCTCGGGAAGCTCACCGCCGGGCTGCTGCTTGTCGCCGCGGCGGCGGGAGGCCTGCTGGGCTGGCGGGCCCTGCGCGGGCGGATCCCGGCCCCCATGGGCGACTATCAGCCCTCGGCCTCTGCGGCCCTGACGGAGCCCGCCCCGCCCGCCTCGGAGGGCCCCACGGAGCTGGAGACCGCCCTGCCCGGGGAGCCCCCGGCGTCGGAGCGGCGCATGGAGAATCCCTTCAACGGCCCTCTGGCCTCCGCGGACGGCTCGATCCTGGCCGCCGTTTACAACGCGCCCTATGACTGGGGCCTTCCCGCCCCCACGGTAAACTGGAACGCCGGGGACGAGGACCGGCTGGTAATCTACCCCCGTTATCCCGGCTCCGTGGTCAGCGCCTGGCGCCTCGTCTACGACGCGCAGGGCAGCGCAACCATCGAGGAAACGCCGGTTTACAGCAGCGTCTGCGGCCCGGAGGACTGCGTCGCCGCCGCCCTGGAGCGCCCGGCGGAGGTTCCCTGCTGGCTCCTGACGGTACAGACCCCCGACGGACGGGAGGGCAGCTGCCTGCTGACCCGCAACAGCCGCAGCGGCGCTCTGGCCATCGAGTACCTGTGCCGGGGCGAGGCCATCAGCGCAGAGGTTCTGGCCACGGAGTTCCACGCCACCCTTGCGACCCAGATGCTGGGCAGCCTCGGCTGCGATACCCGCAGCCGCCAGGGCTCCGTCTATCACGTTTTGCCCTACGACGAGGACAACCCCTTCGTCCGGCTGGGCTCATGCCTTCTGCAGGCCCTCTCCCGGGCTCTGGAGCCCTATGGGATGAACGCCGAGTCCTATGTCTGGAACAACTGGATCGCGGACGAGGCCGCGGTGTGGACCGCCGCGGAGTCCCGGATGGAAGGGGATACCTGTGTGACGGAGACCGGCGTGGTGCATGAACACTACATGAACGAGCTGTACGCGGAGAACTTCGTGGATGGCCAGGGCAGCCCGGAGCTGTCTGTGCCGGAGCAGATCGCGGGCCAGGCCCGGCTCTTTGAACGGGATCGGCTGCTGGGCTACGGCGGAGAAGACACCGCTGTCCCGGGGGAGACGCTGCGCTTCGATCTCCACGGCCTGCTGGTGTACAACCCCACCCTGGCGGCGAAAACCGTCTCCATTGCGGTGAACGGGCAGGACGCGGGCAGCTTTGCCCTGATGGCGGGGGACTTCTTCACCTGGATCCCCCTGGACTTCCCCAACCAGCCCGGGGACGCGGCGCTGCGGGTGGAGCTCCGGATAACGGAGACCGCCTTCGGCGCCCCGGAGCAGGCCATCCTCTTCCTGTGGCCGGACGTCAGCAGCAATCTCCATGGCGGAAGATAGGCCTGATTTCGGGCAAAGAGGCCGGGTAAACGATTCGTAGATTGCCTTTTTCCCCTTCTTGTGCTATCATGACAGCGAGAGGAGGAGGTTGACGCGCTTCCGGGAACGCTGTCTGGTCCACATGCCCGAACAAAGGGGCTGTAAATAAACAGCCATGAAAAAGAACAAGGTCTCGTCAGAGCGGCGAGATCTTGTTCTCTTTTTCCATACTCGGCTCCGAAAAGTACTGCGGTGACCGCAAAACGGACGGTGTGTGAATATCTTACGCA
>JAFXYD010000078.1 GCA_017541995.1 Oscillospiraceae bacterium
CCATCGGCGCCCATGAATCCGGCCTGCTGGGGGACGATCCCAACGGCATCCCCAACAATCTCATGCCCTACGTGGCCCGGGTGGCCGCGGGCCAGCTGCCACGGCTCACCATCTTCGGCAATGACTATCCCACCCGGGACGGCACCTGCCTCCGGGACTACCTCCACGTGGTGGACCTGGCCAAGGGCCACATCTCCGCCCTGGAGTACGCCGAGACCCATACCGGGGCCGAGGCCTTCAACCTGGGCACCGGGGACGGGGTCTCGGTGCTGGAGCTGGTGAACGCCTTCCAGAAGGTCAACGGTGTGCCGGTGCCTTACGTCATCGGAGCCCGCCGGGACGGGGATCTGGCGGAGGTCTACGCCAACCCCACCCGGGCCCACGAGGAGCTCCACTGGACCGCCGAGAAGAGCGTGGACGATATGTGCCGGGACTCCTGGCACTTCATCCAGACCCGCAGCGCGGAGCAGAAATGAGCCGCGGCCAGGTCTGCCTCCGCAGAGGCGAGGAGCAGGACGTCCGGGGCGGCAAGCTCTGGGTCTATGACAACGAAATCGACTGGGCTGACGATTCCTGCCGGGACGGGGATGTGGTGGAGCTTCTGGACAGCCGCATGAGGTTTCTGGCCTGGGGCTTCTTCAACGCCCAATCCAAAATCACCGTCCGCGTCCTGTCCCGGGACAAAAACGAGACGGTGGACGCCGCCTTCTTCCGCCGCCGTCTCCAGGCGGCCTGGGACTACCGCCGGGCCCTGGGCTTTTCCAACGCCTGCCGGGTGGTCTTCGGGGAGTCCGACGGCCTGCCGGGGCTCACGGTGGACAAGTTCGGAGACTATCTCTCCGTCCAGATTTTGAGCCTGGGCATGGACCGGATCAAGGATCAGCTGGTGGAGGCTCTGGTGGACATTATCAAGCCGAAGGGGGTCTACGAGCGGGACGACGTGCCCGTCCGGGAGAAGGAGGGCCTGCCCCAGCGTACCGGCCTTCTCTGGGGCGAGGTGCCGCCGGAGGTGGAGATCCTGGAGCACGAGGCCCGGATGCTGGTGGACATTCCCGGGGGCCAGAAGACCGGCCACTTCCTGGACCAGCAGGAGAACCGGGGCCGCATCAAGCCCTATTGCAAGGAGCGGAGCGTCCTGGATCTCTGCTCCCACACCGGGGGCTTCGCCATCCACGCGGCCCTCTACGGGGCCGCCTCCGTGGAGGCGGTGGACGTGTCCGAGAGCGCCCTGGCCCTGCTGGGGCGCAACGCCGCCCTGAACGGGGTGGAGGAGAAGATCCACACCGTGGCCGCCAACGTCTTTGACTACATGAAGGACTGCGACGAGGCGGGCCGCCGCTTCGATACCGTCATCTGCGATCCCCCGGCCTTTGCCAAGAGCAAGAGAGCCCTGGAGGCCGCCTGGCGGGGCTACAAGGAGCTGAATCTTCGCTGCATGAAGGTGACGGCCCCCGGGGGCTATCTCATCAGCTGCTCCTGCTCCCAGTTCATGACCCCGGAGCTGTTTTTGCAGATGCTCCGGGAGGCCGCCGCCGACTCCGGCCGCAGGGTCCGCCTCATCGAGACCCTGATCCAGTCCCGGGACCACCCCGCCGCCCTGAACGCGGAGCAGAGCCTGTATCTGAAGGGCTATATCCTCCACGTCATGTAGGGACAAGCCTTGCTTGTCCGCCCGACCGGGACGCAGGGATGGCACTCTGCCGTCCGCCCCGTCTGGACAAGGGATCAGGGATCAAGGATCAAGGATCAGGGTGGGGGAAGGGGTCAGGGCTGTAGGGGCGGCCATTGGCCGCCCGCACCCCGCCCGCACCTGCCCGTAGCGGCGGTCATTGACCGCCATTGCCCCCCGCCCGCGGCGGGCGAATTGAAAATTGAAAATTGAGAATTGAGAATTGAGGTGTTTTCAAATTGCCATTTGAAAACATTGGGAAGGGGGACGGGGACGGATTTCTCGCTTCGCTCGAAATGACACGCCCGTAGGGGACGGGTTCCCCGTCCCGCCGCAGCCACCAAAGAAACAGGCCCCGGAGAAGCGTTTTGCTTCTCCGGGGCCTGCTTTCTCATTCAGTTGTGGAACACGTAGTCCGAGGGATTGTAGCGATAGTCCTGATAGTACATGGCGGCCAGGGCTCCCTCGCCGTTCAGCATGCACACCAGTCCCTGGCCTTGCTCGGTGGCATAATAGCAGCTCCCGAGGCCGTCTATTTCGTTTTCAAATAAGGGCTCTCCCAGCAGGGCCTTGATCTCCTCCGCCGTCATGCCCTTTTGAATCCCGGCGGGGCCGCCGAAGTCCACCGCGCCCTCGTCGATGCCCTCGTAGAACAACACCTCGTTGACGGAGAAGAAGCAGATGGGGCAGTCCAGGCAGTCGCGGGGCTCCGGGCCCTCGTTGACCACGCCCAGCCGCAGGGGATTGTATTCGCTTTCGCTGCCCGCGGGCTTCAGATAGAGCTGGGCCATGTGCCCGGGGGCCAGCAGCCCGTCCTCGGAAAGGCCGGGGGCCTCGGCTTCGGTCTCCTCCGGGGCCTCGTCCCCGGCCAGAGGCTCCTCCGCTTCCGCGCCGTCCTCCGCTTCCGCGCCGTCCTCCGCGTCCTCCGCGTCCTCCGGGTCGAAGTCCGGGACGCCCGTTCCCATGGAAACGGCGTCGGACAGGGTCCAGCCCTGCTCCGTCAGCGTCCGGGGCGTGATCTCCCCCAGGCGGAAGGAGAAGCCCTCCAGGCTGTAGCTGTCGTCCAGGCGCTCCAGCATCTTGCCGGAATCCGGCCCGAAGTCCAGCTCCGGCTCGGAGAAGCCGGGAACGGCGAACACGCCGTCCAGCAGATCCTCCAGCTCGCCCAGATCCTCATAGTCCGTGGGGGCCTGGATGGGGGCGACGCTGTTGAAATCGTGGAGGGAGGCGGAGATCACAAAGCGCAGCTCCTGGATCCCAAACTCCGGCGTCTCCATCTCGGCGCCGCCGATGCTCTCCTGAATCTGCCCCAGGATCATCCGGAACAGGCCCTCCACCGCGGCTTTCATTCCCGCGGAGAGATCCATGCTGATCTCCCGGGGCTCCAGGCTTTCCTTGTCCACGCTGATTCGCATGAACATACCCGTATAGATGGCCTCCGGGCTGAAGCCGTATTCGGCCATCTGCGCCAGGGCCTCGGAGGCTTTTTCACTGGAAACGTTGTTGACCCTTTGGGCAAGCTGAGCCGCCTCCTCGGCGCTGACGGTGTGGGAGAGCACGTAGCGGGTCTCCGCGGTCTCCAGCTCCCAGGCCAGCTCCGGCAGGGCGACGGTTATTTCTTCGCCCTTCCCGCTTTCAGGAAGCTCCAGCCGGAGCTTCTCATAGCTCTCGTCCTCCTCGCTGCGGCCGTAGAGATCCAGGCCTCCGTCCGTCGCGATCACGCAGAGGGAGAAGGGGATGCTTTCCGCATTGTCCGCTCCCTCGGCAAAGCGCAGGCTGCCCGTGCCCTGGAAGGCGCCGGGCTCTGTGGTCAGGCTGCCGGGCAGCTCCAGCTCCAGGGAAAGGGACTCCGTTTCCGTGTCCACCTGCATGTCCAGGGAAAGGGTGAGCTTCAGATCCAGGCCCAGGGACTGGGCGCCGCGCAGCTTCTCCACGGCGGCGCTGCGGATTTCCTCGGGGGTTTTGGGCTGCTCCGGCTCAATGCGCCGAAAACCGGGCATACAGCCTGCCAGCAGGCTGGTGAGCAGGGCCAGGCAGAGCAGAATGGCAAGTGTGCGTTTCATGACTTTGTCCTCCTGTTGAAATCAATTTCTCAGTTTTTGTCGTGATAGCCTTGCAGGGCGTTCAGCGCCTGTTGGGTGATGAGATTCCAGCTCCGCAGGTCGCGGGGGTCCTCCACGGGGTCCAGGGGCTGCTTTCCCTTGGGTCTGGTCCACGCCAGCCCGAAGTCCTTCAGGCGTTGGCCCAGCTCCTGCTCCGCCGCGGCGGCAACCTGCTCGTCTTCGCAGGCGGCCAGCTCCACCAGGGTGGGCACCGCCCCGTCTCCCAGCTCGCAGACGGTTTTCATATCCAGGCTGTCCAGCCTTCCGCTTTTCCAGGCGGAGACGTTGTAGCGGGCCACCAGCCCGTCCACGTTGGACAGGCTCAGACAGATCAGCAGGGCGGCCCCCAGGCCCACCGCCAGCCGCAGCACCGGCACCCGCTTCACAAAGAGCCGCAGGCCCAGGGCCAGCAGCACCGCCGCCAGGTAGAGCATAAAGACCGAGGTGCGCACCCGCTGCCGGGTCAGCCCGAAGCGGTTCATGTAGAGGAACATCTTGGACAGGGCCGTGGCGACTAAAATCAGAGAAAAGACGCAGAGGAAGAGGGCCAGGGCCTTCACGGCGGCGGGGACCCGCCCGCCCTCCCTGCGGCAGAGCCCCAGGGCCAGCACAATCAGACCCAGGTTGATGGCCACGATGCCGCACATCTCGAAGAAGCCCCGGCGGGCGTACTGGGCCACGGTGTAGTCCTTGGGCAGCAGGCCCCGGAAGGCGTCGGTGAAGTAGGCGAACTGGGCGATCAGATACAGCAGGTAGGCGGCGCTGACGGCCCCCAGGAAGGCGGCCACCGCCGCAGGTTCGACGCCCCTGGACAGTCTGCCCGTCAGAGGCCTGGGGCCCCGGTCGGAGCTGAACAGCAGGGAAAAGACCAGCAGGGCCGTGAAGCCGCCGTAGAGCAGGGCCACCAGGCCCCGCAGCAGGGCGGTTCCGTCCAGGCTGCCCAGCATCCCCTCAAAGGCGGCGTCGGAGGCCGCCAGCAGGGGAACCAGCACGAAGAGCACCGGCACGGCGCAGAGCAGTCCCAGGCCCGCGGCCCAGACCCGCTTGCTGCGGACGGAGTCCTGGGCGCCGGTGTGGGTCAGAGCCCAGGCGCCCAGGCTGAGCTGGCCAAAGCTCATGGAGAAGGCGGCGCAGCAGAAGTCGTGGAGCCGGGAGAGCAGGCTCGTCCCGGTCCAGAGCCCCGCCCGCTCCAGAATCACGATCACCAGCAGCCCGGGCAGGCCCATCAGCAGCAGGGCCTTCAGCAGACTGTCGCCGGAGAAGGCCAGGCTCAGGGCGCCGATCTCATAGAGAAGGGCGCAGACCAAGCCGAAGCCCCGCAGCTTGCCGGGGCGGTTCCGCAGATACCAGAGAGCGGCGGGCAGCAGCCCCGCCAGACCCAGAGCCTCGCCCAGACCCAGGCCCGCGGCGAAGCGGATGGAGTCCCAGAGCAGGAGGCAGGCCGCCAGCAGCAGCCCCGCCAGGATCAGATCCCGGCCCTGGGCCCGGCGCTTGGGACAGCGCTCCGCCTGATAGGCGGGCAGGGGCGGGGCGGAAGCCGGGCCCTGCCCGGCAGTCCCGGCAGGGGCGGCCAGGGAGCCCGCCGGGATATTGCTTTGCGCCGTCTCCGGCGCGATGGGATTTGTGTGTTCGTCCAAGGAAGCAGCCTCCTTTTGCAAAACCGGAGCGGATTTCTCGGGTTTTGCTTCATTTTTAGAGCAAATAAGTTTACACCGGGGAAAAAATTTCGGTGCGGAGCGGCGGACGATTGATCGGCGCGCATGGAGTGTACCAGCCCCAAAATACGATGTAGGGACGAGCCGTGCTCGTCCGCCGACGTCTGCCCGCCCATCGACAGAGCGGACAAGCGAGGCTTGTCCCTACGTCAGGTATGAACGCGTACAGCGCCCCTACGGCGGGTGCGGACAGGGAACGGGGGACGAGCGATACCCATGAAGGGCACAGGTGCTCGCCCCTACGGTGGGTGCTGACTGCGGGCCTGTGTAAGGTGTTGTGTAATGAACTGTAATGAAACATTTTCAAACTATTATAGAGATACGCCACAATATTTTCCAAAACTTCATTACAACGTTACAATTACAACAGTTCAATCCAGGCTTATCATACAGGCCCCGCGCTTTTCCATCAGGAGGCGATTCTCTGTGCCGCTTTTCCTGGACTGTTTTCCGTTCCCGGGAGGGCCGAAGCGCAGCCGGGTAGGTTTTTCCTCTGTGTTCAATCATACGCCTCCGCGAATCGGGGTTTGTATAAACGCCCTGTAGCGGCGCACACCAGTGCGCCACGAGACCGGGTTCCAGTGGCGCACTGGTGTGCGCCGCTACAGAGCGTTTCGACAAATCCGAATTGTCAACTGTCCGTTGTATATTCAAGGATGTCCCCCGGCTGGCAGTCCAGGGCCTTGCAAATGGCGTCCAGGGTGGAGAAGCGCACGGCCTTGGCCTTGCCGGTTTTGAGAATGGAGAGATTGGCGGGGGTGATGCCGATGCGCTCCGCCAGCTCCTGGGAGGACATTTTCCGCCTGGCCAGCATCACGTCCAGATTTACAACAATCGCCATAGCCGCCCCCCTCAGATGGTCAGGGCGTTCTCTTCCTTCAGAGCAATGGCGGCGATGAAGCAGTTGCGCACCACCCGCACGATGAGAAAGAGAAAGGCCATGGAAACGGTGATGAAGATCAGCGGCGGATACCAGCGGAAGGTCCCCAGGGTCACGGCGGCCACCCCGACGCAGCACCAGGAGAGGGCCGCCATCATGCGGCTGTTTTCCTCCAGAAAGACCTTCTCCCGCTGGATGTTCCGCAGCAGCCGCCAGAGGCAGACCAGGGCCGTCAGCACGAAGGGCAGGCAGCCGTAGAAGCCCACCTGGATCGCGATGCGTCCGGCGTCCCGCAGGTGACGGTATCGGACGTACCAATCCAGCAGCCAGGGCATGGCCGCCGCCAGGGCCAGGGCCGCCGCGAAGAACAGCGCCACCGCCCCCAGAGACAGCTTCACCGCTTTGTTTTTCATAGCAAGGCCTCCATCCGTTGTTCTGAGCGAAGCGAAGACTACGCTCGTATGTCTGCATCATAGCACCGAAATTATTGTTTGTCAATAAAAAAATATCAAATAACAGAAAACCGTACCGAAGACCCCCAAAGGAGCCTCCGGTACGGCGGAGGAAATCTGCCCCTCTATTCTATTAGACGCTTTATCCCGCGAAACGGTTGACAAAATTCGGAAAAAATTTTTTATTTCCGGCGTTTTTCTCCCCGGACCTTGAGCTCCCCCGGGCTCAGAGTCTTCCGGGCGTAGCGATTGCCCAGGCGGGTGGCCTGGTTTTCCGGGTAGACGGCGTAGTAGTCCAGCTCTCCCGCCCGGCGGCGCCGCTGAAAGACCGGGAGCCCCGCCCAGAGGATGGAGGGCAGGCCCACCGTCAGCAGATAGAGGGGGCCGAAAAACAGGGACTGGATGCTGTGGCCGTACTCATGGGCCAGCAGGGCCTTGTCCGCCGGAGTCCAGGAGGGGTGCAGGAAGAGAAAGCTCCCCAGGGACATGGAGCCGGAGCGGAGGGTCCAGACCACGCCGTGGGCCCCCTGGTAGCGGAAGCAGGGGCAGCCCCGGAGCCGGAACCAGAGCCAGAGCAGGCCCCCGGCCAGATTCTGGGGCAGGCCCCAGGTCCACTGACAGAGGGTGTAGAGAAAGCGCTTCATTACAGGCAGTGGGCCCTCAGCTCCTCCGGGGAGAGGGGACTCAGAAGAGCGGGGGGAAGATCCAGAATGGTCTTGCAGCCGCTCTGCCCCGCCTGCTGCAGCCGGTGAACGGCTCTGGCGCAGGCCGCCAGCACGGAGCCGGTGAACTCGGGGTTGGAGTCCAGCTTCAGGCTGAACTCGATGGTCTGCTTGTGCTCCCGGTCAAAGCCCGTCACGCCGCCCCGAAGCACGGAGCCTCCGTGGGGCAGACCGGCGTGATCCCGGGCCAGCTCCTCGGCGCTGATGAAGCTGACGCTGGTGTCGTACTCGTCGAAGTAGTAGGGCATGGTTTTGATCTCCCGCTCGATCCGGGCCTTGTCGGCCCCCTCGGCGGCCACCACGTAACACTCCCGCAAATGCTTGTCCCGGACCGTCAGCTCCGGCTGCTCGCCCCGGCGCACGGCGTCCACCGCGGCCTGGACGGGCACGGTGTACTCGCGGGCGTCCACCACCCCCTCGATGCGGCGGATGGCGTCGGAGTGGCCCTGGCTGACGCCCCGGCCCCAGAAGGTCTCGTCCTTGCCCTGGGGCAGCACGGCCCCCGCGTAGACCCGGGCCAGAGAGAAGAGGCCGGGATCCCAGCCGCAGGAGATCAGCCCCACGGTACCGGCGGCCTTGGCGGCGGCGTCCACCGCGGCGAAGTGCTGGGGAATCTTCTTATGGGTGTCGTAGCTGTCCACTACGTTGAACATGGAAGCGCAGAGGGGCGTCTGAACGGGCAGGTCCGTGGCGCTGCCGCCGCAGAGAATCAGCACGTCCACCCGGTCCTTCCAGGCGGCCAGCTCCGAGGCGGATACCGCGGGGACGCCGGGGGTGTGCAGCTTCAGGGAAGCGGGGTCGCGCCGGGTGAACACGGCGGCCAGTTCCAGGTCGTCGTTCTGGGCGATGGCGGCCTCCACGCCCCTGCCGAGATTGCCGTAGCCGAGAATCGCGATGCGGGTCTTCATAGAAAAATACCTCCAAAAAGAATATCGGGCGGCATGGGCCATGCCGCCCGTGGTTTATGGGTTTACTGCAAAATGCCGTTGAGGATGCTCTGCATGTCGTAGAGCCCGGGCTCCATGGTCACCACCCACTGGGCGGCGGTGAGGGCGCCCTCCGCGAAGAGGGCCCGGTCGTGGGCCTCGTGGCGCAGGGTCAGGGTCTGGGTGTCGGTGCAGATGTGGATCTCGTGGACCCCCACCACGTTGCCCATCCGCAGGGAATGGACGCCGATGTCGGCGGGGTCCCGCCTGCCGTTCTCGTGGCGGCCGATCACCAGGCGGCTGCCGGGCCGGACGGACTGTACCGCCTGGGCCAGGGTCAGAGCCGTGCCGCTGGGCACGTCCAGCTTCCGGTTGTGATGGGCCTCCACGATCTCAATGTCGGCCTCGGGGAAGGCCTTGGCGGCCTGCTTGGCCAGGGCCGTCAGCACCACGATGCCCAGGGAGAAGTTGCTGGCAAAGAGCACCGGCACGGTCTTGGCGGCCTCCCGGATCGCCGCCAGCTCCTCCGGGGTCTGGCCGGTGGTGGCGATCACCAGGGGCAGCCGCCGGGCGGCGGCGTAGGACGTCAGCGCCGGGGTCAGGCTGTGGTGGGAAAAGTCCACGATGCAGTCGGCGGGGCCGTCGTAGTCCGCCAGGGCGACGTAGGCCTCTCCGTCCCGGGCCATGGGGTCCACGCAGATGAGGTCCGCGTCCGGGAGCTTCTCCCGGAAGACCCGCTGGACCACCCGGCCCATGCGCCCGCAGGCGCCGTGAATGATGTATTTCATCTTAAATCAACCCCATCTCTTCCATTTTCGCATAGAGCTTCGAGCGGTGCGGCTCCTCCATGGGAGTCAGGGGCAGGCGCAGCCGTTCTTCGATCATGCCCATCCGGGCCAGAGCGGCCTTCACGGGAATGGGACTGGTCTGGCTGAAGAGGGCCTGGATCAGAGGCAGCAGCTCCAGCTGGAGCCTGGCGGCCCCCGCCACGTCCCCGTCAAAGAAGCGCTTACAGAGCTCCACGGTTCTGGCGGGCATCACGTTGGAGAGCACGGAGATCACGCCCTTGCCGCCCAGGGCCAGCAGGGGAAGAATCTGGTCGTCGTTGCCGGAGTAGATGTCCAGCTTGTCTCCCACCCGGCGGAAGGTCTCCATGATCTTGGGCAGTCGGCCGCTGGCCTCCTTGATGGCGCAGATGTTGGGGTGCTCCGCCAGCTGCTCGTAGGTCTCGGGCTCGATGTTGACGCCGGTGCGGGAGGGCACGTTGTAGAGGATCACCGGTGCCGTGGCGGCGTCCGCAATGGCGGTGAAGCTGGCAATCAGACCGCTCTGGGTGGGGCGGTTGTAGTAGGGGGTCACGCAGAGCACGGCGTCGGCGCCGATGGCGCAGGCAAACTGGGACATCATAATGGCGTGGCCGGTGTCGTTGGAGCCGGTGCCCGCGATGATGGGAATGCGGTGGCCGGAGCGCTGGATGGCGAACTCCAGCACCTTGCAGTGCTCGTTGTCGGTGAGGGTGGGGGCCTCGCCGGTGGTGGCGCAGACCACCAGGGCGTTGATCCCGGCGGCAATCTGCCAGTCGATCAGCTTGCCCAGGGCCTCATAGTCCACCCCGGACTCGTTCATGGGCGTCACCAGCGCGGTGGCGGCGCCGGTAAAAATATGCTTTTTTTCCATAAAGCCTACTCCTTTGTGCGTTGGCTGTAGTTCTCTTTCCAATTGTGATATTATATCACAAGCAGGCCGGATAAGCAAGCAGTATTCTCTCCACTTTTCCGGACTTTCGGATAAGGAAGCCTTCCGCGGGCCTCAGAGCGGTTGGGCCGGGAGACAAAGACGGCGGGGCGGACGGCCTCGCAGCGCATGGCGGCGGACCCTGTCCTCAGGCCTGCTGCTTCAGCAGGGCCTCCACCTGGTCCCGCTTTTCATACAAAACGCAGCCGCCCACGTGCTGGCCGCTGAGCACGCCCTGCTCCTGCAGGGCCCGGAAGAGGGGAGAGGCAATGGCCTCCCGCAGGGAGCTGTTTCGGATGTTCACGTCGGAATAGGGGGAGAAGGGGCAGGGCTCCGCCCCGCCGTGGGAGTTGATGTGGAAGAACTCCCGGCCCGCGGCCATACAGCCCCCCATGGCCAGCTCGTCGCCGGGGAAGGAGAGGAGCACGGCCTCGGAATCGCGCTGCCGCAGCTGGTTCATGGCCTGCTCCATGTAGGCCCGCTCCGCCTCGCCGGGGGCCAGATGCCGGGCCTCCTCGGTGACGGGGACGAACTCCACGTAGATCACCAGCTTGCAGCCCTTCTCCATGAGGCCCTCCAGGAAGGCGGGGGAGCTGACCTCCCGGACGTTCTCCGTGGTGACGGTGATGGAGGCCCCGAAGATCAGGCCCCGGTCCCGGAAGGCGTTCATGTTGGCCACCTGGCACTCATAGATGCCGGAGCCCCGGCGGGCGTTGGTGATCTCCCGGCCGCCCTCGATGCTCAAAACCGGGATCAGATTGCGGCACTCGTCCAGCAGCTTCAGATAGTCCGGGTCCATAAAGGTGCCGTTGGTGAAGACGGGGAAAAGAATGTTTTTCATTTTGCCCGCGGCCCGGATGATGTCCCGCCGCAGCATGGGCTCGCCCCCGGCCAGCAGAATGAAGCTGACCCCCAGCTCCTCCGCCTCCCGGAAGATCCGCAGCCACTCCTCGTCGGAGAGCTGGTCCACCGGGGGCGCGTCGTTGGTGGCGCTGGTGCAGCGGGAGTAGCAGCCCGCGCAGTGGAGGTTGCAGGCGCTGGTGATGCTGGCAATCAGAAAGCCGGGGACGTGCAGGCCCTCCTGCTCCAGCTTGAGCCGGGTCTTGGAGGCCTTGCGGCTGGCCGCGGCGAATTTTACCATAAACGCGCTTTCCTTGGGGTTCTTCAGCGTCGCCTTCAGGGTGTCGGCCACAATGGCCTCCACGCCCTGCTCAATGTGCTTTTGCAGATCAAATTGCTGGTTCATAAGCTGTTTTCCTTCGGCGTAATCGTTCTTGTGATGCGCTTGCGGCTGGAGCCGATGGCCCGCTGGGGACAGACCAGCACGCACAGATGGCAGCCCACGCACTTCTTCCCGTCCAGAACGGGCTGCCGCCGGGCGTCCAGGCGGATGGCCTGGTGGCCGCCGTCGGCGCAGGAGATGGCGCAGCGGCCGCAGCCGATGCACTTCTCCCGGTGGAATTTCGGGAAGAGTATGCTGTCCCGCTCCAGGGTGTCGGTGCTCTGGCTGACGGCGTCCAGGGCCAGACCCCGGAGCTCCGCCGGACTGCGGAAGCCCTTCTCCGCCAGATAGAGCTTGAGCCCGTCCTTGAGATCGTCGATGATGCGGTAGCCGTACTGCATGACGGCGGTGGTAACCTGCACGCTGTGAGCCCCCAGCAGGATGAACTCCAGGGCGTCCCGCCAGGTCTCCACGCCGCCCATGGCGCTCAGATGCATGCCCGCCAGAGCGGGGTTCTGCCCCAGCTCCGCCAAAAAGCGCAGGGCGATGGGCTTGACGGCGTTGCCGCTGTAGCCGCCCACGGCGGACATGCCCCGCACCGCCGGCGCGGAGACGTAGGTGTGGGGATTCACGCCGATGATGCTCTTGATGGTGTTGATGGCGGCAAGGCCGTCGGCGCCGCCCCTGAGGGCCGCCTCGGCGGCGGGGCTCATCCGGTCTACGTTGGGGGTGAGCTTTGCCAGGAGGGGAAGGCTGGTGCCCCGGCGGGCCGCGGCGGTAAAGCGCTCCACCAGCTCCGGCACCTGGCCGATGTCGGAGCCCAGGCCGCCGTCCGCCATGTTGGGGCAGGAGAAGTTCAGCTCAATGGCGTCGGCGCCGTTCTCCTGGCAGAGCCGGGCCAGCTCCTCCCACTCCGCGTCGTTCTGGCCCATGATGGAGGCCAGAATGCATTTTGTGGGGTAGTTCTGCTTCAGGCGGCGGAAGATCTCCATGTTTTCCGCCACGCTGTGGTCGGAGAGCTGCTCGATGTTCTTGAAGCCCACGATGCTGCCGCTGTCGCCGGTGATGGCGGAGAAGCGGGGCGAGGCCTCGTGAATGTCGAAGGAGCAGATGGTCTTGAAGGCCACGCCGGCCCACCCGGCCTCAAAGGCCCGGGCGCACATGTCGTAGGTGCTGCCCACCACGGAGGAGGAGAGCAAAAAGGGATTTTCCAGGGGCACGCCGCAGAGCTCCGTGCGCAGCAGCTCGTCCCCCTCCGGCAGGGGCAGCTCCAGCCGGGGCTTGACCGTGTCCCGGAGCCGACCCAGCAGCGCCCGGATGGGAACCTGGCCGGGACGAAGGCAGGCGGATTCGCAGGGGGCGGGGCAGTCGGCGCAGAGATCCTCCTCCGGAAGGCGGGAGGCCGCGGCCTTTTCATCCTGGAACCAGACGCTCCGCAGCAGGGCGGCAGGGTCCAGCCTGCCGCAGGCCCGGGTGCAGGGAGCGTCCTGACAAAGCGCGCAGCGCAGCATGTCGCTGCGGTAGAGGGCTTGCTCAAACATGACGAACCTCCTTCTTTCAGTCCGATGTGCGTTGCAAACGTATGATTATACTGTGAATTATACTATAAAGCATAAAAAATGCAAGACCCTGGTTAAAAAATACAGCCGCGCCGCGGCAAAAAAAGGGACGCCGCTGCGCATCGCGGCGTCCCTGACGGAATGGGAACAGCTTCCGTCGAAGAAGTAGGATGGTATTACAGGGCCTCCCGGGTGACGGGCTTGCCGCAGACGATGTTCAGATTGCCGTTGCGGGTCCGCAGCTCGTCGAGAAAGGCCTTGGTGGCGTGGGCGTCCCGGAGGACGACCTTGTAGGAGAGCTCGAAGAGGGTGCCCATGCTGCTGCTCTTGACCCGCTCCAGCTCCGCGCTGCGGGTGTACTTCTGGAACAGATCGTCGAAGAGCCCGTCGTAGTCCAGGTTTTCGGGGATGGTGATCTTCAGCTCCCGTTCCTCCTCCGCTCCGGCGCCGAAGCCCAGGCTCGTCAGCAGCAGGCAGGCCGCCGCGATGATGACGAAGAAGATTGCCGCCACCGCCACGTAGCCCATGCCGGTGGCCAGGCCGACGGCCGTGGCCAGGAAGACCATGCTGATTTCCTTGGCGCTGCCGGGGGCGCTGCGGAAGCGGATCAGACCGAAGGCTCCCGCCACTGCCACGCCGGCGCCGATGTTGCCGTTGACCAGCATGATGATGAGCTGCACCATGGCGGGCAGCAGGGCCAGGGTCAGGACGAAGCTGTGGGTATACCGGGATTTGTACATGCACAGGGCCGCGATTCCCAGACCCAGCAGCAGGGAAACCGCCGTACAGATGAAGAATGCGGAAACGGTAATCTCCGTTCCGGTGATGATGGTGTTAAGCACTGCGAACAACCTCCTTTTCCATGACAGTGGGCTTGTCGCCCAGCACGTAGTTCTGATAGTAGGCTCCGTATTTGGAGAAGGACGTGGGGTAGATTTTGTTTTCCGAGAGCAGCCGGGTCAGCCACAGGGGAGCGGCGCCGGGGATCTTGATCTCCATGAGGATCTGATCGCGGTTCAGCAGGGGCAGACCCAGGTCGCTGCCGTCCAGCCGCAAATCGTTGGATCTGGCCCGGAGCTGGGTGTCGAAGGTGAGCCGAAGCTCGCTGTTGTTGGCCGCCGCCCAGGCCTCCCGCTCATAGGCGATGAAGACCTTGGGCACGGGGCGGTAGAACTGCAGGAACCAGTCGATCTCCCGGCTGATCTGGCTGCCGTCGCCGGCGGGAGTTCCCGCCAGATACCCGGCGGCGTCCCGGAGACTTACGGTGATCCGGCGCTTGTAGACCACGCCCTGGAACTTCTTCTTGATCTCCACGAAAACCGGATCGCAGGCGCCGGGGGCGCCGTAGCTCCGCATCCGGAGCTTCTCCTTGTAGACGGGCTTTTCCATGGAGGCCCGGATCAGATCGTTGTGTTCGGTGTCGAAGTAGATGTTGCGGACGGAGTAGCGGGGATGGAGATCCGGAATCATATACTGCGCCATGCCTTGCTTGAAGGCCCTGTACTGGGCTCTGGTCAGCAGGTATTTCTGCTCACAGCGTTTGAAGCTGGTTTGAATCTCGTTCATATCGGGTTCCTTCCTTTCTCCCGGCCGGTGGGCGGGGTGTCTTTCTGGCACAAATCATAGCAGATCGGGGGCCGGAAATCTCCGAGAAGCTGCGGCGAAATTTACGAAAAATTTACGCAGCCCTTCGTGTGGATTGCGGCAGCTTTCCGGGCTCCGGGGCATTGCATTTTGACTTCGGCGCTGATATAATAAGGAAAAACGCGAAAACAGGAGGGAATTGATATGGATCAAGGAACGAAGCTGATCTACGTTGCCGACGACGACGACAATATCCGCCAGGTGGTGAAGACCTTTCTCAGCAGCGACGGCCACCGGGTGGAGGACTTCCCCACGGGGGATCTGCTGCTGGAGCGCTTCCGCCAGCAGCCCTGCGACCTGGCAATTCTGGACGTGATGATGCCGGGCTCCGACGGCTTTGCCATCTGCACGGCCCTGCGGGGTCTGAGCACGGTGCCCATCATCATGCTCACCGCCCGGGACTCGGAAAACGACTACGCCATGGGCCTGGGCCTGGGCAGCGACGACTATATCACCAAGCCCTTCTCCGCCATGGCCCTGCTGATGCGGGTCCGGGCCATCTTCCGCCGCATCGACTTTGAAAGCCGCAAGCACGTGCCGGAGACCCCCGCCGCGGTGCGGGTGGGGAAGCTGACTCTGGACGAGGACAAGCGCCACATCCTCTCCGGGGAGAAGGCCCTGGCCCTGACCCCCACGGAGTACGAGGTATTAAAGTATCTGATGCTCCACGCGGAGCAAGCGGTGTCCCGGGACGAGCTGCTCAACACGGTCTGGGGCTTTGAATCCGTGGTGGAGACCCGGGCCACGGACGACACCGTGCGCAGGCTGCGGCAGAAGCTGGGGGGAAGCGGCGTCAGCATCGCCGCCGTCTGGGGCTACGGCTTCCGGCTGGAGGAGACGAAATGAAGCGGAAACGGCACATCAAAACCCGGCTGCTGGCGGCCTTCACGGGGCTGACCTGTCTTGCCCTGCTGCTGGTGGCCCTGGTGTTCAATCTCTCGGTGCAGACCTATATCAGCGCCCGGGTGGCGGATCAGCTGGAGATGGTCACCCGCAGCGCCTCGGAGATCCGAAGCGAGGAGCCCGGCCCCCGGCCCTCCTTCGACGAGCACCCGGACAAGGTCATGGGCACCCGGGGCAGCGCCGTGGTGCTGGATGAGAAGGGCGCCATCGCCGCCAATCTCCACGGGGACAACGCCGTGGCCAAGGCCCTGGCGGAATGGTATCAGACCGAGAGCCCCGGGAACGGCACGAAGAACGAAACCGTCTCCCTGGAGCAGGGAGACTTTGCCGTGACGGTGCAGCAGGATCCTCTGGAGGAGGGACGCATCCTGCTGGTCTACGTGGACGTGACCGCCATCAAGGCCTTTGCCCGGCAGACCAATCTGCTGCTGCTGGCGGTGATCGCCGCCGCGGTGCTGCTGGCGGTGCTGCTGAGTCGGCACATCGCCAAGGCCTTTGCCACCCCGGTGCAGCAGCTCTCCGACTTCGCTGCCCGGATCGGCGGCGGCGACCTGGAGCCCCAGAGCCTGCAATTCCGGGATCTGGAGCTGGACGAGCTGGGCGGGGCCATGAACCGCATGGCCACGGAGCTCCGGGAGGCCCGGCAGAAGCAGGAGGTCTTTTTCCAGAACGTCTCCCATGAGCTGCGCACCCCTCTGACCTCCATCCGGGGCAACGCCGAGGGCATCCTCTACGGCGTCATCGAGCCCCAACAGGCGGGCCGGGTCATCCTCACGGAATCCGACAAGCTGGGGGGCATGGTGGAGGACATTCTGTATCTCTCCCGCATGGGCCGGGGCCGCCCCCAGGGGGCGGCGGAGCCCATAGACCTGCGGGAGCTGCTGTCCCTCTGCGTCTCCGAGCAGCACACCGAGGCGGAGCGGCGGGGCCTGCGCTTCCAATTCGACTTCGACGAGGCGCCGGTGATGCTGGCCATCCGGGAGCAGGACGCCCAGCGGCTCTTCGGCAATCTGATCTCCAACGCGGTGCGCTATGCCCGGAGCGAGATCCGCCTGTCCTGCCACAGCCGGGACGGAAAGGCCCTGGTGCGGGTGGCGGACGACGGCCCCGGCATCGCCCCGGAGGATCTGCCCCATGTGTTTGAGCGCTTTTATAAAGGAAAGGGCGGCAAGCACGGCATCGGCCTTGCCATCGCCCAATCCGTGGCGGAGAGCTGGAAGGGCAGCCTCCTGGCCCGAAACGAGGGCGGCGCGGTGTTTGAGGCGGTCTTTCCCCAGCAGGAGGCGGCCGCGGCCCAATGACGGGCCCGGCGGCAAGCGGATTTTCGTACGTTCTGCGTATTTTCTGCCGTTGTTTTTCGGAGATTCTACCGGGCCGCTGTGGTACAATGACGCCAGAAATCAAACAGAAAGGGAGGCGTTCAAAATGAAACGCAATCTGAAACACAAATCTCTCCTGCTCCTGGTGCTGCTCCTGACGGCGGCCCTGCTGCTGGCCGCCTGCGGCGAAGTCAGCAGCCAGACCGGAACCGAGGCCGACAGCGCGGCCCAGAGCGCAGCCAACAACAGCACCCAGAGCGCAGCCAACAACAGCGCCCAGAGCGGCGCTGACAGCAATCCCGTCTCTGTGGGCGGCGACGACGAACAGAGCGGCTGGTCCGATCTCAGCGGCCAGGGCAGCGGCAGCGCTTCCGGCAGCGCCACAGTCTCCGGCAGCGGCAGCACTTCCGAGGTTTTCGCGGAGGCCTTCTCCGAGCGGGATCTCTCCGGGGCCTATGACGACGCGGTCTACACCATCACCCTCACCGGGGACGGAGCCAGCTCCGACTCCGACCAGGTCAGCGTCTCCGGCTCGACGGTCACCGTCAGCGGGGCCGGAACCTACCTCGTCAGCGGCAGCCTGAGCGACGGCAGCATCGTGGTGGAGGCTACCAAGGAGGACAAGGTCCAGCTGGTGCTCAGCGGGGTCAGCATCTCCTCCTCCGACTTCGCCGCCATCTACGTCAAGCAGGCGGACAAGGTCTTCATCACCCTGGCGGAGGGCACGGAAAACAGCCTGTCCAACGGCGGCAGCTACGTCCAGCAGGACGAGAACGAGGTGGACTCCGTGATCTTCGCCAAGGACGATATCACCCTCAACGGCAGCGGCAGCCTGACCATCACCGCGGCCTCCGGCAGCGGCGTGGTGGGCAAGGACGAGGTCACCGTCACCGGCGGCAGCTACCTCATCACCGCCGACCAGAACGGCATCCGGGCCAAGGACAGCCTGGCCATTGCCGACGGCAGCTTCACCATCACCGCCGGGTCCGACGGCCTCCACGCGGAGAACGGCGACGACGAGAGCCTGGGCAATCTCTACATTGCGGGGGGCAGCTTCAACATCCAGGTGAAGGACGACGGCATCCACGCCAACACCCTGCTGCAAATCGACGGCGGCAGCATCCAGATCAGCGCGGCGGAGGGCCTGGAGGCCACCTACATCCAGATCAACGGCGGCGAAATCAGCATCAGCGCCTCCGACGACGGCGTCAACGCCGCCCAGAAATCCTCCGTCTACACCCCCACCTTTGAGATGAACGACGGCAGCCTCACCATTGTTATGGGCGGCGGCGACACCGACGCCGTGGACTCCAACGGCAACATTGTCGTCAACGGCGGCACCATCAACATCACCGCTCAGTCCAGCTTTGACTGCGACGGCAGCGCCCAGTACAACGGCGGCACCATCATCGTCAACGGCCAGCAGATCGACTCCATCCCCAACCAGTTCATGGGCGGCGGCATGGGAGGCTTCGGCGGCATGGGCGGCATGGGCGGCAACGGCGCCGGCAACGGCACCGGCAACGGCGGCTTCGGCGGAGGCGGCTTCGGCGGAGGCGGCGGACGCCGCTGAGGCTCCAAAGGAACTCCATACGGGAAAAAGGCACGCCCTCGGGCGTGCCTTTTCCGCGTCCGTGAAATCGGCAAATTTTGGATATTTTTCAAAGTTTTGCTTGACAACGGGCCTGGGATATGATATATTGTAGTCGTGGTTAGCGAGTGCTAACCGATGACAGTATGGTTCCTCTTGTAACGCGTTATTTCTCCTCTTTCTCTTTTCTGTTCCTTTCTCCAGCGGCGCCGGAATTACCTCCCCGGCCCGCGGCCCGCGGCTTGCTTGCGACTGCCGCGGCAGGCATGGCTTGACGATCCATGCCCCAACGAAACACGGGTACCGCCCGCCAACGGTGCCCGTGTTTTAATTTGCGCCCTCCGTCCCGTCAAAGGGAAAATGTGTATTGCCTTTTTGTGGAATGTGATATATAATCAATAATCAAGGGACGGAGGCCTTGCGCTTCCTCTATGAAACGGAGGTGTTCCCCATGCAAGACGAAGCACAGGTATCCGGCAAGGCTGCCCGGGGCGTCTATAACCGCGTGGTCAAGCGGCTGCTGGATCTGCTCCTGGCGCTGCTGGCCCTGATTTTGCTGTCTCCGCTGCTGCTGGTCACGGCCCTGGCCGTGAAGCTCAGCTCCAAGGGCCCGGTCATCTTCAAGCAGAAGCGTCTGGGCCGGGACGGAAAGGAATTCAACTTCTACAAGTTCCGCTCCATGGTGGTCAACGCTGAGCAGACCGGCTCCGGCGTCTACAGCGGCAAGGGGGATCCCCGGGTCACCAGGGTGGGCCGCTTCCTTCGGGCCAGCTCCATCGATGAGCTGCCCCAGCTCATCAACATTCTCAAGGGGGACATGTCCCTCATCGGCCCCCGGCCCCCGCTGACCTATCACCCCTGGCCCATCTCCGACTACAGCCCCTATCAGCGCCACATGTTCGACGTGCGGCCCGGCATCACCGGCTGGGCCCAGACCCACGGCCGCAAGGACGTGGAGTGGCACCGCCGCATCGAGCTGAACGTCTGGTACGTGGAGCATGTGAGCCTGGCTCTGGATCTGCGCATCTTTTTCCTGACCTTCTTCAAGGTCTTCACCAACGCCGACAACGCCAACACCGGGGAAACCCTGAAAAAATAAGCGGCCTTCCGGCGGGACGGCGCAGCCGCGCTGCCGTCCCGGGAACGCCGTCCCGCGCTTTCAAGGAGGGAAAGACCCATGCTGAAGCTCATGTACATCACCAATCGCCCGGAGATCGCCCAGATCGCGGAAACCGCCGGGGTGGATCGCATCTTTGTGGATATGGAGTTCATCGGCAAGGATGAGCGGCAGAAGGGACTGGATACCGTGAAGTCCCATCATAGGGTAGAGGACGTGGTAAACATCAAGGCCGCCCTGGAAAAGGCGGAGCTTCTGGTGCGGATAAACCCCATCCATGAGGCCCTGCGCGACTATCCCGCCTCCCGGGAGGAGATCGACGCCACTGTGGCGGCGGGAGCGGATATCATCATGCTGCCCTTCTTCAAGACCCCGGAGGAGGTTGGCCGCTTCCTGGACATGGTCCGGGGCAGAGCCCGCACCATGCTGCTGCTGGAGACGCCCGAGGCCGTGGCCTGCCTGGACGAGATCCTGAAGCTGCCCGGAATTGACGAGGTCCACATCGGTCTGAACGATCTGAGCCTGGGCTACAGACGGAAATTCATGTTTGAGCTCCTGGCGGACGGCACCGTGGAGCGGCTCTGCTTCCAGCTGCGGCAGAAGGGCGTCTTTTACGGATTCGGCGGCATCGCCTCCCTGGGCAAGGGAGCCCTGCCCTCGGAGTACATCATCCGGGAGCACTACCGCCTGGGCTCCGGCTGCGCGATCCTCTCCCGCAGCTTCTGCGACGTCACCAAGGTCCGCCACATCGGCATCATCAACGCCATGTTCCTCCAGGGGGTCCGGGAGATCCGGGAGCTGGAGGCCGAGTGCCAGCGGCACGCGGCCTTCTTCTGGGAGAACGAGGCCCAGGTCCGGGAAAAGGTGGCGGAGGTCCTCCGGGAGCTGGAGGCCAGGTCATGAGGCTGCTGCTCACCGGGGCCTGGGCCCAGGCCGAGGCCCAAATCCCCACGCTGGAGGCCATGGGACACCGGCCCGTGCTCCTGCCCCAGGAGCGGGACCCTCTGCCCTGCGACCCCGGGGAGATCGAGGGCGTGGTCTGCAACGGCCTGTTCCTCCATCATCCCATCCAGGCCTTTCCCCGGCTCCGGTATATCCAGCTCACCAGCGCCGGGCTGGATCGGGTCCCCCTGGCGGAGATCCGGGCCCGGGGCATCACCCTCCACAATGCCCGGGGCGTCTACAGCGTCCCCATGGCGGAGTTCGCCCTGGCGGGGGTTCTGGCCCTGTATAAGCAGACCCGTTTCTTTCTGGATCAGCAGCGATCCCGGCGCTGGGAGAAGCGCCGGGACCTGGGGGAGCTCTTCGGCCGCCGGGTCACGATTCTGGGCTGCGGCAGCGTGGGCACGGAATGCGCCAGGCGCTTCGCCGCCTTCGGCTGCCCGGTGACGGGGGTGGATCTCTTCCCCCGGCAGGATCCGGCCTATGCGGCCATACAGCCCCTGGAGGCCCTGGACCGGCTGCTTCCCGAGACGGATATTCTGATTCTGACCCTGCCTCTGAGCCCTGAGACCCGGGGCCTGCTGGACGCCCGCCGCCTGGGGCTGCTGCCCCCGGAGGCCCTGCTGGTGAACGTCGCCCGGGGCGGTCTGGTGGAGGAAGGGGCCCTCTGCGCCGCCCTGGCGGAGGGCCGCCTGGCCGGAGCCGTGCTGGACGTCTTTGAAACCGAG
Organism: Oscillospiraceae bacterium; assembly: GCA_017541995.1. GTDB lineage: Bacteria > Bacillota > Clostridia > Oscillospirales > Oscillospiraceae > JAFRPC01. The sequence continues at coordinate 21,226 of JAFXYD010000078.1, forward strand.
CCCCTGCCCCCGGACAGCCCCCTCTGGGCCATGGAGCAGGTGCTTCTGAGCCCGCACAACAGCTTTGTCGGCCCGGGGAACCCGGAGCGCCTGACCCGGCTGATTCTGGAGAATCTGAGGCGCGCCGCGCTGTAGGGGAATCGGAATCCCCTAAAATCGAGCATCCAGCAGCCTGTTCAGACAGGCCAGGCTCAGCTCATAGATGGAGCAATAGCGGAAGTCCACCCCGGCCTCCTCCATGGCGCGGCGCTGCTTATCCGTCACCGCCGCGTAGGGGTAGATGCCGAACATGAAGGGGAAGAAGACCAGGCGGAAGCCCAGCCGGTCCTCCGGGCCCATTTCCGGGCAGAACTTCCGCAGAAGGGCGTCTACCTGCTCCAGGGATCTGCCATAGGCCGCCTTGAAGGAGGCCAGAAGCTCCGGACGGCTGTTGGCCTCCATGTCGTAGTTGTTCATGGCCAGCAGCTTCAAAAGCTGCTCCCGCTTTTCCAGAGAGCGGGCCAGCAGCTCCGCCAGCTCCCCACGGGAAAGGCCCTCGTGCCCCGCCAGAAGCGCCTCCAGATCCGCGTTCCAAAGGTCGTACTCCCGCTCATAGAGGGCCAGGAAGATTTCCTCCTTGGTCTGAAAGTAGTTATAGATGGTGGGGCGGGAGAAGGAGGTCTCCGCTCCGATCTCCTTCAGGGTGATATCCTTGAAGCTCATGGTCTGATACAGCCGCGCGCAGGCGTTGATGATTTCCTCCCGCCGCGCGGCGATCAGCTCCGGGGTGCCCTTAATCATAGCTGTTCTCCTCTTTTCTCAATCGCTGACATCATGTCAATGATTGAATGATAGCACAATTCAACCCCGGTGTCAATACAGAAATACACGAAAAATATGTAAGATTTCCGATTGCCCCGGCGTCGGGAACGGGGTCCGCCAGGGGACGGGTTCCCGAAGGCTGCCGGGAAATCAAAAAACGCCTGCTCCGGCATGCCGGAACAGGCGTTTGCTCTGTCTTTTTGGTGATACGCAGAACCCCGGATGGGGCGGAGGGGGACCGTCGCCGGGGCCGGAAGGGGCCCGCGCCGCTCCGGCCTACCCCAGATGCGCCTGGAAGAAAGCTTCGAGCTTGTCAAAGGGGATGGCGTTCTTGCCGCCGCCGTCATACAGGTCGGTGTGGGAGGCCCCGGGAATGATCAGAAGCTCCTTGTTGTGGGGGTATTTGCTGCGCTCCACCATATTGGCGTAGGCGTCTGTTTTCATTGTGAAGAACCGCCCTTCCTTGAAAATATTTCCGATTACAGAATACCACATTGACATACCCTTGGAAAACGGTTATAATTCATATCATGTTATACAGAAACGGAATATCATTGGGAGGAACAATCCATGGAGATCCGCACGCTTCGATACTTCCTGGCCGTGGCGCGGGAGGAGAATATGACCCGGGCCGCCGAACAGCTTCACGTCACCCAGCCCACCCTCTCCAAGGCGCTGCGGGCCCTGGAGGAGGAGCTTGGGAAAAAGCTCTTCACCCGCCACAGCTTCTGCATCCGGCTGACCGAGGCGGGCATTCTGCTGCGAAATCGGGCGGAGGACCTGGTGGGCATGGCGGACAAAATCAAGCAGGAATTTCTCTCCCTGGACGACATCAGCGGCGGGGATCTGTACCTGGGTCTGGCGGAATCCCATCAGATCGGCCTGCTCGCCCGGGAAATCCACGCCCTGAAGCAGAGATACCCGGATCTGCGCTATTACATCACCAGCGGCGACACCGAGCAGGTGGGGGAGAAGCTGGACAGGGGGCTGCTGGATTTCGCGGTGCTGGCGGAGCTGCCGGACGCGGCCCGATACGAATATTTGGCCTTTCCGGGCTCCGACGTCTGGGGCCTTGTGACCCGCGCGGACGATCCGCTGGCAAAAAAACAGACCATCCGGGTGGATGATCTGGTTGGTCTGCCCCTGTTCTGCTCCTGGCAGAGCTGGGAAAAGGACATTCCCCACTGGGCCAGAGACCGTATGCCGGAGCTGCGCCTGGAGGGCTCCTTCCGCCTGTCCTACAACGCCTCCCTGTTCGCAAAGGAAGGGCTCGGCTATCTGCTGACCTTTGACCGGCTGATCGACAGCTCCGCCGAAAGCGGCCTGGTCTTCCGCCCGCTGGAGCCGCGGCTGGAAACGAAGCTGTATCTGGTCTGGAAGAAATACCAGTCCTTCACCCCGATTGCCGCCCGGTTTTTGGAGCAGCTGCGGGGCAGCTTCCAGGCCGGGCCGGGGCCGCGGAGCTGAGACTTGCCCCGGGGCGGATCCCGGTTTATCATGAAATAATATTTTTCCGTTTGAAAGAATCTGCGACAGCTTACGCGTTCCCCTTCGCGGACAGAGCGTTCCGGCCCTTGCGCTTCATTCCCCGCACGGGAAGCGCAGGGAGGCATCGGCGGAGCCCGGCTCAGCGGGGCCCGGTGGGAGAAGAGCCCGGAGGGCCGATTGGCGTCACCCGGTAGAGATCGCTGCGCCGATGGGCCGGGAGGGGGAGCTCCGCCCGGATCTGATCCGTCAGGTCCAGCTCCAGCTCCACGATCCGGATCTCCTCGCCCTCCTCCATCTGGATCAGCACCCGGCCCCAGGGGTCCGTCGCGATGGAGTGACCCCAGGCGTGATAGCTTGCCGACAGGTCCCGGGCCGGGGAGGTTCCGACGCAGAAGAGCTGGTTGTCCACCCCCCGCTGGCGGAACAGCAGCTCCCAGGGGGCGGGTCCGGTGGTCATGTTGAAGGCCGCGGGTACCAGCACCAGCTTAGCGCCCCGATCCGCCATCAGCCGGAACAGCTCCGGGAAGCGGGCGTCGTAGCAGATGCAGAGGCCCATCTTGCAGAACTCCGTGTCAAACACCGTGACCCGGTCTCCCGCAGTCAGCGTCGCGGATTCCATAAAATGCTGCCCGCCGGTGATCTGAATGTCGAACAGGTGCATCTTGCGGTGCCGGGCCGCCTCCTTGCCGCTGCGGTCAAAGACGTAGGCCGTGTTGTAGACCTTGCCGTCCTCCTGCTCCGCAATGGACCCGCCGGAGAGCCAGATTCCGTATTCCGCAGCAAGCTCCGAAAGAAACTGCCAGGAAGGCCCGAAGCGCGGCTCGGCAAAGCTCGGAAACAGCTCCTGCTGATAGGGCCCGTTCCAGATCTCCGGCAGCGTCACAAGATCCGCTCCCTGCCCCGCCGCC
>JAFXYD010000079.1 GCA_017541995.1 Oscillospiraceae bacterium
ATGTGACGCTTGATGGAAGAGATGGTGCGCTCGGCGTTGGTGACGGCCTGCCGCTTGGCGATCTGGCCGACCATGCGCTCGCCGGACTTGGAAAACGCCACCACAGAGGGGGTGGTACGGCTGCCTTCCGCGGTGGCAATGACGACGGACTCGCCGCCCTCCATAACCGCAACGCAGGAATTGGTGGTGCCAAGGTCAATACCGATACTCTTACTCATAATGAATTCCTCCTATATATACAGTGTATGGTTTAACAGATTCATCGTAGGGGCCGATGCCCACATCGGCCCTGTCCTGCCGGGTGCGGGAGGGCCGATGTGGGCATCGGCCCCTACGGGCGTCAGTTCGCTACCTGGACGACGGCGTGCCGAATGACTTTGTCTCCGATGCGGAAGCCCTTCTGGAAGACCTGGGCGATGACGTTCTCTCCCAGCTCCTCGTTCTCCACGTGCATCACGGCGTTGTGGGCGTTGGGATCAAAGGCCTCTCCCACCGCGCCGAATTCCTCCACGCCGAGACCCGTCATGATCTTCCGGAACTCGGCCATGATGAGCTCCACGCCCTTCTTGTAGGCCTCGTCGGAGGTCTCGTTGGCCAGGGCCCGCTCCAGATCGTCGTAGACCGGCAGGAACTTCCCCGCGGTCTCGGCCTTCACGTCGGTGTAGAGGGCCTCCTTCTCCTTGCGGCTGCGCTTGCGGAAGTTGTCGTACTCCGCGGCCAGACGCAGGTATTGGTCGTGCTCCTGGGCCAGGGCCTTTTGCGCCTTCTCCAGCTCGGATTCCTTCGGCTCCTCCTTGGGGGCCTCTTTCTCAACCGTTTCCTCGGCGGGAGCTTCCTCCTGGATCTCTTCGACCTCAGAGGCGCTTTCTTCCGTCACAGGCTGGTCCTTTTTCTCTTTGTTCTTCTTGGACATGGTACTCATTCCTTTGCGTTATCGTTCATAATTGAAATTGTTTTTTCAAATGGCAATTTGAAAAACTCCGAAATTTTCAATTTTCAACTCTCAATTTTCAATTTGCTCCGCGCCGTCCGGCAAAGCCGGCGGCTGGGCAGCCGCGCCGCCCTTCTGGAACATCCTGCCTAAGTTCTCGGCGAAATAGCCCAGCTTGGCGGTGATTTTGGCGTAATCCATGCGGGTGGGTCCCACCACGCCGATGGTGCCCTGCATGCCCTCGCCGATGTCGAAGCGCATCATTACCACGGAGGTGTCCTTCAGCTCCTTGGCCACGTTCTCCGGGCCCACCAGGAACTGCACCGGGCCGTCCTTGGGGAGCACGGCGGGGAGATTGGAGATCAGCTCCTCGTCCAGGGTCTCGAAGACCTCCTGGGCCTTGCCCGCGGCGTCCTTGTATTCCGGCTGACCCAGCAGCCGCATCTGGCCGGTGAGGTGGACGTCCCCGTGCTGCTGGCGCAGACACTCCAGGGTGAAATCCATCACCAGGGGCACCAGGGGGCCCGCCGCTCCGGCGGAGCGGGAGATCTTTTCCAGCAGCTCGCCGGTGATCTCCTGGGCGGTGAGATCCGTCAGACTGGCGTTCAGCACCGCGGACAGGAGCTTCAGCTCCGGCTCCGTGACGCTGACGGGCAGCTTGATGAGCTTATTCTTCACCACGTCGCCGGAGAGCATCAGCACTAAGATGATGCTGCCGGGACCGGTCATCAGAAGCTCGAAGTGCTTCGCCACGGCGCCGCTGCGGCGGGTGGCTACGGTGTAGGCGGGCAGATCCGTCATTTTGGAGACCATCTTGCCCAGCTGGGACATCATCTTGTCGAATTCCTGGCTCTTCAGCTCCAGGGCCTCGTTGAGACTCCGGGTCTCGTCCAGGCTCAGGCGGTAGTCCGTCATGAGCTGGTCGATGTAGAGCCGGTAGCCCGCGGGGGAGGGAACCCGGCCCGCGGAGGTGTGGGGCTGCTCCAGAAGCCCCATCTGGGTGAGCTCCGCCATCTCGTTGCGGATGGTGGCGGAGGAGCACTTCACGTCCGGCAGGGCCGCAATGGCCTTGGAGCCCACGGGCTCCGCCGTGGAGACGTAGATATCCACAATGGCCCGCAGGATCTGCTTTTGCCGATCAGTCAATTCCATCGGGACGCCTCCTTTTTTAGGGATCAGGGATCAGGGATCAGGGTGGGCTCAGGGTTCAGAGCCTGTAGGGACGGCGCTCTGCCGTCCGCAAGCCTGGCACTCCGTTTTCAGAAGTGCTTAGCACTCCTTCCTTCTGAGTGCCAATATACACCCACCCGGGAAAAAAGTCAAGGACTATTTTCCGAATTTACGAATTGTTCACGACTTTCTCTTTCCTGTTGATTTTTCCCCTTTGACACATTATAATATACGCAAATTACGAAAGGCAAGGATGAACGCAATGGCAAAAACCTTGGTTCTGGCGGAGAAGCCCTCGGTGGGCAAGGAGCTGGCCCGGGTGCTGGGCTGCAGGCGGGGCGCCGACGGCTATATGGAAGGGGATCGCTACGTCGTCACCTGGGCCCTGGGGCATCTGGTGACCCTGGCGGACCCGGACGTCTACGACAAAAAGCTGGAAAAATGGAGCATGGAGGATCTGCCCATGCTGCCGGAGAAGATGAAGTTAGTGGTGATCCCCGAGACCTCCCGGCAGTATAAGGTGGTGACGGGCCTCATGAAGCGGGGCGACGTCTCCGATCTGGTCATCGCCACCGACGCCGGCCGGGAAGGGGAGCTGGTGGCCCGCTGGATCATGGTGAAGGCGGGCTGGAACAAGCCCGCCCGCCGGCTGTGGATCTCCTCCCAGACCGACAAGGCCATCCGGGAGGGCTTCGCCAATCTCAAGCCCGCAAAGGACTACGACAACCTGTTCAAGTCCGCCCAGGCCCGCTCCGAGGCGGACTGGCTGGTGGGCCTCAACGTCACCCGGGCCCTCACCTGCAAGCACAACGCCCAGCTCTCCGCGGGCCGGGTTCAGACCCCCACCCTGGCCTTGGTGGTGGAGCGGGAGAACGAGATTCGCCGCTTCGTCCCCAAGGAGTTCTACGGCCTCTGCGCCGAGCTGGAGGGCTTCCAGGCAACCTGGAAGGACGAGAAGGGCAGCGGCCGCTCCTTCGACAAGGAGAAAATCGAGGCCCTTTTGAAGCAGTGCGAGGGCAGGGAGGCCGTCATCACCCAGATCAGCAAAATGCGGAAGATGACCCCGCCCCCGGCGGCCTACGATCTCACGGAGCTGCAGCGGGACGCCAACAAGAAATACGCCTACTCCGCTAAGGAGACTCTGAACCTGATGCAGAGCCTCTACGAGCGCCACAAGGCCCTGACCTACCCCCGCACCGACAGCCGCTACATCTCCGACGACGTGGTGCCCACCCTGCCGGACCGGCTCCGGGCCGTGGCCCAGGGGGAGTACAAGGAGCTGGCCTGGGCCGTCCAGCGGAAGAAGCCCTTCCAGACCAAGTACCTGGTGAACAACGCCAAGGTGACGGACCACCACGCCATCATCCCCACGGAGGAGGCCGCCTCCCTCTACGAGCTGACGGGGCCGGAGAAGAACATCTACGACCTGGTGGTGCGCCGCTTCCTGGCGGTGCTGATGCCCCCCTTTGAGTACGAGCAGATCTCCCTGACGCTGAAGATCGGGGAGCAGAGCTTCACCGCCTCCGGCAAGCGGGTCCTGGACCAGGGCTGGAAGGCGGCCTACGACCGAAACTTCGCCGCCCTGGAGGAGGAAGATCCCGAGGCGGAGGAGGAGCAGCGCCTGCCGGAGCTGCAAAAGGGCCAGCGGCTGAAGGTCCGGAAGCTGCGGCTCACCACCGGCAAGACCGCGCCTCCGGCCCGCTACACCGAGGCCACCCTGCTGACGGCCATGGAGCATCCCCAAGGCCAGGTCTCGGACAAGAATCTGCAAAAGATCCTCCAGGAGACCTCCGGCCTGGGCACCCCCGCCACCCGGGCGGACATCATCGAAAAGCTCTTTTCTTCCTTTTATATCGAGCGCCAGGGCAAGACCCTGGTGCCCACCTCCAAGGGCATCCAGCTGGTGGGCCTGGCCCCGGCGGAGCTCCGCAGCGCGGAGCTGACGGCCCGCTGGGAGGATCGCCTGGCCCGGATCGCCAAGGGCCAGGAGCGGGATTCGGACTTCGTGGCCGAGATGAAGCAGTACGCCACCAAGCTGGTGAAGGACGTGAAGGCCAGCGAGGCCAGCTATTCCCACGACAACCAGACCCGGAAGCCCTGCCCGGAGTGCGGCAAGCTGCTGCTTCTGGTGAAGGACAAGCGGGGCGAGCTGCTGGTCTGCCCGGACCGGGAATGCGGCTTCCGCAGGAGAACCACCCAGATCACCAACGCCCGCTGCCCCAACTGCCACAAGAAGCTGGAGCTCTGGGGGGAGGGGGACAAGCAGACCTTCGCCTGCGCCTGCGGCTACCGGGAGAAGCTCTCGGACTTCGAGGCCCGCCGCAAGCGGGACGGGGCCGGCAAGTCCGACGTGCGCCGCTACATGGCCCAGCAGGAGAACAAGAGCGAGGCCAACCCCGCCATGGCGGAGGCCCTGGCGAAGTGGCTGGAAAAGAACAAGAAATAGGGATCAGGGATCAAGGATCAAGGATCAGGGTGGGGAAAGGAATCAGGGCTGTAGGGACGGCACTCTGCCGTCCGCGTTCTGCCGTATGCCCGCCGTAGGGGACGGGTTTCCCGTCCCGCACCCCGCCTGCAGGGACAAGCGCCTTTGCCCTTCACGGGGGTTGCCTGTCCGCTTTCCCCGCCTTGGACGAATGCAAAATACCTGCTGCGTTTCGATATGCTTTCAAATCTTTTTTTCAGATAGAATCTGAAAAACACCTTCATTTTCAATTTAAAACCCCGGAGGCCACCATGGAATATCTTGTCGCCCTCCTCTTAGCCGCGGAAATTGTATATTGTGTCGTCTGTCTGCTGCGTCTGCGGAAAACCCGGCCCGCGGGGGAGCTGGCGGCCTGGACCGTGGGGCTCTGCGCCGCCTCGGACCTGGCATTTCTGCTGCCCCTGCTGCTGACGCTTTGGCTTCCCGCCCTCCCTGGCTTCTGGATCCCCGCCGGGGAGCTGGGGGACGCGCTTTTGTCCACCGGGGCCTGGCTGCTGCTCTATCTGCTCTGGGAACGGCGCTTCGGCGGGGAGATCCGGGACGGGCTGAGCTTCTGGACCGCCCTGGGGGGCGCCCTGGCCCGGCTGCTGGCCTGCGCCGCCTCCGGCTGGGCCCTGCTCCGGGGAAGCGACAGCCAAACCTGGGCCCTGCTGCGGCTGCTGCCCCTCTGCTTCCTGGCCGCCGCCGTCACGGCGGTGTGGCGGAGCGTCCGCCTGCCCCGGCTCCGGGGGCTCTGGCTGCTGCTGATGGCCGCCCTGGCCCTGCGGCTCCTCGCCGCGGCATTGGACACGGTGATCGACCCGATGCTCCTGCGGCTGCCGCTGCTTTTCGTTCATACCGCGATCATCGCCTGCCTTGCGGCAAAGGAGTAGGCAAGCGTTTTCGCCGTAGGGGCGCTCATTGAGCGCCCGCCCGAGGGGAAACTTGCCGTCGATTGCTTTGATCTCCTGCAAAAAACCGAGCTATTGTGGATCTGCTGTCTGATTCTGAGAACCTGCTGTCCATGAAAGGAAAAGGCTCCTGCCACTGAGCTTTGGCAATATCTGTTTGCCCCTGCGTTTGGCGGGCGGCCAATGGCCGCCCCTACGGGCCTGATGCTGTGGGGAAGTCTGGTGCGGGAGGCGGGCGGCCAATGGCCGCCCCTACGATGGATCAGCTGACTGAAACCGATAACCAGAATCGCAATTTGAAAAACTCCAATCATTCTTAATTCTCAATTCTTAATTCTTAATTGTTTAATTCCACCCCCAAAAAGGAGGAAAATACGATGACGAAACTTTATCTTGCCGCCGGCTGCTTTTGGGGCGCCCAGCACTTTCTGCGCCAGCTTCCCGGCGTGATTTCCACCCGGGTGGGCTACGCCAACGGCCGCACCGAGAACCCCACTTATGAAGAGGTCAAATACCGCCACACCGGCCACGCGGAGACCGTGGAGCTGGTCTACGACGAGACGGTTCTTCCCACCGCCGAGCTGCTGGACTGCTACTTCCTCTGCATCGACCCCACTGCCGTCAACAAGCAGGGCCCCGACGTGGGGGAACAGTACCGCACCGGCATTTATTACACCGACGAGGCCCTGGTCCCCACCCTCCGGGCCAAGCTGCAGGAGCTGGAGGCCAGGATCGGCAAGCCCGTGGCCGTGGAGCTGAAGCCCCTGGCCCAGTTCTTCCCCGCGGAGGAATACCACCAGGACTACCTCATCAAAAACCCCACCGGCTACTGCCACATCCCCCGGGACCTGATTCAGAAAGTAAAGAATATAAGGACAACGCTATGACACTCTTAGAAACCTATCAACACAACGGCATCTCCCCCCAGGTCTACGCCTTCGGGGAGAAGGCCCTGGCGGAGCTGAAGCCCCGCTTTGAGAAGATCGACGAAATGGCGGAGCTGAACCAGGGCAAGGTGATCCTGGCCATGCGGGAGGCCCGGGTGGACGCGGCCTGCTTTGCCGCCACCACCGGCTACGGCTACGACGACCTGGGCCGGGAGCGGCTGGAGCAGGTCTACGCCCACATCTTCGGGGCGGAGGCCGCCCTGGTGCGGCCCCAGATCACCTGCGGCACCCACGCGCTGACCGTGGCCCTCTCCGCCAATCTCCTGCCCGGGGACGAGCTGCTCTCCCCCGTGGGGGCCCCCTACGACACCCTCCAGGAGGTCATCGGCATCCGGCCCTCCCCCTGCTCCCTGGCGGAGTACGGGGTCCGCTACCGGCAGGTGGAGCTGCTGGCGGACGGCAGCTTCGACTACGAGGGCATCCGGGCCGCCATCAACGAGAAAACCAAGCTCATCACCATCCAGCGCTCCAAGGGCTACGCCACCCGGCCCAGCTTCTCCGTGGCACAGATTGGGGAGCTCATCGCCTTCTGCAAGGCCATCAAGCCCGAGGTGCTGGTGATGGTGGACAACTGCTACGGCGAGTTCGTGGAGGAGCTGGAGCCCTCCCAGGTCGGCGCGGATATGTGCGTGGGCAGCCTCATCAAGAACCCCGGCGGCGGCCTGGCCCCCATCGGCGGCTACATCGTGGGGAAAAAGACCTGCGTGGAGCGCTGCGCCTATCGGCTTTCCGCCCCGGGCCTGGGCCAGGAGGTGGGCGCCAACCTGGGCATCCTGCCCAGCTTCTACCAGGGCCTCTTCCTGGCCCCCACGGTGGTGGCTGGGGCCCTGAAGGGGGCGATCTTCGCCGCGGCCCTCTATGAGCGCCTGGGCTTCCGGGTGATCCCCGGCAGCGCCGAGGCCCGCCACGACATCATCCAGGCAGTGGAGCTGGGCTCCGAGGCCGGGATGCGGGCCTTCTGCAAGGGCATCCAGGCGGCGGCCCCGGTGGACTCCTACGTGGAGCCCATCCCCTGGGCCATGCCGGGCTACGACGACGAGGTCATCATGGCCGCGGGGGCCTTCGTCCAGGGCTCCTCCATCGAGCTCTCCGCCGACGGCCCCATCCGTCCCCCCTACGCCGTTTACTTCCAGGGGGGCCTCACCTGGTACCACGCCAAGCTGGGCATCCTCCGCTCCCTGGAGGAAATGGTCAAGGCCGGGCTGATTTCGAGGGAAGCACTGTGAGTCCGGTGCATGGCCCGACTGCGGCAGAAATGCGCCCCGATGAGGCAACAGGCAACGGCCCCGCTCGTAGCAGCGAGCATTGCTCGCCATGGGCCGACGAGGCAACAGGCAGCAGGCAACAGGCAACAGGCAACAGGCAACAGGCAACAGGGCAGGGAACCGGAAACCGGGAATCGGGAACCGAAAACCGAAAATCGGGGGAACAGCTCCTTACAATTCTCAATTCTCAATGCTCAATTCTCAATTCTCAAGTTCCCGCCCCTGCCCGCGAGGCCTTATCGCGCCTGGAGGCCGCGGGCTACGCCGCCTGTCTGGTGGGGGGCTGCGTCCGGGACAGTCTGCTGGGCCGCGTCCCCGGGGACTGGGATATCACCAGCTCCGCCCTGCCGGAGCAGACCGAGGCGGTCTTTGCCGGGGAGCGGATCATCGAGACCGGTCTGAAGCACGGCACCGTCACCGTCCTGCTGGACGGTCTGCCCCTGGAGATCACCACCTTCCGAAGGGAATCCGGCTACGCCGACCACCGGCACCCGGACGCCGTGGCCTTCACCCCCTCCCTGGAGGAGGACCTGTCCCGCCGGGATTTCACCGTGAACGCCATGGCCTGGAGCCCCGCCCGGGGCCTGACGGACCCCTTCGGGGGCCGGGCCGATCTGGAAAAGGGGATCATCCGCTGCGTGGGGGACCCGAAGCAGCGCTTCAACGAGGACGCCCTGCGCATCCTCCGGGCCCTGCGCTTCGCCGCCCAGCTGGACTTTGCCATCGACCCCGCCACCGCCGCCGCGGCCCTGGCCCTGCGGCAGAGCCTGGCGCTGGTGAGCCGGGAGCGGATCGCAGAGGAGCTCAGCAAGCTCCTCTGCGGCCCCGCCGTGCGCCGGATCGTAACGGAATACTGGCCCATCCTGGCCCAGCCCCTGCCGGAGCTGGCTCCCATGGCGGGGCTGGACCAGCGCAGCCCCTACCACTGCTATGACGTGCTGGAGCACAGCGCCGCCGCCGCGGAGGCCGTGCCCCCGGACAGGATCTTGCGCTGGGCCGCCCTGCTCCACGACGCGGGCAAGCCCGCCTGCTTCACCCTGGACGAGCAGGGCCGGGGCCATTTCTACGGCCACGCCAAGCCCGGGGCGGAGCTGGCCCGGGCCGCCCTGACCCGCCTGCGCTTCGACAAGGATACCGTCCGCCGGGTGGTCCAGCTGGTGGAGCTCCACGATTATCCCATTGACCCGCCGGCGGAGCCCGTAGGGGGCGGCGTCCTCGACGCCCCGGACCCTCCGGAAGCTGATACCTGCGGGGCGTCGAGGACGCCGCCCCCTACGAAAATTTCCGCGGCGGACCGGGCCATCAAGAAGCTCCTGGGCAGGCTGGGGGAGGAGGACTTCTTCCGTCTCCTGGCTCTGAAGCGGGCGGACGCCCTGGCCCACCACCCGGATTACCGGGGCCGGGCCGCCGCATGTGATCGCTTCGAGGCCCGGGCCCGGGAGCTGCTGGCCCAGAAGGCCCCCTTCTCTCTGAAGGATCTGGCCGTCAACGGAAACGATCTGCTGGAGCTGGGCTTCCCCCGGGGGCCGGAGCTGGGAGCCGCTCTGAAGGCCCTGCTGGAGGCCGTGCTGGAGGGCAGCCTGCCCAACGAAAAAGCGGCCCTGCTGGAGGCCGCGGGCAAGATCCTGGCGGAAAACACTGACGTATAAAGCAAGCCCGCTGCCGACGCCCCGGCAGCGGGCTTGTGTTTGATTCGGTTCAGACCCAGGCCGCGTCGGACAGCCCGGCCTCCAGCAGAAGCTCCGTGGCGTCGAACATGCTCCGCCCCGTGGCCATCACGGCGATCTCGTGGGTCTCCGCCAGCCGCAGCAGCTCCGCCGGGGGCTCCACGTCCTCCGGGAAGACCACGCAGTGGACCTCCGCCATCACGGAGGAGCGCACCACCGAGAGATTCAGCAGCCGGGTGATCAGCACCGTGTCGCTGGAGGCAAAGCGCAGCACGTCCGCCATGAGATCCGTGCAAAACACGTTTTCCACGCTGTTTTCCAGCAGGGCCTCGTCGGTAAACACCCGGCCCCCCAGCAGCTCCGCCACCTGTCGCAGCTTCATCGTGATTCCTCCCCGCCAAATCTTTTATGCAAAAAACAGCTCTGGTTTCCTCTATATTCGCATAATATCACAGCTATTTGGATATTGCAATCCATATTTGGGCTGTTTTCGGGATTTTCTCTGTTATGAAAGATCGTCCTCTTCCAGGGCCTCCGCGATAAAGCGCGGCAGGCTGCTCCATTCGCCGCAGACCTCCGGCGCCTCGTGGCTGATCCGGCGGACGCGGCCCGCGGGATCCAGAAGCACCCGGTCTCCGTCCGGGCAGCGGGCGATCACCAAGCCGGGAAAGTCCTCCGGCTCCAGCTCCTCCTCCCGCATCTGCGCCCGGAAGGCCTCCGTCTCGGCCAGAACCGCTTCCGCAGGCAGCAGCGCGTACTCACCGCTCAGCGCGGCCTCCCGGCAAAGGGCGTAGTAGGGCAGCAGAGGCTCCAGCTCCGTCCCCGTCAGCGCCTCCCGGCGGGCCTTCGGCATTCCTTTGCCGAAGGCTCCGGGCCGCTGCTGTTTGGCCTGCCGCAGCAGCCGCAGGGCGTCCCGCTCCCGGATCAGCGGCACGGGGCGATCCTTTGCCAGCAGGGCGGCATAGGCCTCCATTCTTCCGGCCCGCTCCGCCGCGTCGGGGAAGGGCGGCTCCCCGCAGGCCCGGCCCACATAGCCGGACGGGAGCGCATCGCCCAGAACAAGGGGCTCCAGATCCCCCCGGCGCAGCAGCCCGGCCTCCAGGAGCTGCCCGGCGAGGGAAGCGCGCAGCAGAATGCGGCTTTGCTCCTCGGGCAGATAACTGCAGCCCAGGCCGGAAGCGGGCAGATCCCGCCTGCGGAGGCACAGGGGCAGCTCCACATGCAGCTCCGTAAACAGCTCCGCCAGCCGGGGCAGCCACCCGCCCAGGCGCTGCAAGCGCCCATAGCAGGCGCTTTCCCGCAGACGCCCCGGGATCTCCGCGGCGCAGGCAAGCCTCGTCTCCGCCGTATCGGGGATCAGCAGCTCCGGTGATATGGCGAAGATCTGTTCTCCCCGGCAGCGGCCCACATCCTGCAGCCAGCAAAAGCGAAGGCCGGAAAAGCCCCCTGCCGCCCAGCCCTTTCGGAAGCGGTCGGAGACGCAGAAATATGGGCCCCATTGCCAGGGGCCTTTCCCGCTGACGGCGGAGGCCTTGACCTTCGGCAGCCGCAGTCCCGTTTCCTCCACGCAGGGAACCTCCGTTTCCCGGAATTCCCTGCCCCGGAGGCAATACCATTCCGCCGCCTCGTCGGGACTCTCCCGCTGATACCAGCCCCGGGCTGTCCAGCCCTCCGTCCGGCAGAAGCGGTCGATGGCAGCCAGGATCGCTTCGCTGTCCTCCCGGCTTCGCTCCAGGCGGCACCAGCCCACCGAATCACATTTCAGGCCCAGGCTGTGCACGAAGTCGATCCGCGTCCGGTTGTCCGCCTCATTCCAGGGAGCCCGGCTTTTCCCATCCGCTCCCGTTTTGTCCAGAATCCAGAGCAGGCTTTCCCGGTACAGCTCCTTCCCGTACAGGCGATCCACGCCGTTTCCGTAGTTTACGATGTCCCGGAGGTAGAGATACCCGTATTTTTCGTACAGACCCACGTGGGACGTGGGAATGTAGCTTCGGGTGAAGCCCAGGCCCCGGGCGTATTGGTTGGCGCAGTCGATCAGTCTTTCACTGATCCGCCTGCCCCGGTAGGCCTCGCTGACAAAAACGGTGGAGATCCAGGGGAAAAGCTCCGGCAGGGGATAGTAGTCCGTTTCTGAGATGGTTGCCATGCCCACGATCCGCTCCCCGGCCAGGGCCGCGAAGGGGGTCTCCCAGCCGCGGAATTCCCAGTCCCGGATCCGCTTCGCCGTGTGGGCCCGCAGCTCCTCCCAGGAGAAGTGCTCCACAAAGTCCAGCAGCTTCGCCGCCAGCTCCGTGCCCTTGTCCACCTTGACGACGGTGATTTCCGTGCCGTCCATCTCGTTTCCTCCCTCCGGCCCGCGTTTTCGCGGATGAATGCTAATTCCATTCTACCACAGGATTACCTGAATGTAAAGCCCCGGGATTTGCCGCTCCCTTCGCCCCATAGCTCCGGCGCCTCGCGGCCGATCCGATGGGATGCGGCTCAGCGCCATTTCACGCAGAGCATGGTGATGTCGTCAAACTGCTCGTTGTCCCGGACGAAGCTGTCCACGGAGGCCTTCACCCGGTCCAGCACCCCCTGGACCTCGGCCCCGCCGCAGCCGGAGAGGCAGTCCAGCAGGCGCTGGTTGCCGTAGAGCTCGTTCTTCCGGGTCGTGGCCTCCGTCACCCCGTCGGTGTAGAGGAACAGGGTATCGCCGGGCTCCAGCCGCAGCTCCCGGGCCTTGTAGCGCATATCCTCGATGCCCGCCAGCACGAAGCTGTTGGCGGACTTCACAAAGGCCGGAACCCCCTCGTGGATCAGCACCGGGGGATTGTGCCCGGCGCTGACGAAGCGCAGCAGCCCGCTGTCCAGCTCCAGCACCCCGGCCCAGACCGTCACAAACATATCCGCCTCGTTGCCCTCCACCAGGGCGTTGTTGGCCACGGCGAAGGCCTGGGCCAGATCCGGGTTGTCCCGGATGCAGTTTTGCAGCACCGTCTTGGCGGAGGCCATAAACAGGGCCGCCGGGACCCCCTTGCCGGAGACGTCCCCGATCAGAAAGGCCACCTTGTCCGGCCCCACGAAGAAGGCGTCGTAGAAGTCGCCGCCCACCTGCTTTGCCGCCTGCATGGAGGCCCGCAGCGCCAGCTCCGGCCGGCCGGGGTAATTGTCGCTGAGCTTCGGCAGCAGGGAGCGCTGGATCACGCTGGCCACCTCCAGCTCGGATTTCATCCGCTCCCGCTCCAGAGACAGGGCCTGCTGCCGCTCGATGAAGTGGATGACGCCCATCATGGAGGCGATGCCGATGGCGTTCACGCTGATGAAGGGCAGGGCGATCTGCCGCACGATGTCCAGTGCCTCGGAGAAGGGCTTCACCATGATCAGCACAAGGCCCAGGTGCAGGGCCTCCATCACCACCCCCACCAGCAGGGTCCAGTAGTGCTTTTTCAGCACCGCGGGGCAGAAGCGGGCCAGCAGACCGCAGAGCAGACCGATGGAGCAGGTGGCGGCCACGCAGGCCTGGGCTGTGATGCCCCCCATGCTGAGCCGGTGGAGCCCCGCGATGGCTCCGGCTATGAGGCCGCTGACGGGCCCGCCGATGAAGCCCCCCAGCATGGGCCCGATGTCCCGCACGGAGATCACCGCCCCGTTCAGAGAGACGCCGGAGATATTGCCGTAGACCCCGAAGAGGCCCCCGAAGAGACCGGTCAGCAGCAGAAACTTCCAGTTCCGCTTCTTGCCCAGGTATTTTTTCAAAAGCTGCGTGCTGCCGGCATAGGTCGCCACCACCAGGATCACCGCCAGGGTCCCGATCAGCCTGGAAAAAAACTCATACGTACTGTTCATAACTCGTCCTCTCTATGTTTCCGCCTGTCAATCGGCTTTTGTTTTCCTCCGGCACGGCGCGCGTCCCGGCTCCGAAGCCCTCCGCCTCGTTTTTCCCCCGGAACGCATTCGGATGCGCCGCGGTGGCCAGGCCCTCAGCGCGCGACCCAGCTGATGATCGTGGGGATCATCGCAAACAGGATCGACACGAATACCGTCAGCAGGATAAAGACAAGGTTGATTTTCCACTCGCTCGCCAGCAGGCCGATGAACTCCCGCATCTGGGCGTTCGGCCAGAAATACCATTTTGTCTTCGCGCCGATCCCGTCGGCCTTCATTCCCGCTTTCGCGGCGAACATTCCGCTGCGGAAGATGTGATAATTTGTGGTGGAGAACAGAATATTCGCGTTTTCCTTCTGCCCGTCCGCGATTTTCTTTGAGAATTTCATATTCTGCAGCGTGGTGGCGGACTGCGTTTCCGGGTAGATGAGGCTTTCGTCGATTCCCTGTTCCATCAGATAGTTTTTCATGCACTCCGCTTCGCTGACGGGCTCGTCGCCGCCCTTCCCGCCGGAGGGGATAAAGCGGGCCTGCTTTCCCCCCTGCTCCAGCTGCCGATGATAAAAGGCAAGCGCCCTGTCGATTCTGCCCCGCAGCAGCGGCAGCGGTCTGCCGTCCCGGCCCACCTGGCATCCCAGAATCACAATGAAATCCTGATTGTATTTCGGTTCATGCTTTGCGGCGTAGCGGGTGCAGTACATAGCCGAAAACAGCAGACATTCAAAATACACAAAGCCCGAGGAGACAATCGTGCGGAGAACGGCGTCTCTGATATACTCCAGCTCAAAAACCAGGGAATCCGGATGGAGCAGGGCCGTAATCGCGCACAGCAGTGCGCCCAGAAAGAGGGCGACGCTGATCAGTATGCCAAACAGATTGTTTCTTCTGAATCCCTCCCGCCTGATCAGCGACACGTTGCTGACCGAGAGGAAGAGCGCGAATACCGCCATAAACGGAATGGAAATCAGAAAGATCAGCGTCATAATAAAGCCCGCGAGATTATAGACCTGCCAGTTTTCCACGCGCTGGGGCAGGAGCAGGCAAAGGCCGAACAGGCCCGAATACATCACGCTTTGGACGCCGAAGAAGACCGAAAGCGCGAAATCCAGCACGGTTTTGTATGAGAAGAACTGTCTCTTCTTTCTTCGTCTGAAGGACCTGAAGCACAGCCCGAAGGAATAGAGCATCAGCAGGGCCATCCCCAGCAGGGTGATCTGCCAGCCGCCGTAATCGTAGCCCGTCAGATAGATGACCCCCGTGGGAAGAACCGAGGCGTTCAGATGTACAACGCTTTTATCGTTCTCGTTTTCCGGGCTGTAGATTGTGGCGCTTACCCTTGTTTTTCCTTCCCGGATTCCCCGAAAGGAAAAGCGCGTGTAGGCGCCCTCCCTTTCAATCCCGGTGCTGGCAATGATCCCCTCAACAGAATAGCTGACGCTGACCTTGTCCGACCCGTACGGATTATTCAGGTAAACCGTATAGCGCCGGCCCGCCGTCAGGATCGCCAGCAGCGTAAACAGAAGAATGCCAAGATAGCCCGCCGCGGCCAAAACGCCGCGCCTTCTGAGCATGCTCCGCATTCCGTCAATCCATCGTTTCATCGCGCGCTGTTTCCTTTCGACTGCTTTTTCTCTGACAGGCGTCCCGCGCCCGCCCGGGAGCGCAGGAGACGCTGCCGTCCTTTTCCGTTCCGGAAAAGAGGCCGATATTCGACGAGAGAAGCCCCGAGGCTTCAAAGGACGCCTTCATGTCCTCATATCTGTGCCTTCCTTTTTATCATGCTCTGCCGCCGTCAATCCTGCAATATCTTCAGATAGCTGTCCAGCCTTGCGTTGAGGTATCCTGCAAGCAGGCTCTCCATGGCGGAAAGACTGTGCTTCACATGATATTCCTCAAAGGCGTTGAAATATGCCACCCTGTCCGTGAACTTGACGTCGATGGGCGGATAGCCCGCCTTCATCAGCTCCAGATTGACAAGCAGTCTCCCGGTCCTGCCGTTGCCGTCGATAAAGGGATGGATGCCCTCAAACTCGATGTGAAACCGGGCAAGCCTGGTCACGATGTGTTCCTCGCTTGCGGCATAGTCGAGAAGCAGCCGTTCCATTTTCCCTTCGATCTGATTCGGCTGCACGGGCTCATGATACGCTCCCATAATGCGGACGGGAACTCTTCTGTAGACGCCCCGGTCGTCCTTTTTGTCGGCCAGCACCAGATAGTGGATCTGCCTGATCACGCGCTCCGTCAACGGCGCCTTTTCTTTCGCAAGCGCTCTGACACAGTCGAAGGCCTCCTTATGGCCGACAGCCTCCATGTGATCCTTCAGCGCTTTCTGCTCTATCGTAAACCCGCGAAGAACAAGGTCCGTTTCCCGGAGCGTCAGCGCGTTGCCCTCGATCGCGTCGGAGTTATACGTGTATTCGACTGCAAATTCTTCGTTCAGCCGCTCCAGTTCACCCTCGGTCAGAGCTCTTCTGCCGTCCAGCTCCCTTTTCTTGCGGTCGATCTGCGCGAGGATGCTTTCCTTTGACTTAAACCGTCCGTCGGCGGGCTTTTCCGCGTCAATCGGGATCTTCCAGCCGCGTCCTTCCTGATACGCGCCGGCAATCTTGCCCCCGGAGCATAATACTCTGATCCTTCTGTCTGAAACGCTCCATTTCGCAGCCGCTTCTTTTGCTGTCATATACATAAGCCCTCAGCTCCAATCTGACAAATTATTATATCATTCTGTCGGAACAATGTCAATACCATCGGAACAACGTGTCCCGGATTAGCGGAACAATATAAACAATTATGTCCCCGTAAACGCTTCTCAATCAGACTCTGCTGATCGACTTTCCGCCGCCGCTGGCAGCAGTGTGGGAGCCTTTTCTCGTGCAAAAAGGAATCAGGCTGCAGATGCAGAAACACCTCCGAGCCGTAATGGTTCAGAGGTGTTTTGTCATGATACGCTCCCCGCCGCCTGTGATGGCAATGTGGGAGCCTTGGTGCATGCTATTACGAATCAAAGGCCAGCAAATTCCCAAGCGGAATGGAAAACCCTAATGCCTGATACATCGGCACATCACAATCTGCACAGCCAACAGTCAATGAGCTGACGCCACTCTCTTGATAAGCATAACGTACGAATTGCCGTGCGATTCCTCTATGCCTATACTCCGGGCAAATATAGAAATCCTCAAACACTCCGCTCTGCGCATAATCGAAGGTTGAGAAGCCAGCTGTAATGGAGCAGCATCCAATCAGCGTGTCATCATTCCATGCTCCGTAGAAAATGATTTGTCCATTTTGAATGGCGGCAGCCAAGCTTGCGCACTCCCGCTCACCCGGCTCGTCTTCTCCAATTTCAGCCTTGTACGCCTTTTGCAGTTTCCATAGTTCGTCAATTTGAGAAGCATCAATTTTTCTATAGTCCATAAGTTCCTCCAACTACATTCTTATAAATGCAACACAGCCCACATCGTCGGAAGCGGCAAAGCCCACTGAACGATAGAAAGCCTTTGTCTTTTCCGTGTTATCCGTCAGCAGTTCCATCTGGTAAACATTCTTATACTTTTCCACGACGGCCTTCAGCAGCTTTGTTCCAATTCCCTTTCTTTGGTGCTCCGGCAGAACGATAATATCCTGCACAAACACGATCGTCCGCCCGTCACCGACCGCTCGGATGATTCCCACCAATCGATCAGAATCATACGCTCCGAGTACACAAAGGGAATTTGCATAGGCTTCTTCAAGGATGTGAACGCCTTATTTTGATGATTATGAAGGAAGGGAAAAACTACATTCTGCAAGTAACCTCTTGACACTTTCCAGATAATCGGCTATAATGCGCTCCAGTGAGCATTTACTTAATGTAATGCTCATTGTCGATTGCAGAGTGTTTCATCTGGGGTAAGAGAAGCTAGGGTTTTGCTATATGCATTATGCTGAACTTCGGTGCGGTACTGCAACGGCTGACATCGTTCCACCTTAATCTGCCCCCAGGGCGATGCCGTTTGTGACATTATGCGAGCCGCTTCCTATGGCGATTGTAGGAAAGCGGCTCGTTCTTGTTTGTAGGGAAAAAACGCAAGAAGGAAAAATGATACACCAGGAAAACCGCTTTCCGTCACTCGGACAGCGGTTTTTCTTCGTTTAGTTGGTGCGAAACGCCTTTTACGTCCCCAAATCATCAAAATGAGGGGTTTACGAATGTTGATTCTTTCAAGATAATTCGTCCATCCGACACTCTGATACAGATTTATTATTTCTTCCAGATGGAAGTTTTCGTACTTTTTTATATCCATACCTTTTCTCCTATGCCGCTCCCCGCAGCCGCTGATGGCCGTGCGGGTGCCGGGTTGAGTCCTTACAAACTTGAATTTTCTGTCAAAAGAATCCGCCGTTATACTTCTTTTGAACTTTTGCCAGAATAACAAAAGAGGCGATGAATCCCACAAACAAAACGATCAAGCTGGCTGTTACAATTGCACCTTCTTCACCAAATAACGCAATTACTCCGCTGACGATCAGTGTTGCACATATTGCAAACATTCCCTTTGCAAAAGCACGGCCATATTCCTGCCGCTCGGATTCCTTAACGTGTGTTTGGTGGTAATCATGTATCAGTTTCGTATTTCCCTTATATATTGCAATGCCAAGGATCAGGAACAAAGCTGCTATTACAAACATGATTATTGAATAGACAATCATCTTTTTCCCCTCCACAAATTCCGGTTCTGGTTATCGGTTTTACTCAGCAAACCGGGCGTAGGGGCGGTCATTGGCCGCCCGCCCGAGGCAGAGGCCTGCCGTTAACCACCCGTCCGTAGGGGCGGTCATCGGCCGCCCGCCCGAGGCAGAGGCCTGCCGTTAACCACCCGTCCGTAGGGGCGGTCATCGGCC
>JAFXYD010000080.1 GCA_017541995.1 Oscillospiraceae bacterium
ATGGGGTTGAAGTAGCGCAGCAGCACGGCGGTGACGCCGGGCTTGGCCACGCAGTAGTCCCGGAGGATCTGCTCGATCATCACCTTGGTCCAGCCGTAGGGGTTGGTGGCGGAGGTGTCCATGTCCTCGGTGTAGGGGCTCTCGTTCTTGGGCCCGTAGACCGTGGCGGAGGAGGAGAAGACCAGCTTGGCGCAGCCGTGGCGCTCCATGGTCTCCAGCAGGGTCAGGGTGCTGTCCAGATTGTTGCGGTAGTAGCGCAGGGGGATGCGGACGCTCTCCCCCACCGCCTTGAGCCCGGCAAAATGGATCACGGCGTCGATCTCATTCTCGGCAAAGACCTGCTCCAGGGCGGGGCCGTCGGTGACGTCGATGGGATAGACCTTGGGCAGCCTGCCGGTGATCCGCCGGATGCGCTCCGGCACGTCCCGACTGGCGTTGTAGAAATTGTCGGCAATGATCACGTCATAGCCCTTTTGCAGCAGCTCCACGCAGGTGTGGGAGCCAATATAACCGGCGCCGCCGGTCACAAGAATGGTCATGCTTGTGTAACCTCCATCTATTGAATTTGTGTTTATTCTATCACAGAGCTTCCGAAAACGCAAGGCCTGCGGCCTTTCCGTCCGTTCCGAAAATCGGGTTTGTCGGAATGAGGCGCCAGGCAGCAGGGACACGATGCGCGGGAATCACTGCCGAGGATGCGACAAGGCCTTCCCCTTGAGGGGAAGGTGGCCCGCAGGGCCGGATGAGCTGTCGTCCCGGGCCTGCGCCATTGGATGAAAGGGACCTCTTGACGATACGCCACCTCATCCGCCCCAGTGTGCGCACTGGGGCACCTTCCCCTCAAGGGGAAGGCTTTGCATATTTCCTACGTTCCCTCCGTGGCTGCGGCGCAATCCTGGGGGCCCTCGGAGCGCAGCATCTTCAGCCCGTGGGCAATGGCCGGGAGGACAGGGGCCAGGTTCTCTAAGGCAGCCTTAGGGCTGCCGGGGAGGTTGACGATCAGCGTCTGGCCCCGGATGCCCGCGGCGGCCCGGGAGAGCACGGCCCGGGGGGTGATTTGCAGGGAGGCGGCCCGCATGGCCTCCGGGATCCCCGGGACCAGCTTCTCGCAGACCGCCAGGGTGGCCTCCGGGGTCACGTCCCGGGGGGCGAAACCGGTGCCCCCGGTGGTGAGCACCAGGGCCGCGTCCGCGGCGCAGGCAGCCAGCAGGGCCGCCTCGATCTGAGGCTGCTCGTCGGGCACCAGGGCGGGAGGCAAAAGCCGATAGCCCTCTTGTTCCAGACAGGCCGCCAGCGCGGGCCCCGAAAGGTCTTCCCTTTCTCCCGCAAAGCAGCGGTCTGATACCGTAATGATCTGTACCCTGTATTCCATCGTCTGTCACCTCCAGATCCTGTCATTCTGAGCGAAGCGAAGAATCCGCGTCCCCCGTCCCTTGTACAAATTGATATTTTAATTTTCAATTCGTCCCAGAAGGCAGCCGTGGCCGGCAAATTGCCTGCGCTGCAGCCACGCCTGTCTCCCCAGCCAAAAGGGGCGGGCGGCCAATGGCCGCCCCTACGGGCGTATGCGTTTACGATGCCTTTGCGCGGGGTGCGGGCGGCCAATGGCCGCCCCTACAGCCCTGACCCCTTCCCCCACCCTGATCCTTGATCCTTGATCCCTGATCCCTTGTCCAGACGGGGCGGACGGCAGAGTGCCGTCCCTACGGCGGGTGCAGGCGGGGAGCCGCGGGGCGTCGAGGACGCCGCCCCCTACGATATCTATGAACTCTGAACTCTGAACCTCCCCCGTCCCCTGATCCTTGATCCTTGATCCCTGATCCCTTGTCCAGACGGGGTGGCCGGCAGATTGCCGGCGCTACAGGCGCTATACCTCCCAGCCTGCCAGGTAGGCCTCCTGCTCGGGGGTCAGCCGGTCGATCTCCATGCCGATGCCCCGGAGCTTATAGGCCGAGACCGCGTCGTCGATGGAGGCGGGGACGTCGTAGACGTCATTGGGCAGGCTTCTGCCGTGGTCCTTCATGTACTCCAGGGCCAGGGCCTGGATGGAGAAGCTCATATCCATGATCTCCGCCGGGTGGCCGTTGCCGGAGGCCAGGTTCACCAGGCGGCCCTCCGCCAGCAGGTTCAGCACCCGCCCGTCGGGCAGCTCGTAGCCCACGATCTCATTGCGCCGGGGGAAGGAGCGGACGGCCATGCGCGCCAGCTCCTCCCCGTTGACCTCCACGTTGAAGTGGCCGGCGTTGGAGAGGAAGGCGTTGTGCTTCATCACGGCGAAGTGGCGGCCCACGATGACGTCCCGGCAGCCGGTGGTGGTGACGAAGATGTCCCCCAGGGGGGCGGCCTGGTCCATGGGCATGACCCGCATCCCCTCCATGGAGGCCTCCAGGGCCTTGATGGGGTCGATCTCCGTGACGATGACGTTGGCCCCCATGCCCTTGGCCCGCATGGCAACGCCCCGGCCGCACCAGCCGTAGCCCGCCACCACCACGGTCTTGCCCGCCACCAGCAGATTGGTGGTGTGCATAATGGCGTCCCAGACGGACTGGCCGGTGCCGTACTTGTTGTCGTAGTAGTGCTTGCACTTGGCGTCGTTGACGTTCATCATGGGGAAGGGCAGCTTCCCCGCCGCGGCCCGGGCCTTGAGGCGGTGGATGCCGGTGGTGGTCTCCTCGCCGCCGCCGATGAGGCGGTCCGCCAGGTGGCTGTACTCTCCGGTGAGCAGCTCCACCAGGTCGCCGCCATCGTCGATGATCAGATCCGGGTGGCAGGACAGGGCCGCCACCAGGAGCTGCTTATACTCCTGGGCGTTGACCCCGTGGACGGCGTAGGTCTCCACCCCCAGGGAGGCCAGGCCCGCCGCCACGTCGTCCTGGGTGGACAGGGGGTTGCAGCCCGTGGCGTGGACCTCTGCGCCAGCGGCCTGGAGGCAGGTGGCCAGATAGGCGGTTTTGGCCTCCATGTGAATGGAGAGGGTGATCTTCATGCCCTGGAAGGGCTTTTCCCGCTCCATCCGCTCCCGGATGGCCCCCAGGGCGGGCATAAAGTCCTTCACCCAGGCGATTTCATACGGCCGTACTCGGCCAGGGACATGTCTTTGACAATACTCATAGTTTCTCCTTTTTGCGGGCGGCCAATGGCCGCCCCTACAGACTTACGGGACAACAATCAGCACGTCCTTGGCGCCCACCTTGAGTTCGGGGGATCTCTCGCCGGGGAAGAGGACCTTCCAGGCGCCCTCGGGCAGGGCGGCGGGGATGGCTTCGTCGTTGGGATTGAAGATGGCGGCGGCTGCGGTCTTGCCGTTCAGCGTCCAAATCACCCGGATGGCGTTGTTTTCCAGCAGCTCGCAGGCGGGCTCGCCCCGGGTTATAAACGCGTTGTCCCTCCGCAGGGCAATCAGGGCCTGCATCAGATCGTGCATCCGCAGGGCCAGGCTGCCCTCGGTCATGGCGTCCCAGTCCAGGTTGTTGATCTCGTCGGAGGAATTGTAGGAGTTGTGATCGCCCTGCTTGGTGCGCAGGCACTCCTCCCCCGCCAGCATGAAGGGGGTGCCCTTGCCCAGGAAGAGGATCTCCTCGCCCAGACGGTTCATGGCGAAGCGGGCCTCGTCGGAGGCCTCGGGGTTGGATTCCAGCAGCTTGTCCCAGATGGTGTTGTTGTCGTGGCAGGCCATGTAGTTGATGACCATGTTGTCCTCCACGCTCCAGCTGGCGCCGTTGGACTTGAGGCCGCCCTGAAGGCCGAAGATCACCTTGGCGGCGGTGCCGGCGTTGGCCTTGCCGTTGATATAGCCCCGGTCCTTGGCGTCGAAGACGCTGCCCTTGAGGCCGTCCCGGATGGCGTCGTTGAAGACCGCCACGGCGCCGATGCCCTCGCCGCTGGGCTGAACCTGGGAGATGTTGGCCTGGGTGGCCTGGAGATTGGGATTGAGGGGGGTGGAGCCGCCGGTCCAGCCCTCACCGTAGAGAATGGCCTTGGGGTTGATCTCGTGGACCGCGGCCTCGATGGCCTGCATGGTCTCCACGTCGTGGAGGGCCATCAGATCGAAGCGGAAGCCGTCGATGTGGTATTCCTTCGCCCAGTAGGAGACGGAATCCACCATGTATTTGCGGAACATCACCCGCTCGGAGGCGGTCTCGTTGCCGCAGCCGGAGCCGTTGGAGGCCGCGCCGGTGGGGGTGTAGCGGTAGTAGTAATAGGGCACGGTCTTGTTCAGGCAGGAGTCGATGTCGTAGGTATGGTTGTAGACCACGTCCATCACCACTCCCATGCCGTTCTGGTGGATGGCCTGCACCATCTGCTTGAGCTCGTTGACCCGCACCTCCCCGTGGTAGGGGTCGGTGGAGTAGGAGCCCTCGGGGGCGTTGTAGTTCTTGGGATCGTAGCCCCAGTTGAACTGCGGCTGATCCAGCCTGGACTCGTCCACGGTGGCGTAGTCGTAGATGGGCTGGAAGTGGATGTGGGTGACCCCCAGCTCCTTCAGATAGTCCACCCCCACGGGCTTGCCCGCCGCGTTGGTGAGGCCCGTCTCGGTGAAGGCCAGGTACTTGCCGGGGTATTTGGAGGCGGCGATGCGGTTGGAGAAGTCCCGCACGTGGACCTCCCAGATCACGGCCTCGTTGTAAGCGTTGAGCTTCTCATAGTACTCGTCCCGGTCGAAGTCGGCGGGATCCGTGGAGTCCAGGTCGATAACCATGCCCCGGTTGCCGTTGACGCCCACGGCCCGGGCGTAAGGGTCCACGGTCTCCTGGGCCCCCAGGGCGGTGGTGACGGTGTAGGTGTAGTAGGTACCGTGGCCGCAGCCCGCGGCTCCGGACCAGATGCCCTGCTCGCCCCTGGACATCTGGAGCTTTTCATAGGGCTGGCCGCCCTCCCCCTCCGCGTAGAGGTTCAGCACCACCTCGGAGGCGGTGGGCGCCCAGAGCTTGAAGCGGGTGATATCGCCGTCGATCACAGCCCCCAGGTCGTCGCCGTCATAGGTATAGCGCTCCACAAAGGCGGGGCTGTCGAAGACCTTGGTGGGCACGGCGGTCTGGGCCTCGAAGCCCTCCAGCTGCACGGTATAGCTCTTGGAAACGTCCAGCTCCTCGGCCAGGGTGATGACGCCGGTGATGACCTCGTTGTTGAGGCTGGACAGGCTCTCAATGGGGATCTCCCGGTCTCCCTCCAGGACCTTGATCTGATCCAGGGAGCTGAAGCGGGTGGCGGGCTTGATGCTGTACTGGATCTGGTTCAGATCCACAATGGCCGCCAGCGTGAATTCTTTTGCCTGACTCAAGGTTTTTCCTCCGTCCGTGCTGAAATACTGGCCCTCCTCGCCGGAGAGCAGGTAGATCTCGGTGCTCTCGCCGGTGATTGCGGCGAAGCGGTCGTTTTCATAGTCCTTCACCGCGTCGCCCCAGCTGGTGCCGCCGGGGTCGGAGCAGTCCCGGCGGACGATGAAGCCCACCTCGCTGATCTCCGTGGGGACGTTCAGCACCACCTTGCCGCCGTATTCGCAGGGATGGAAGGGGTAGCCCCGGCCGTCGGCGTTGGGATACCAGATCCACATGTCGCACTTGGAATAGTCCACGTTCTCACCCTTCCAGTAGAAGGTGATCTGATTGGTGCCGGGCTCCCGCTCCAGGCTGTATTCCTCGGTAGCAGGAGGCGCGTCGGTGGAAGCCGGGGCCGCCTCTGTGCTCGCCGGGGCAGCTCCGGTGTCGGTCTTCGTCCCGCTCTCCCCGGGGGAGGCAGGCTGCTCACAGCCCGCGAAGAGCCCGCAGAGCATCAGCAGGCACAGCAGAATCGCAAGGGTACGTTTCATCATGCATTCTCCTTCCAATAAGAGTTTCGTTGTTTCAAAGGGTCAGGGTTCAGCGCGCCGTAGGGGCGAGCATCGCTCGTCCCCATTTTTCATGTTTTCAAATGGCAATTCTGGTTATCGGTTTTACTCAGCAAGCCGGGCGTAGGGGCGGTCATTGGCCGCCCGCCCGAGGCAGAGGCCTGCCGTTAACCACCCGTCCGTAGGGGCGGTCATCGGCCGCCCGGTTTGCGGAGCAAACAATCGCCCGC
>JAFXYD010000081.1 GCA_017541995.1 Oscillospiraceae bacterium
GCAAAGCCTTCCCCACAAAGCCTTCCCCTTGAGGGGAAGGTGCCCCAGTGCGCACACTGGGGCGGATGAGGTGGTCTTCCAGCAAGCAGCTCTATCATTCCAAAGATGCGAGCTTCGATACACCACCTCATCCGTCCTCCGGCTTCCGTGAGACGCCGGAGTCCACCTTCTCCTCAAGGAGAAGGCTGTTGCGCCTTCGAGCTGGAATAAAGACTTAATGGAGCCATTGGCCTGCCAATGGCTCCATCTTTTTCCTGCGGACTGTATAATATTCCCTCCGGCGGGCATACTGCTTTCGGAGGTGCATAAGCAATGAACTGGAAACAAACTTTCAAGGACATGCTCCGGGAGAAGGGCTATCTGCTGGCCTTTTCCCTGTGTCTGGCGGCGGTGGCCGTATCGGGCTGGCTCTTTGTGCGGAGCCTGCGCTCCACGGACGACGAGCTGATCGTGCCGGACGCGGTCCAGGCCGCGGTGCTGCCCACCCTGCCCCAGGCCCAGAGCCCCGGGCGGCAGGACACGCCCCTGCCCGGGGCCAAGGTTAAGCCCATCCACCCCGTGAACAACGGCGTCCCGGCCACGGAGCCCCACACGGAGCCCGCCCCGGAGACCGAGGCCCCGTCCAAGTCCCCCGCCCCCAGGGTCCGGCCCGTGGAGGGCAGCCCCCTGCAGGGCTACAGCATGGACAAGCTGATCTACAATCCCACCACCCGGGACTGGCGCACCCACGCGGGGACGGATCTTGCGGCCCCGGCGGGCAGCCCGGTGAAGGCCGCGGAGGCCGGCACGGTGCTGGCGGTCTTTGAGGACGATCTGCTGGGAACCACCGTCACCCTGGATCACGGCTCCGGCTGGGTCAGCCACTACGCCAACCTGGACCCGGAGCTCAAGGTGGCCGCCGGGGATCGGGTCAGCGCGGGCCAGGTCATCGGCTCCGTGGGCAAGACCGCCCTGGGCGAGGCCGGCAGCGAGGCGCATCTGCACTTCGCCGTCTACCGCAACAACGTCCCCCAGGACCCCGAGGCCTTTCTGGCGGGAAAGTGAAGCAAAACGCCGTCCCGGTTGCCCGGGACGGCGATTTTTGCGGGATACGGAAGACGGCGCTGTGTTTCTCAGGCTGCGTTCCCCTTGGGGGCGTCGAGAAGCAGATCCGCCATTTCATGGAGGGTTGTCAGCAGGGAAGCTTCCCGCTCACTGATCTCCGATTCTGTCAGTCCCGTGAGATCAAAGGCTCCGCCGACGGTGTAGCCGAAGCCGCCCTGAACCAGCGTCAATTCGATATATCGCCAAGACGCGTTTTCCTGCCCCGGAAGCTTCGTGTCTCCGCTCACCTGCTTGCCGGGTACGTCCCGATAGACCTTTTCCTGCGGGATTTCCTCTGACTTCCAGATTTCCCCCGCGACCCAAAGGGTATACAGGTCTTCCGCCCCGGCCTTTTCAGCGCGGACATAGTAACGATAAGGTTTCGCGCCGCGGGTCCGGCCGTCCATATACACGTAGAACGCCTGGGAATCCGCTCCGAAATCCGACAGCTCCAAAACAATCATGTCCTTGGTTTCATCGTGATCCCCCATCCGCTCGCTCAGCTCGGAAAAGGACTTGACCGGCTGCTCGGGGGAAGGGTAAACAGGCAGGGTCCAGTACAGATAAATTGCGAGAGCCACAAGCAAAGCCAGTACCGCAAGCCCTGCACAGAGCGCTCTTTTTTTCCCTTTTTCCTTCATATCCGTATTTCTCCTTTCGGAATACGGGCGGCCGTTCCTGTGCCGCTGTCACGCTGTCACGCCAGATAAGTACGCAGCGCTTCCGGGGCGGCGGCGGGATCCAGGCGGGCCGTCATGGTGAAGTGGATGCCGTTCTCTCCGCCGAAGGCCTGGCACCAGTCGCAGAAGGCCGCCAGGACGGCGGGCTCATCGGTGCCCAGCAGGCGATGGACGCTCTTGAGGTAGACGTGGGTGATGTCGAAGTTCCCGGCGTGCAGGCCGGAGATGAAGGCCTTCAGAGACTCCACGCCCTCCAGCTGATAGGCCTGGTATTCGATCAGACGGACCTTGTAGTTGAGGTCAAAGCGCAGGGAGGTCTTCTGCTCGATGCAGACCAGGCTGCCGCCCTCCCGCTCCACTGCCTCGTTGATCTCATTGACCATGCGTTGGGTTTTGCCGGTGCCGCTGAGGCCGGCGATCAGTTTAACCATAGGAAATCGTCTCCTTTGTAATATTGGGTGCTTTGCCTGCCCGGCGGGCCGGGAGACGCCGCGTTGTTTACAGATTTTCGTACCCCGGCTTGCCCAGAAGCTGGAACATGTTCCGCTTGTAGAGCTCCACGCCGGGCTGGTTGAAGGGGTTGACCCCCAGCATATAGGCGGAGATGCCGCAGCTGAGCTCGAAGAACCAGAACAGCTCCCCCAGGGTGCGGTCGCAGACCTCGTCGGCCTGCACCAGGATCACGGGCACGCCGCCGTCCACGTGGGCCGCCAGGGTGCCCTGGAAGGCCTGCTCCTCCACAAAGTCCAGACTCTTGCCCTCCAGATAGTTCAGCCCGTCCAGATTCTTCCAGTCCATCTCGATCATGGTGCGCTTGCGGGGGGGCGCAAAGCGGATCACGGTCTCGAAGAGATTGCGCTGGCCCTGCTGGATCAGCTGGCCCAGGGAGTGGAGGTCGGCGCTGAACTCCGCGGTGGCGGGGAAGAGGCCCTTGCCGTCCTTGCCCTCGGACTCTCCGAAGAGCTGCTGCCACCAGCTGCCGAAGCTGCGGGCCGCGGGCTCCCAGTTGCAGAGCAGCTCGATGGCCTTGCCCTTGCGGTAGAGCAGGTTCCGGGCCGCGGCGTAGAGCCAGACGGGGTTCTCAAAGGAGAAGTCCGACAGATCCCGCCGGGCGGAGGCGGCGCCGAACATCAGCTCGGTGATGTCCATGCCCGCCACGGCCAGCGGCAGCAGGCCCACGGCGGTGAGGACGGAGTAGCGCCCGCCCACGTCGGGGGGAATCACGAAGCTCTCATAGCCCTCCTCCGCGGCCATCTGCCGCAGGGCGCCCCTGGCGGGGTCGGTGGTGACAAAGATGCGTTTTCTGGCCTCGTCGGCCCCGTATTTCCGCTCCAGCATCCACTTCAGGGCCCGGGTGGCAATGGCGGGCTCGGTGGTGGTGCCGGACTTGGAGATGATATTGATGGAGAAATCCTTGCCCTCCAGCAGGGCGCTGAGCTCCTGCCAGGCCCGGGTGGACAGGTTGTTGCCCGCGAAGAGGATCTGCGGGTCCTTGCCCCGGAGGTTGTGGTTCTGGCCCTGCACCAGCTCAATGGCGGCCCGGGAGCCCAGATAGGAGCCGCCGATGCCCACCACCACGAAGATCTCGGAGTGCTCCCGGATCCGCTTGGCGGCGGCCACGATGCGGCGCATTTCGTCGGTGGCCTCGAAGCTGGGCAGATCCAGCCAGCCCAGATAATCGCAGCCGGGGCCCTTGCGCTCGATCAGCTGCCTGTGGGCAGCGAAGACGTCCTTCTCCAGAGAGAGCAGATCGTTGAGGGTATATTCCCCCCAGATATTGGAAATATCAACGTTGACCATTGAAACACCTCGCTTCCGTCTGTTTCTGTTCTTATATCATAACCGATTTCGGAGCGGAAAACAATGGTTAATTTGCGTTTTTCCGAATATAATTTTTAATTTCCTTGACTTCCCGCGGGTTTTTTTGTATAGTATTGTTGGAAAATGTCACGGACAGAGTCTATCGACTGATCTATTCTTTTTTATAAGTTGGTTACTTCATAACCGAAATGCGTGGTAACGCAGACTTGTGAAACGGTCAATAAGAGCAGTAAGAGTTTGATTGCTGTATAGGCTCTGGGGTCCACCGGTGTTTCGCTTCCCCCATCCGGGGCGGGGCTTATCCGTGTTTTGACTGTTCACAGGCCGCCAGCCTGTGATTTTTTTGTTTTCCGGGAGGAACGCCATGAACAATCCTGAAATCTGTCTCGACCAGAACCGGGCTCCCATCTACGAGGCCCTGCAGACCTTCCGCCAGATGCGGGTGGTCCCCTTTGACGTGCCCGGCCACAAGCACGGCCGGGGCAATCCCGAAATGACCGCCTTCCTGGGGGAGAAATGCGTCCAGATCGACGTGAACTCCATGAAGCCCCTGGACAATCTCTGCCACCCGGTCTCCGTCATCAAGGAGGCGGAGGAGCTGGCGGCGGACGCCTTCGGGGCGGCCCACGCCTTTCTGATGGTGGGCGGCACCACCTCCTCGGTGCAGACCATGGTGCTGGCCACCTGCAAGCGGGGCGACAAGATCATCCTGCCCCGGAACGTCCACCGCTCCGTCATCAACGCCCTGGTGCTCTGCGGCGCGGTGCCGGTCTACGTGAATCCCGAGGTGGACGACCGGCTGGGCATCTCCCTGGGGATGCGGCGGGATCAGGTCTTCAAGGCCATCCGGGAGAACCCGGACGCCGTGGCGGTGCTGGTGAACAACCCCACCTACTACGGCATCTGCTCCGATCTCAAGGCCATCACCCAGATGGCCCACGACGCCGGGATGTACTGCCTGGTGGACGAGGCCCACGGCACCCATTTCTACTTCGGCGCCGGCATGCCCACCACCGCCATGGAGGCGGGGGCGGATATGGCCGCCGTGTCCATGCACAAGTCCGGCGGCAGCCTCACCCAGTCCTCCTTCCTGCTCACCGGCCCCCGGATGAACCCGGGCCACGTGCGGCAGATCATCAACCTGACCCAGACCACCTCCGGCTCCTATCTGCTCATGTCCTCCCTGGACATTTCCCGGCGGATGCTGGCCCTCCACGGCCGGGAGATCTTCGCCAAGGTCTCCACCATGGCGGACTACGCCCGGGAGGAGGTCAACGCCATCGGCGGCTACTACGCCTTCGGCAAGGAGCTGGTGAACGGGGACGCCATCTTCGACTTTGACCCCACCAAGCTCTCCATCCACACCCGGGACATCGGCCTGGCGGGCATCGAGGTCTACGACATCCTCCGGGACGAGTACGACATCCAGATCGAGTTCGGCGACATCGGCAACATTCTGGCCTATCTCTCCATCGGGGACCGGCCCCAGGAACTGGAGCGCCTGGTCTCCGCCCTGGCGGAGATCCGCCGCCGCTACCAGCGGGACGGCTCGGGTTTGCTGGACACCGAGTATCTGGACCCCGAGGTGGTGGCGACGCCCCAGGAGGCCTTCTACGCCCCCAAGAAATCCGTGCCCCTGGACGAGAGCGAGGGCTGCGTGTGCAGCGAGTTCGTCATGTGCTACCCGCCCGGCATCCCCATCCTGGCCCCCGGCGAGCGCATCACCCGGGACATCCTGGACTATATCCAGTTCGCCAAGGCCAAGGGCTGCTCCATGACCGGCCCGGAGGATCCGGATATTCTGAGATTGAACGTGCTGGCGTAAGGAGGTGTTCCAATGGAACTATGGTTCAGCGAATTTCATGCGCCGGATGTGAAGCATTCCATCCGGATCAACAAGCATTTGTATTCCCAACAGAGCGACTATCAGCGCATTGACATCTTCGAGACCCCGGAGTTCGGGCGGGTGCTGGCGCTGGACGGGAATGTACAGCTCACGGAGCGGGACGAGTTCATCTACGACGAGATGATCACCCACGTCCCCATGGCGGTGCACCCCGGCATCAAGGACGTGCTGGTCATCGGCGCCGGGGACGGCGGCGTGGTGAAGGAGCTGGCCCGCTATGAGCGGATCGAGCGCATCGACCTGGTGGAGATGGACCCCGAGGTCATCAAGGCCTGCCGGGCCTATCTGCCGGAGAACGCCTCCCGTCTGGACGACCGCCGGGTCCACATCTACTACGACAACGCCCTGCGCTTCATCCGCCGCTGCTCGGAGCAGTACGACCTGATCATCGTGGACTCCACGGACCCCTTCGGCCCCTCCGAGGGCTACTTCACCCGGGAGTTCTACGGCATCTGCTACAACGCCCTGCGGGAGGACGGGATTATGGTAAACCAGCAGGGCTCCCCCTTCTACCAGCACGACGCCGAGGCCATGCAGCGCTCCCACCAGCGGATCGTCCACACCTTCCCCATCTCCCGGGTCTACCAGGCCCACATCCCCACCTACGCGGCGGGCTACTGGACCTTCGGCTTCGCCTCCAAGAAGTACCATCCTGTAGACGATCTGGACGCCCCGGGCTGGAACAAGCTGAATCTGCAGACCAAGTATTACACCACCCGGCTCCACGTGGGGGCCTTCTGCCTGCCCGCGTTTTTGGAGCGGCTTCTGAAGGAGGTAGAGGGATGAGACAGAACGTAGAGAGCTTCATCGGCTGCGACGCCCACTTTGACGAGGCGGAGATCGTCCTCTTCGGCGCCCCCTTCGACTCCACCACCTCCTTCCGCCCCGGGGCCCGCTTCGGCTCCGCTGCCATGCGGCACGAGAGCTTCGGCCTCGAGACCTGGAGCCCCTACCAGCAGGAGGATCTGACGGACTATCCCGTTTTCGACAGCGGCGATCTGGAGCTCTGCTTCGGCTCCGCCGAGTCCGCCCTGGCGGACATCCAGGCCCGGGCCGAGGAGATCTTCCGGGCCGGGAAGCTGCCCCTGCTGCTGGGGGGCGAGCATCTGGTGACCCTGGGGTCCGTCCGGGCCGCGGCGGCCAAGTATCCCAATCTCCACATCATCCACTTTGACGCCCACGCGGACCTCCGGGACGACTACCTGGGGGCGAAGCTCAGCCACGCCTGCGTGCTCCGCCGCTGCCACGAGCTGGTGGGGGACGGCCATATTCACCAGTTCTGCATCCGCAGCGGGGACCGGGAGGAGTTTCGCTTCGCCAAGGCCCACACGGAGCTGCACCCCTTCGACTTTTCCGGTCTGGAGGAGCTCTGCGAGGCCCTGGCCCGCTCCGGGACTCCGGTATACTTCACCATCGACCTGGACTGCCTGGACCCGGCCTGCTTCCCCGGCACCGGCACCCCCGAGGCGGGGGGCGTCAGCTTCCCCCAGCTGCTCAAGGCCATTCTCACCGTGGCGAAAACCAACGTCATCGCCGCCGACCTCACCGAGCTGGCCCCCATGCTGGACCCCAGCGGCGTATCGACGGCCACAGCCTGCAAGGTGCTGCGGGAGCTTTTGCTCGCGCTGCTCGCAAGCTAATCAAAATGAAACTATGAAAATATGAAATTATGAAACTATTGTGGTATGGTTCAAATTGCCATTTGAACCATGGTATTTCATATTTCATAGTTCTGCTCCCTTGATCAGGAGGTTTCTATGGGTTCGGATCGTTTAGCCGAATTATCCCTCGCCTTTGGCATTGAAATGCTGCGCCTGTCACACCGCCTGGAGAAGCAGAATGAACGGGTTGCTTCCTATCAGATCGGGAAAAGCGGAACTTCTATCGGCGCAAACATTCGGGAAGCTCATTTCGCGCAAAGCAAGGCGGATTTCATTTCAAAATTGCAGATAGCCTTGAAGGAGACCCATGAAACCTACTATTGGCTGGAGCTGCTGAGAGGCGCAGGCTGCATTTCCGACGATGATTTCTCCCGGTTTACTGTTCCCTGCAATGAGCTTCGTGTCTTACTGATCAAATCTATCAATACCGCAAAGGCGAATATGAACAGTAAAAAATAAATGTTTCTTTTTCAATTCGCAGAATTGAAAAACACCTCAATAGTTTCATATTTTCATAGTTTCATAATTTCATTGAAATAAGGAGGAAATCAACATGAGCCGTGTACTCGTCATCGGCTGCGGCGGCGTTGCCAACGTGGCCATTCGGAAGTGCTGCATGCTGCCGGAGGTTTTCACCGAGCTTTGCATCGCCAGCCGGACCAAGTCCAAGTGCGACGCCCTGGCGGCGGAGCTGAAGGACAAGACCAGCACCGTCATCACCACCGCCCGGGTCAACGCCGACAGCGTGGAGGAGCTCTGCGCCCTCATCCGGGAATACAAGCCCGACCTGGTGATGAACATCGCCCTCCCCTACCAGGATCTGAGCATCATGGAGGCCTGCCTGCAGTGCGGCGTCAACTACATGGACACCGCCAACTACGAGCCCGAGGACACCGACGACCCCGAATGGCGGAAGGTCTACGAGAAGCGCTGCGAAGAGAAGGGCTTCTCCGCCCTGTTTGACTACTCCTGGCAGTGGGCCTACCGGGAAAAGTTCGAGAAGGCCGGGCTCACCGCCCTGCTGGGCTGCGGCTTCGACCCCGGCGTGACCCAGGCCTACTGCGCTTACGCCAAGAAGCATGAGTTCGACGAGATCGACACCATCGACATCCTGGACTGCAACGGCGGCGACCACGGCTACGCCTTCGCCACCAACTTCAACCCCGAGGTGAACCTCCGGGAGGTCAGCGCCCCCGGCTCCTACTGGGAAAACGGCCACTGGGTGGAGATCCCCGCCATGTCCATCAAGCGGGAGTACAAGTTCGACCAGGTGGGGGACAAGGACATGTACCTGCTCCACCACGAGGAGATCGAGTCCCTGGCGGAGAACATCCCCGAGGTGAAGCGGATCCGCTTCTTCATGACCTTCGGCCAGTCCTATCTGACCCACATGAAGTGCCTGGAGAACGTGGGCATGCTCTCCACCACCCCCATCAACTTTGAGGGCCACGAGATCGTCCCCATCAAGTTCCTGAAGGCCCTGCTGCCGGATCCCGCCTCCCTGGGCCCCCGGACCCACGGCAAGACCAACATCGGCTGCATCTTCACCGGCCGCAAGGACGGACAGGAGAAGAAATACTATATCTACAACGTCTGCGACCACCAGGAGTGCTACAAGGAGGTCGTCTCCCAGGCCATCTCCTACACCACCGGCGTCCCCGCCATGTGCGGCGCGCTGATGGTGCTCACGGGCAAGTGGATCCAGCCCGGCGTCCACACCGTGGAGGAGTTTGATCCCGATCCCTTCCTGGACGCCCTGGACCAGTACGGCCTGCCCCGGTCCGAGTCCCACGACCCGGTGCTGGTGCCGTGACGGCCGAGACCCGCGCCCCCTTCGCCCCCCTGGGCGGCAAGACCCCCGAGGAAGTCTTCGGGGGCCTTGCCACACCCTGCTACATTCTGGACGAGGGGCAGCTGAGGCGCAACGGAGAAATTCTGGCCGGGGTGGCGGAGCGGACCGGCTGCCGCTGGCTGCTGGCCCAGAAGGCCTTTTCCAACTACGACTGCTACCCGGTGCTGGCCCCCTTCCTGGCCGGCACCGAGGCCAGCGGTCTGTTTGAGGCGCGGCTGGGCTTTGAGGAGCTGCCCGGCAAGGAGGTCCACGTCTTCTGCGGGGCCTACCGGGCGCAGGACTTTGAGGAGCTGCTGCGTTACGCGGGGCACATCGTCTTCAACTCCCCGGCCCAGCTGGCGCGCTTCGGGCCCCGGGCCAGGGCCGCGGGCAAGAGCCTGGGCCTGCGGATCAACCCGGAGTGCTCCACCCAGGAGGGCCACGAAATCTACGATCCCTGCGCCTCCGGCTCCCGGCTGGGGACGACCCGGGAGCAGTGGGATAAGTTTATGACCCCGGAGCTGGTCCGTCTTCTGGACGGCCTCCACTTCCACACCCTCTGCGAGCAGGACTCCGACGCCCTGGAGCTCACCCTGGGGCCCGTGGCGGAGAAGTTCGGGGACGTGCTCCCCGGGATGAAATGGCTCAACATGGGGGGCGGCCACCACGTGACCCGGCCCGGCTACGATATTCCCCGGCTGGAGCGCTGCATCCGCTTCGCCCGGGAGAAATGGGGCGTCACCGTGTACCTGGAGCCTGGGGAGGCCTGGGCCCTGAACGCGGGCTTTCTGGCAAGCCGGGTAATGGATCTGACGGAGAATAACGGCGTGCGAAACGCGATCTTAGACTGCTCCGCCGCCTGCCACATGC
Source organism: Oscillospiraceae bacterium (assembly GCA_017541995.1). Lineage (GTDB taxonomy): Bacteria > Bacillota > Clostridia > Oscillospirales > Oscillospiraceae > JAFRPC01. The sequence continues at coordinate 9,853 of JAFXYD010000081.1, forward strand.
CCGACGTGATCGAGATGCCCTATCAGCCGCCCGTCTACGCCGGGCGGCAGGGATCAGGGATTAAGGATCAGGGATCAGGGTTTGTCTACCGCCTGGGCGGGCCCTCCTGTCTGTCGGGGGACGTGATCGGGGACTACGAATTCGACCATGAATTGCGGGTCGGGGAGCTGGTCCTCTTCGGGGACCTGGCGATTTATTCCACCTGCAAGAACAACACCTTCAACGGCATGCCCCTGCCGGATATTTACCGCCGCAAGGAGGACGGAACCCTGGAACGCCTCACCGCCTTCGGCTACCGGGATTTCAAGTACCGGCTGGGCCGGTAAATCGGGGTTTGTATAATTGTAGTGCCGGCAATCTGCCGGCAATTACGACACGCCGAAGCGGGACGGGCGGGCAGATTGCCCGCGCTACAATGTGAGCGCCACCGGAGTGCAAACGCCCGGTAGCGGCGCACACCAGTGCGCCACTGGAACCCGGTCTCGTGGCGCACTGGTGTGCGCCGCTACACGAGCGTTTCGACAAATCCGAATTTGACAAGAAAGGAATCGCTCCTATGACCAACATTCCCATCAAACGGCTCCGGGAGGGCGCGGTTTTTCCCTCCTACGCCACGGCCAGCGCCGCCGGGGCGGACCTCTATGCCTGCATCGACGAGCCGGTGACGATCCGCCACGGCATGACGGAGATGATTCCCCTGGGCTTCTCCATGGCCATTCCCCAGGGCTGGGTGGGGTTGATCTTCGCCCGCTCCGGCCTGGCCTCCAAGCGGGACCTGGCCCCCGCCAACAAGGTGGGGGTGGTGGACGCCGACTACCGGGGGGAGTGGTTCATCCCCATCCACAACCACGGGCGGGGCGTCCAGGTGGTCTACCCCGGGGAGCGCATCGCCCAGCTTGTCATCGTCCCCTGCATGAGCGCCGCCTTCACCGAGGTTTCCGAGCTGGACGAGACCGAGCGGGGGGCCGGGGGGTTTGGATCGACGGGAACCAGGTAGGTAATAAGTAACAGGTAATAAGGATTCAATCCTTTATAATCAGCTTTCTGGTTATCGGTTTTCCTCAGCAAGCCGGGCGTAGGGGCGGTCATTGGCCGCCCGCCCGAGGCAGAGGCCTGCCGTTAACCACCCGTCCGTAGGGGCGGTCATCGGCCGCCCGCCCGAGGCAGAGGCCTGCCGTTAACCACCCGTCCGTAGGGGCGGTCATCGGCC
>JAFXYD010000082.1 GCA_017541995.1 Oscillospiraceae bacterium
CTTCAGGCCATCCTTTCCGTGGAGATCCAGCCCGTCGGCGAACTCCATGAAGGTGCCCTCCACCTCGTTTCCGTCCTCGTCCAGAAACTTCATGTTCTCGGAGCGGGCAATCAGCTTGTTCATGCCCATCAGCCCCGCCACGGCGCTCATGGCGCTGTTGCGGTGGTCGTAGCGCTGCCCCTCAGTCAGCTCCAAATCCCAGACGTTCACCCGGTTTGTCAGGTCGTAGGCAGTGCTCTCTAAGCCCTCCTTAAGATTGTCGGAAACCTCCTCCGGCAGGGTGCTGAGGGTCAGCCCCAGGCTCTCCAGAGTGTCGTTGGCTGCGTCAAGCTGCTGGGTCAGCTTCTCCACCCTGGCCTGGGCCTGGGCAATCTTCTGCTGGGAAACCTTCTGGCCCTGGAGGCTTGCCAGGTTGCCATTCGCCACGGAGAGCTGCAGCTTGAGATTGACGGATTGGACGTAGACGCTGGTTAAGCCCAGAATCAGATGCTCCACCGGGGCGGTCCGGGGATCCTTTCCGTTGATTTGCGCTCCCTGTTGAATCAGCCGCGCCCGATAGTTTTCCACCGCGTTCAGGATCCGACCCTTCATGGTGTCAATCACCTGCTGGTCGCTGATATCCCCCGGGGCGGCGGCGTCGGGGAAGGTATTGGCGTTAAAAAGCGCTCTCTTGTAGGGGCCCAGGTTGTTGCGGAAGGCGGCCTCGTCATAGTAGGCGGCCGCCTTCCGCAGCATGGTCTCAAACTTGGACTTCAGGTCCACATAGGAGGCCTTGGTGAAGACCCCGGGACGGCGGTTGCCCTGGAGATCCACCACCGTCATGGGGATCCGGGCGGAGAGCTTGTTGGTCATGATGCCGATCTCCTTGCCCCGCAGGTCCACCACCTGGGTCCGGGCCAGCTGCTGCAGCTCCGGGAAGGACATGGGACGGTCCTTGGGGTCATAGAGCCGCAGGGTATCGAAGTCCTGGGCCAGCATCCCCTGGAGCTGCCCCACCAGCCGGGGAACCCCGGTGTTCAATGGGACGTTCCGGCTCTGGACGTCCGCCAGAAAGCGCTCTCCCACAAGGGCGGTTTTCTGCATGGCCTCCAGAAGGACCAGCTTTCCGGCCTCGTCCAGCTCCGGCGGCAGGCCGAACTGGGGATCGATTACAGAGTAGCGGTCCATTGTCTGGTTGAGGAGCTCCAGCTGCTGCAGATAGTTCTGAAAATGCTCCAGATTGCTGAGGGCGGAGCCGGCCTTCCCGGCCTTCTGGAGCTCCTGCACCAGCGCAAGGCGCTCTGCCCGGGAGGGAAATTTGGGAAGCTGTTTTGTCGGCATAGTGTGAATCCTCTGTTATGTATTGATATCTTTGTTTTGGGGTTCTCCCGCGGCCGGCTTCGGCCTGCGGGGGCTCAATGCTGCCCGTGCCGGAGGAGCTGGGGCTGCGCCGGATGGATCTGGGGACTACCCTGCTGGACCTGGGGCTGCGGCTGCTGGGCCTGGGGCTGCTGGGGATGGAGCGCGGCGTTTGCCTGGACGATGGCGCTGCTCAGATTGAAGGAGGAGTACTTGGGGCTGATGGTGAGGTAGAGCTCCGACAGGGGCATATCCGCAAGACCCTGCTGGCGGACGATCTGATCCGCCAGACGGTCCAGCTCCTGCTGCCCGGCCTCGGTGGCCAGGGCCTGGACGCACTTGGGCTGGCTGCGATAGACCACCTGGAAGGTGGTTCTGCACTTCTCCATGGAATCGCTCCACATTTTGCCGTCCGCCGGCGCGGGCCGCTGCAGGGTACCTTTCTCCCATTGCTGCAGCACGGGCAGCTCAACGTACTGGGCCACGTCGATCAGCTGATCCGCCATCTGCTTGTGCAGCGGCTGGTCAGCCTCGTTTTCCTCCTTCAGCAGAAGCATGGAGATCCGGGACTTGAGCATGGTTTTTGCCAGCTCATGCCGCTGCTCCCGGCTCAGCTGCGTCCCGGCCTGGGCCGCCTCGCCCAGCTGTACCTCCGCCTGGTTGGCCTGGCGCACCAGGCCGAGCATCTTTCGCATACCCTCCACGGTCTTCAGGCGCTGGGGCTCCATGCCCTTCTGCCCGCAGAGCTCTTTCAGCTCCGGGTCCCGGTCCAGCAGGCCCAGGAGCTTTTCGGACATTTCAAAGTTGGCTCTGGCCTGGTCGTCCAGGGGGAAGGTCAGCATGGCCAGCAGGTCTCCCGCCGCCATGTTGACGCCGTCGGCAATGATCTGGGCCAGCTTGTCCTTGCTGCCCGCCTGATAGTCCTTCATCGCCGCCACGGCGGCGTGTCTGGCGGGGTTGGTGGCGGCCTGGAAGCAGACATCTCCGTTCTCCCGGGCGTCCGGGATAAACAGATCGCTGGTATAGAAGGCGCGGGTCTGGGCTGTGATCAGCATGGGAAGGTCCTTTTCCGCGCAGCCCAGAGCCCGCAGGGAATCGGCCAGGTAGGGGTCGCCGTTCATAGCAATGTTTCCGGGGATGGAAAACCGGGGATTCCAGAGGGTGTACATCACCACGGCGGCGAACTCCTCGTCCGTGACGTGCTGGCCGCTGCTGCCCACCTGGATGCGCTCCAGATCGATCTGATCCTTGCCGAAGGGGGTGAGGTGCTGGTCAAAGAGCTCCTTGTGGTACAGCCCGCGGCCGTGGTTCTCCGGCAGGGACATGTCCAGCTTCGGGTCGTACTCCGGCACGGGCTTAAAGAGCTTGGTCATGCGGGAGAGTCCGATCTGGTTCAGACCCAGCTTTTTCCTGCTTTCCCGGAGCATATCCGGGATCTTCTGCTGACGCTTCTGCTCGGCCAGAAGGGCCTGGCGCTCCCGGACCGCCTGCTGCTCCGCCTTGGCGCAGTTGGCCCGCTTGCTGGCCATGTTGCCAAGCTCTTCCCGGACCGTCACATTGCTGACGTCCCGCTGCTTGTACGCCCGGCGCTGGCGGCGGAAGGCGTAGCCGCCGGTGAAGAACCAGGCGACGGATTTCCAGAAGCCCAGGGGCTTGGCCGGGGTGGCGGGCATGGAATCCTTACTGACGGGAGCGCTGTAGCCGAGGACGGCCCGGTCCTGTTCGTTCTGCTCCAGCTGAAGCTGGACCGGGGCCCTCTGCCCGGCGGGGAAGGCGTAGACGCTGCCCAGCTGGACCTGCCGCCAGAATTCCGGGCTGCCCGGCGCCAGCCCGGCGGCATCCAGGGACAGGGGATGCTCCCGCCCGTTGTCATCGGCCTGGAGGACGAAGATCCGGGGCACGCCGTTGGTGGAGGGGATGGCGTCCCCCTCCCCGATCAGGATGCCGAGATCCTCAAACAGGTAATCCCGCCACTTGGCGACGCCCTCCAGCTCCTCCTGGCTCAGATCGGGCAGCCCCGCGTCGGCGCGGCTCCAGGCTCTCTGGCGGATCGCTTTATTTTTCTGTCTTGCCATACTGATTTGCTCCTTCCGTAAGGGGTTTTTCTGTTTTCACCGGTATTCTACCACGTTTCGCGTACAAAATCATTACATTTTCCGCCCTGGGCGAAAATAATTATTTTTTTGCGCGGCCCGGGGGGAGGGCCATTTCTCTGTAGCGGCGAGCATCGCTCGCCACCCTGAATTTTTCGCGCGGCCGGGTGGGAGGGCCGCCGTGGGATCCGGCAAAAAGGGGGAGAAGCCGCGGTCTGCGGCTTCTCCCCGTTTCACGGCGGGCCCTCAGTGGATTCCGATGCCGTCTCCGCCCAGCTGCTCCCGCAGCTTCTTGGACTCCAGCCGGGCCTCCACGGCTTTCCGCTCCTCCTGCGTCTTTTCGGCGCTGGGATTGTCCAGCTGCCTGTAGTTCCGCACCGCCTCCTGCATCTTCAGCGCGTATTCGATGCGCTTGCGCTCGTAGGCGCCGTTGGCCTTTTTCAGCAGGTCCGCGGTGTCCGCGGCCCCCCGCTGGTTCATCTTGCGCTGCAGATAGCGCTCGGTCTGCTGCTCGAGGCGCTCCATGGCCTGGTCCGACAGGGCCTTTTCCTCCCGAACCGCCTGGTCGTCCCGCAGCAGCTTCTCGCGGCTTTGATCGGCCTGGAAGACCGCGGTCAGCCGCTTCTGGAGCTTCGCGGCGTTGTTGGCCGCCCGGACCATGTCCCGGAAGGCCCCGGAGCTGCGGCGCCAGTAGCCGGTGTAGGCGGTGATTTCAAAGCCGGTGGCCTCGTTTTTCACAAGCCGCGCGGCCTCGCCCAGGGCGTCCGCCATGCCGCCGGCGGTGAATTTGCGGACGGTTGCGGAGACCTCCTGGGGCGGATGCTTGGGGGCAAACTCCTCCCGATGGGTCTCATAGTACTTCCGGTCAAAGCCGTTGGCTCGGGCCAGCTGCAGATCGCCCTTCAGGGTTTCGGTGATCATGGAGACCAGACTCTCGCCGCAGTTCTGCTTGGCGTAGTTGATGTTCAGCTTGCCGATGGTGGCGTCGGAGATGATATTCAGCTTCCCCTTCGCCAGGGGCGGGAAGCCGTTCTGGATGTCCCCCAGCTCATTGGCGTTCCGGATCCGGGCCTGGACCTCGGCCAGGCGGGCGCAGGCGGCGTCCAGATCCTCCTGTTCCATCTCGTAGCCCCGCAGGGAAAGCCGCAGCATCTCCGGGGTGAGGTTCTTGATCTTCTCGGCCATACCGGCGCTCATCACGTTCATCTGATCGAGGCCGTACATCCGGTTCAGCTGCTTCTTCTGGGCGCTGAAGCGGCCGAAGGAGCTGTCGTTGTCGATGCCCTGGATGCCGATGATCTTCCCGTTGTCGTCCAGCTGATAGACCAGATTGGCCCCGTGGCGGTCCACGTTGCCGCAGAGGTAATCCAGCACCTGCAGGTCCGCCAGCTGCTTGATCAGGGGATTGTTGCCTTCAAGGAAGGGGTCGTCCGCCACCTGGGCGTAGGGCTTGCGGTTTTCGGTGCCGGGCCCCTGCAGATCCTGGCCCTTCGCCTGCTCCATGAAGGTCCCCTCGATCTCCTGGCCGTCCTCGCTGAGAAAGCGCATGGGGGTGGAGCGGGCCAGCAGATGGGGCAGCCCCACCAGGTCCGCGACGGCGCTCATGGCGGAGTTGCGGTTGTCCAGGCGGACGCCCTCCTTCAGCTTCAGATCGGTCAGACCCAGATGATTGGCGGCGTTTTCCTTCATGGAGGCGAAGTAATCCTCCAGAATCGCCAGGGCCTTGTCCGGGATGTTCTTGGTGTTGACCTTATATTGCTTCAGCATCTCCCTGGCCCAGCCGTGGGCCTTCCCGGGATTGGAGAACCGGGAAGCGGCGGCCAGGAAAAGATCGTCGCGCTCGCCCAGCTCCTTGTAGTCCTTGAGCTGGGACAGGCTCTTCTTGATCTTGGCGAGGATGCCGTTCAGGGCTTTTTTCCCATTCTCGTTGCAGAGGGCCTTGGCCTGTTCAATGGCCTTCTGATACTCCGATACGATGTTCACGCTGCTGGCCTTGGTGAAGAAGCCCCGGCGCCTTGTGCCGTCGGCGTCCACCACGGTCATGGGGATGCGGGCGGCGGAGCGGCCGCTCTTGACCTCCAGCTTTTTGCCCCGGAAGTCCACGGTGAGCTTCCGGGCCTCCTCCTGGAGCTCCGGGAGGGAAAGCTCCCGGGCCGGGTCATAGGCGCTCAGGGCGGCGTAGTCTGTGGAGAGCAGCTTCTGCAGTCGCTCCACGAGAAGGGGCGCCTCCTCGTTCTGCGCGTTCCGGTTTTCGGCATCCGCCAGCACGGCCTCTCCCGCGTTGGCGGCCGCCAGCACGGCCTGCATCAGCTGCTGCCGGTCCTCCTCCGTCAGAGGCTGGGCGAGACCGAAGGGGTCCCGGTGGCTGTATTGCGTCAGGAGCTTGTCCAGCTGCGTCAACGCGTTGAGGTAGGGCGGGAATTGATTTCCCCTTCCTCCCAGCTCCCGGAGCTGCTGGATCAGATTTTTGCGTTCCGCCATGCCGGGGAAGGCGGCGGTGAGTTTTGTGGGCATAGCTTTCGACTCCCTTCTTTATTTTTTTCAGATGGCCGCCTTCCGACGCGGCCTGTTATGATCGGGGGAAGCTCAGCGCAGCACGGGCAGGGCTTCCTCCGGCTGGGGGGCGGCGGGGGCCGCCTGGAGGCTTTGCGTCTGCTTCCAGACGGTGAAGGCCGTGTCGGGATTGAGCTTGACGCAGCGCTGGAAGGCCGGATTGGCGGCCAGCCGCCCCACCGACTGGGTAAACTGAGCGGCGTTGAAGCCGGACACGACGTCGCAGATCTCCTCATACTGCGCGTCGGGCCGGTAGACCTGGTCGTAGAGCTCCTTGAGCAGATAGTACTTCGCCTTGTCCGCCACGCTCATGTTGGGCTTCAGCTTCAGATAGGCGTCGGGCTGCTTCGTGTAGTCGTAGTCCAGGGCGAAGGTCTTGCTGAGCTTCCGGACCTTCTTGCGGAACTCGATCTGCTTTTGGGAGCTCATCAGAAGGTCCTTCACCGAATAGGGCTTGAGATAGCCGTCGAGCTTCTCCCGCCGGGGGGCGCTCATGCCCTCGGCCAGGGCGGCGGCCTTTTCTTCGATGGCGGCGGGGGACCTGTCGCCCCAGGCGCGGCCGGTCTCGTCCTTGAGGACGGAGAGGGAGCCGTGGAGATGGGTATAGGCGTTGAAGACCCCGGGCAGAAGCTTTGTGATCTCCTCCGCCACCCCGAATCTGGCCCCGCCGTAATCCCGGATGGGGCCGATGACCCCCACGTGGTCGTTGTAATAGTTCAGCCCGGACATGTACATGGCGTATATGGATTTGCGGAGCTCCTGATAGCCAGCAGTTCGGTCCTTCAGCAGCGTCATGGTGTTGTCCAGGCAGGCGGTCATCTTCTGATAGCTGCCGGAGGAGCGCTTCACGTCCTCGGCAAAGGACCTGCCGGGGGACTTCTTCCCCCGCTGCTCCAGCTGCTGCCTCCAGCCCTCCAGCCGCTCCGCGAAGCGGTCGAGCAGGGCCTTTTGAAGCTTTGCCGCGCAGGCAAAGTCCAGCTCCGTCTCCTCCCGGGTGGGGATGGAAGGCGCGGCCCGGCCCTCCTGCCCGGGATCCCGGACTACCGTGGCCGTCCCCGCGTCCAGCTCCTCCTGGAAGGCGTCGGCAAAGGCGTTGAAGTTCCGCTCGTCCTTCTTGGTGCAGTAGACGGCGATTTCGATGTTTTGGAATACGTGGGTGTAGTCCTTCAGCACGTTCCGGAAGGCCCGGGCCACCAGCTCCGGGGGGTTGTTGTACACCCCGCAGCCGAAGGCCCCCAGCACCACGGTCTCCGCGCCGTTGTGGGCCGCCGCGTCCAGGATCCGTCTCAGCCGTTTTTCGTGCAGGGCCAGAAGGGCCTCGTCGGAGACCTGGGACTTGGAGACGGCCCCGGGTTTCAGGCTGCCCAGATGGGGAGCGGAGCAGGAGATCACGTCCACCTGCTGCCAGTCCTTCTCGGGCAGCAGCTCCGGCTTGGCGGTGTCGGACTTGAACACCGTGACCTTGGGGGTGTAGATCAGATCGTCGGTGTTCAGGGGATTGTAGTTCTGCCGGTGGGGCTCATAGAAGCCCTGCTTCATCTGCTCCGTATTCAGGCTGAAATAGAGGCCGGAGCAGCGGCAAAGGGCCTCCTCCTGGGCGGCGGAGCCGCTGGCGACGCTGCCGCCGGGATACCTGGGATTGGCGAAGTTCAGCACCGCCACCTTGCTGCCGCGGTACTTCTTCGCGGCCTGCAGGGTCCGGTTCTTTGTGATGGTCAGCTTGGCGGGGTTGGGGAATCTCGCGGGGTCGGGGGCCGGGAGCGGGTCGTCCTGCCGGTAGATCTTCTGCTTGGCTGTGGCTTCCGCAATGGACTGCTGCAGGCGCGGGTTGGTTTTGCACTGCTGCTCCGTATCCTTGAATACCGCCGCGTTGGCGCTTTTTGACATACAATCACCTCATGTTCTCAGCGAAGTAGGGCGCGGCCTCAGCCGTCGGGGCGTATTACTTCCAGTTCAGAATGTTCTGCTCGGTGTTGCTGCGCGCGGGCCCATCCTGCTCCAGAAGCTCGTTGACGTTCTGCTTCTGGTTCTCTTTTTCCATATGCCGGTCCTTTATCTGGACGAAGTCGTTGCAAAGGCTGCCGATGTTGACCTCCTGCGTCAGCTTGTCCCTGGTCTCCGGCCGGTTTTCAAATTCCTTGTAGAAGGGAAGCTTGCGGAGAACCGCGGCGGTGTGCACGGCCCCGGTGTCGTCCAGCTGAAGCTCCGCGTTCTGGGCGCTCTCCCTGTAGATCGCCATGGCCAGGGCCGCGTCCAGCTTATACTTGGCATTGATGGCCATGCCGGTGTTGATGCCCTGCATGTGGAGCTTCACGGTATTCATGGTCTTGAAGCTCTCCAGCATCGCGCCGCCGTGGCCCTCCTTGGCCTGGCGGGCCAGGCTCTCGTTCTGGTCCGCGGTCAGCAGAGTCAGACAGGTCACCAGGTCTCCGGCTTTTTCGTTGAGCTTTTGGGGGTCCGTGAGCTTCCGGTTCAGCCGCTGGTCCGCGTGCTGGAATTTACCGGCCCGTCTGGCCTCCACCAGCTTTCTGGCGGCGATGATCTCCGCCACCCGCTTTTTGGTCTGGAACTCATCCAGATTGCCGGCCCGGAGCTGCTCCTGCAGGCCCTCGATGCGCTGCAGGGCGGTGGGCATCCAGCGCTTGAGATCCTGGCTTGTGGGCAGCTCTCCGGGGCCCTTCCTGGCCAGGTACTGGGTGAACAGATCGTCCAGCCCGCCGCCGTGGCCCTCCCCCACGGCGGAGATGGCCTTTCTCCGCAGCTGGGGGTCGCTGCTGATCTTTTGAAGGAAGCCGATGAAATCCGGCTGCTGTGACAGCTCCATGGTCCGGTTCCTGATCTCAGCCAGGCTCAGATTCCGGCTCTCCAGCCTGGCCTTCTCGCCGCGGATGGAGCCGGCCAGCTCCCGGGCGGCCATCACGCAAGCGAGCTTTGTGACGTCCAGCACCTTTGCGTGGGTTTGGGGGTTCCGCTTGTAGAGACTTTCTGCGCTGCGCAGCTTTTTGATCCACCAGGAGGCCGAGTGTACCTCGCCCCGGGGCCCGTTCTGGGGCGGAAGGATCTGCTCCTCGTCGGAATGGCTTCCGGGGCCGGGGACCCGGTCGGGCATGATTACGTCCACATTGGCGTTCTTCAGCGCCGGGTTTGCGGAGATATCCTCCATGGCGCTCTTGACCTTCTCGTGGGTCAGATTGCCCTGAAGGATAACCCTCTGGGCGGGAGGCGGATTCTCTGAGCTTTGGTCCGGGTTCAGCCCCTGCTTCAAGTCCTGCCGCAGCTGCTCCTGCTGCAGCTGCTCCTTGTCCACGTATTCGCTCTGGAAGACGTAGTATTTGGCGGGCTGGACGAACTCGAAGGCCTGCTGGGGCTGCTGCTCCTCCTCCGCCTGGAAGAGAATGTCGTTCTCCACCTCGGTGTAATTCCGCTGGATCTCGTTTTCATCGTTCTGCTGGGGTCCCGGGACCTCCCGGGGCTCGTTTCGCTCGAACTCCCGGGCTTCGTCCGCGAGGAGCTTCTTCTGCTCCTCCACCGGCTTGGCTTTGAGCCGGAGCTTCTCCTTCAGGGCCTTGCCCTGCTGGAAATCCCCCTGGGTCCAGGCCTGGTCCAGGGTCTGGAAGGCCTGGCCCAGCTCGCCCTGGGTCAGCTTGGCCCCCTGGAGCTTGGTCCGCAGCTCGGCCAGGGCGGCGCCCACGAGGGGATACTGCTGCAGGAGCTTCTGATTTTTCCCGTCGTCAATGGCCTGACGCCGCTGCTCCTCGGCGTTCTGCCGCCGCTCTATGAGATCCAGCCGGAAAACGCGCTGCCAGTGCCGCTCCTGGCGGGCCTGGGCCCGCTGGGCCCGCTTGTCCGCCTCGGACATCCGGGGGTCCGGGGCCTGGGGCGCCTGGGGCTGGCCGCCGTTCTGCTGCTGCGCCTGCTGGCGCCGGTAGGCGGCCAGCAGCTGCTGGTGATCGGCTTCCTTCACGTTGTCGGCCTGCTGCAGCGCCTGTTCATAGTTGAATTCCAGGGGCTGGTTTTCCGCCTGGGTGGGCAGCAGGCCGCCGCAGCCCGCCAGGATGCGGTTCAGCTCGCCGCGCATGGCCTTGGCCTTGCCGACGCCCAGGTCGGCCAGCTCCGGCATGGCCTGCCGCCGCTCCTGCTGGACCTCCCTGCGGACCTGGGCCTTCTTCTGCTCCCGGGCCCAGCCGTACAGCAGGGCCTGGTCGTTCTGCGCCAGGGGCAGGCTCCGCCGGGCCCGGCGCTCGATCTCCCAGGTGGGGATGGTCTTGGAGAGCTGCTCCAGGGTTTCCCGCTCCGTCTCCGCCTCCAGGCTGCCGTCCCGGGCGCCGTTGAGCAGATGGTCCAGCAGGGCCTTGGGGTCTGCCTCGGGTGCGTTCGCCGGAGCGCCGAGCTTCTCAAAGAGCTGGTTGAGCTCCCGCCACTTGGCCTTGTCGTACAGAGCCTCGTTCAGAAGCTCGCTGACCCGGGAGTTGTACAGGGCGAGCTCCTGGGCCTCGGCGCCGCGGTTGTAGTTGTTGACCAGGTCCGCCTCCCGGTTGTGGTTCAGGAAGTATTGCTCCCGCAGCACCGAGGTGGGCAGCTGGTCGTCCAGGAAGGCCCTGCGGAAGTTCCCGTCCTGGCCGGCCTCTGTCAGCTTGTTCCGGATCCTGCGGGCAATGACGTCGTTGCGGATCTGAGCCTTGCGCTTTTCGTAGGCCTCCCGGGCGGCGGGGTCCATGGCGTCCCGCTTTTCGGCGGCCAGGGCCAGGGCGGCGTCTGCCCGGCTCTTATCGATCTGCTCCTGGCTGTAGGCGCTGCTGCGCAGGGGCTCCCGGAGGGACTCCGTCAGCTCCTCCCGGTAGAGGCTGGCTCTGGCCTGCTCCGGCGTGGCGTCGGGGCCGAGTCTGGCCTGCTCGGCGGCCAGGCGGGTCTGATAGCTCCCGCCGAGGCGATCCTGGAGGAACTGCTCCTGCTCCGCGGGGCTGACGGCCTGCAGGGCCTCCTCCACGGCGGCGGCGCGGAGCTCCTCCGAGGCGTTCTCCGGCAGCTTTGCCAGCTCGGCGGCCAGGCGCTGGTCATAGCGCTGGCCCGGCGCGAAGTATTCGTCCCATTTCTGGATGTCGGCGTCCAGCTTCTGGCTGAAGTTCACCAGGGCCTGATACTGGGGGCCGTTCTGCTTGGCGTCCTGCAGCAGCATGGCCGCGGCGTCCAGATCGTCGTATTGGGGGGGCAGGCTGAAGGGGCCGTGCTCATTGCGGTGGGCGCTCTGGCTCTGGAGGTAGGCCGTCCGGCGGTCCTCCTCCTGCTTTTTCCGATCCTCCGCGTTCTTCCGCTGGAGCTCCTCCATGCGCTGATAGTGCAGCTCGTCCTGGGCGTCCTCCTCCTCAGCCTTGAGATCCGCCAGCCGGGCGGCCTCCTCCTGCTGCCGGGCAAGCTCCTCCTGCTCCTCGGTGACCAGCATGTTCTCCTGGGCGGCCAGCTGTTGCAGACGGTTGGTCAGCTCCAGGGAGAGTATGGGGAGGAGCTCCGTCAGGTGCTGGAGCACGGGCATCTTCCGGAGGGCCGGGGAGTTGGGCAGCAGCTCGGCCAGCTTGGGATCGCTGGCCGCGGCGCTGTGGAGCTGGAGGGCCAGGCGGCCTTCGTCCTTCTCCAGCAGGGCGGACAGCTCCCGGAGCTCTCCCATCGCCTCGTCCAGCTCCTGCGGGGGCGCGCCGTCCTTGTAGGACTTCAGAACGTCCAGACTCTGGGCCATGCGCCGCAGAGCCCGGATCTCCTGGGTGTCGCCGCCCTCCTGCTCCAGCTCCTGGGCCAGCTGCCGGAAGACCCCGCCGACGTAGTCCATCTGCTTGGCGGTGTAGCTGGCAAAGCCCTCGGGGTCCTTCGCCCGATTGGCGAGGAAGCGCTCCCGGTGGGCCATATTGCTGCGGTAGCGGTAGGCCGCCGAGTAGTTCAGGCCGAAGTAGTTGCTCAGATCCCGGTAGCGCTCCAGCATGGGCCTGCTCCGCTCCCTGGCGGGCAGATTGGCCAGCAGCTCGGGATGCGCCTGCACCGTGGCCTCCAGCAGATCGAAGTTCCGGCCGTTATCGTCTTCCAAAAAGCTCCGCAGAGTCGCGAATTTCTGCATCGCGGCGTTTTTCGTGCTCTCCCAGGTGAAGGAGCCGGGGTGACAGACGGTGTGAATGGCGTCGGCCATGGCATTGAAGTCCCGGATCCGGGCGGCGTCCCTGGGCTGGGCGCTGCTCAGGGTTTTGACGCTCTCCCGCAGAACGGCCTCCAGCAGATCCATCTGGGGCAGGATTTTCTGGTTGAATTCCTCCGGATTTTTGCTGCGAAGCGCATGGAATTCCTGATAAGTCAGCGGCATAATTAGCCCTCCTTATGGCGAATATTGTTTCAATCATGGGTTCTGCAGCCACTATAACACGGCAAACGTACAAAAACGTTACAAAATCCGCGTTTTCAAAAAAATTTTTCCGCGCCGGGCGGGTTTATATTGTTTTTTTATTTTGACTTTTATCCGCCTGCGGTGGTACAATCAATCATGCAAATAAAACGATGGAAACAGGAGGAACAGGCAATGGAAATGATGATCGTCGGCGTCGCCGTCATTGTGCTGGTGGTGGTCGTTCTGATGCTCCGCACCAGGCGGATCAACGGGGAGATCAGCCAGAATGGGATCGAGACGGACGCGGTGGTGTCCCGGGTGAAGGAGAACGTGAGCTCCGACACGGACGGCAGCGTCTCCTACAGCTATACCTATTACGTTACCTACCGGACCATGAACGGCCAGACCGCCGAGGCCCAGCTGAGCAGCGGCAAGAGCTTCGACTTCAAAATCGGCAGGAAGGCCTGGGATAACGATCTGCGCGAGGGCGTCCGGGTCCGGGTGAAGTATCTGCCCGAGCGGCCCAACTACGCGATCCGGATCGGATGAGGGCCCCGCCGGAAGCCCCCGGACCCGGCGGGCCTCCCGCCGCCTGGAATGCCCCCAAAAAAATATTTTTGAAACCCCGCAAAACTGTAATGCTTTTGTACGCCCCGCGTGCTATGATAGGCACAGATCAAACATGAACAGGAGGTTCCCGTTATGCCAACGCCCGAAACCATGAAGGAGTATTTTGACAGACTCAATAAAATGCGGAATAAGACCCCGGCCCAGATCGCCTTCCTGGAGGCGGTCAAGGCCGTCAACACCGCCTCGGCCAAGCTCCGCAAGCCCGACCGCTTCAAGCGCATCCCCTACGTGCTGGCCCAGGACCGGGACAAGCTCATGGAGCTCCACAGAGCAGTGGGCAAGGCCGCGGAAGCCATCCTGAAGGATCAGAACGAGAGCCAGGCGGTCCGGGAGCTGGTGGAGAAGTTCGCCAATCTGGCCTCCGCCAACTACACCCGCCTGGGGGGCTACGAGCCGGACAAGAAGCCCAAAACCCTGGACGCCATCGAGGAAGAGACCCGCACCATGTATCTGGACCACAGCTCCGAGGAACTGGCGGGGAAGAAGGGCAACGCCCTCTCCACCAGAATTCCCGTCTCCTTCCTGGACAGCAAGAACCGCAAGGTCGAGGGTTTCTTCACCCCCAAGTACCAGGTCAACCTGTTTGACACCCTGGGCAAGCGCTTCCGGGAGCTGGCGGATCAGCAGAACTTCGACGGCCTGCCGGACGAAAACGGCCAGCTCTTCCTCAATAATCTGCTTTCCCGGATGGAGGAAAAGCTGCCCGGGATGATCCAGAACAAAAAATTCGACCCGGCCAACTACGCGGACACGCGCAGCCAGGTCCTGGGCTACCTGTATGAGCATACGCTGGAAAAGGAGAAGGAGGAAAGCATTGACGCATCCCGTCTTTCCAAAGTGATCAAGGACTTTTTCCCGGAGGAAACCCGGAACATGAGCGAGGAGGACATCTCCAACGCCCTGGGCGCGGAGGTGCTGACGTCCATAGCCGAGGCCATGAATCCCTACGTGAACCACGTCACCATCACCATGCAGAGCGCGGGAATTCCCGACGGCGGCCGCGTTGACAGCCGGAACGCGGCCATGAGCGCCGTGGCGGACCTGCTGCACATGCCCAACGTCATTGCCCGGGCCCGGCCCATGGTGCTGCGGGATCAGAACGGCAACGAGATCGAGGGCACCTTCATGGCGCTGGCGGAGGGCGAGGACACGTCGAATCACACCGCCGCGGCGTCGGGGGTGAACGGAAGCGCCTTCGAGGGCACCGACGGCAAGGCCTTGAAGGACGTGGCGGATCTGCAGGTGCTGGACTTCATCTGCGGCAATGTGGACCGCCATTACGGCAATATGCTCTATAAGCTGGACAAGAACAAGAAGCTGGTGGGCGTCACCGGCATCGACAACGACTGCGGGCTGGGCGTCTACGTTCCCAAGGGCGGCGAGAGCCACAAGTACATGGCGGGTCTGATGAATATGCGGGCCGTGTCGGAGTCCACCTATGAGCGGGTGATGGCCCTGGACGGCGACACGCTGAGATACGCCCTGCGGGGCTTCGGCCTGTCGAAGGAGGAGCTGGACGCCGCGGCCAAGCGCCTGGATATGCTGCAGAAGGCCCTGAGCGCGGACGTGGAGTACTTCAAAGAGAACGTGGGGGACGCGATCATTGAGGAGGTGGCCGAGGGGAACCAGGCCGAAGCTCAGACGAATCGCGTGGATAAGGACGGCAAGCCCCTGCCGCGGATTGGGGTGGAAAACGGCCCCATGCCTCTGACGCTGTCCGATGAGCACATCCGGGTGGTGCCCGACGACTCCTTTGACCGGCTGGAGATAGACGAGCTGTTGGTCGTGCAGGATATGCGCACCGGTCTTCCCGCCGGCAGCCGGGTGGCGGGGAATGCGAAGCTGAGCGGCAATACCTTCAGGGGCGCCTACATCGGCGTGGCCTTTATGGGCGAGCGATACAGTGAGCAGCGTCGGCCCCACCAGGTTTTCTCCGCGAAGATTTTGGAGGATAAAAGCCGCTCCAACTGGGCCGAGCTGCCCCGGTATCTGGAGCAGGCGGAGGACTTCTCCACCAGACTGGAGTCGAACACCAGAACCTTCCACAGCAACGGCAAGTACCGGGATATGGAATCCGCCGCCAAGGAGTATATCAAGGTGATGCGGAAGATCAGGGAGCGGACCCGCATCGCCAATCAGGAGGAGCTGAAGAGCAGACCCAATTATAAAATGGACCTCCAGGCCGTGGTGACGCCCAAGGACCTGAAGGATATGCAGAAGGCGGCGGAGAAGCTGAACAAGGCCGCCGAGCGCTACCTGAAATACAAGCTGGGGCCCAACATGGACCGCTCCCTCAACGATCTGACGGAGTACTCCAAGGGCCGGGTGCACTGCGCCCAGGATCTGTTGAACGCCACGGAGAAGCTGAAGGTCCTGCGGGGCGATGAGCTCAACGAGGCCCAGACCAACGAGCGGGAGGCCAAGGAAGGCCTGGCCCGCCGCCTGGGAGACAAGGCGGAGGAGCGGGCCTACGCCAACCGCCCCAAGCCCGCCCCCCAGCCGATCCTGAACTGAGCGCCCGGGATCAGGGATCAGGAATCAGGCATCAGACCCGCCTGTAGCGGCGGTCATTGACCGCCACATACGCCCCGCCCGGAGCAAAGGAATAAGGAACAGGCCTTATTGTCGGCAACTTATTCCTGATTCCTTATTCCCGATTCCTTTTCCATGCGCCTTCCCCGCACCGACAAGACAACAGGCAGCAGGAGCGTTTGCGCTCCTGCTGCCTGTTGCTTTTTGAACCCTATGTTATTTCATGCACTATTATGGAATACTCCTGACTTAAAATGTTGTAATTGTAATGTTGTAATAAAGGTTTGAAAATGTTCTGGGGATTATTGAAATAGTTTTCATACTCTTTTTTACATCATTTCATTACACCCCTGTTTACAGCCCGGTCCCGGATTCCGGCTCCCCGGTGCCGTATTCATCTGACAGAGAGCAGAAAACTTTGACATATTTGCGAAACTATGGCATAATATAACCGCTTTGAACATAAAACAAATGGAGGAGTAAAACCATGCTTCATCGAAATCGAACCATTCTTTGCGCGGTGCTGGCGCTGCTTGTGCTTTCACTTTGCGCCTGTCAAGCTCAGAGCGAACATAGCGGAGCGTCCGCATCGGCTCCTACGAGCCAGGAAACCGGCGATCAAATCGTTCGTACGCAGGAAGTACCCTGTTTTGCACCCAGGGAGCCAATGGAGATCAGAACAACTGATCGAGTATATGCAGAAGTTGACCAGGCAACGATCCGCGAGCTGGGTCTTGCGGTTGCGTCCTGCGACGGCCTGACAGAGCTTGGCAAAATCAAAGATGCAGGGCAAACGGTAACCAGACCGGTCTATGAAAAATGGGGCGAGGAACCAACGCTTACAGAAGTGACGGTGCCGGAAACAGCCTATGCCCACCCGGACCCCCGCTATCCCAATCTTGCGGTCGCGCTCGTAGATGGGGCTCCTGCCATTTTCCAGTTTTGCAGTTTTATCGCGCCCTATGACGGCGATTTGAAGCTGGAAGACGTGTACGGCCCGCTCAACGCTGATACTGTCAAAAGCGTGAGCGTCAGCATCCGCCGGGAAGTTCACGGATCTTATGAACCGAAGCCCCAGGTAACGGATCGCGAAGCGATTGCGGCCTTCTGCGACGCTTTCCACGCACAGTACACGCTCAGCGATTCGGAATTGGAAGAAATCGCGGCGCTGCACCGACGCTACAACGAGTGGCTTCCGGAGAACGCGGAAGGCTTGGAAGATACAGAAATCGAGGCGCAGCGTGAACTCCACTGCGGATGGCTTCCGGAGTACTTGGTAGACATTGAGCTGTCCAATGGCTTCCAGGTTTCGCTGTATTATTACCCGGAGCGCTTTTCTTACGAATATGGTATGGACGGAGGACTTGGCAGCAAGCAAATGAATGAATGGTTTGATACGTTCGGGAAAGCTTTTGCCGATCCGCAGACAAGCGATGTGCGAAGCGAGTCAACGCAGACAATGGAAGGGACAAATACCGTTGCGGTTGTTCTCAAAGTCTATCATGGAAAGAAGTAAAATGTCCGCAGTTTATGATTTTGCGTGGGCAGAGGGCAGGCGGGCGGAGAAAAAGCTGATGAGGGGACCCATGCAGAAGGCGGTCAGGAGGGTGGCCGGGCCCAGAGAGGCGGTGATCTCGGTCCAGGCTTTGCCGGACAGCCGCAGCAGGGCCGCGCCGGCCAGGACGCAGACCAGGTCGCTGAGAATGCGGCACCAGCGGAAGGAGACCCGCTTCTGCCGCTGGGAGAGCACCAGGGAGACCGCGTCATAGGTGGAGACACCCAAATCCGCGTTGAAATACAGGGCGGTGCCGAAGCACATCACCACCAGGGCCAAGCCCAGCAGGGCCAGCCGGACCGGGAACCCGGGCATCGGAAGCAGGCCTCGGATCAGGCCCTCCGCCCACTCCACCACGTAGCCGTAGAGGGTCAGATTGATGAGGGTGGCCAGACCGATCTTCCGCCGGTCCAGCAGCAGGGAAAACAGCAGCAGCGCCGCGTTCACCAGCAGATACAGGGTGCCGAAGCGGATGGGGATGACGGCCTCCAGCCCGCTCATCAGAGATTGAAAGGGGTCCACGCCCAAGGCAGCCACCCGGAACAGCCCCACGCTGACGCCGCCTACAGCTACGCCCAGCACGCTGAACAAAATTCGTTGTTGTAATTTCATAGCATTTCCAGGGGGGACGGCAGAGTGCCGTCCCTACATTCATATCCAGGGGGGACGGCAGAGTGCCGTCCCTACATTCATAGAGGTGCCGGACTGCCGCGGAACCCGCGACAGCCCGGCGAAAAAAAGAAGGATGGAAAGGAGCAAAAATCAATATTTCGCGCACTCCGGGGCGTTGGCCTCGGCGGAGGCGGGGTCGTACCAGATCAGATTGTTGCCGCTGGCCTTGTCGAAGAGCTGGATCAGCTTGGGCTGGGTGGTGAAGCGGATCTCCGCGCCCATGGAAACGTCGGTTTCCAGGTCCACGGTGGGGATCACCATGACCACCTCGTCCTCGCCGGAGCGGGCGTGCAGGTTGACCTCGGAGCCCAGCAGCTCGTTGACCTCCACCTTGGCGCTCAGCTCGCCCTTGCCCACGGAGATGTGCTGGGGCCGGATGCCGGCCACGATGTCGCAGGGCTTCTGGCTGCGGGACTTCAGGGCCTTCTGCTGGAACTCGTCCAGCTCAAACTTCACGCCCCGGATCTCCGCCAGGTACTTGCCGTTCTCCAGCAGGAGCTTGCAGCCGTCGAAGAAGTTCATGACGGGCATGCCGATGAAGCCGGCCACGAAGAGGTTCACGGGCTTGTTGAAGAGCTCCTGAGGGGTGCCGATCTGGTTGACGAAGCCGTCCTTCATGATGACGATGCGGTCGGCCAGGGTCATGGCCTCAGTCTGGTCGTGGGTGACGTACATAAAGGTGGTGTTGATGCGCTCCCGGAGTTTGATGATCTCGGCGCGCATCTGGTTGCGGAGCTTGGCGTCCAGGTTGGACAGGGGCTCGTCCATCAGGAAGACCTTGGGGTCCCGGACCATGGCGCGGCCGATGGCCACACGCTGACGCTGGCCGCCGGAGAGGGCCTTGGGCTTCCGGTTCAGATACTGGGTGATGTCCAGAATCTCGGCAACCTCCCGGACCTTCTTGTCGATGTCGCCCTTGGGGGTCTTCTTCAGCTTCAGGGCAAAGGCCATGTTGTCATAGACGGACATGTGAGGATAGAGGGCGTAGTTCTGGAACACCATGGCGATGTCCCGATCCTTGGGGGCAATGTCGTTCATGAGCGCGCCGTCGATGTAGAGCTCGCCGCCGGAGATGTCCTCCAGGCCTGCCACCATGCGAAGGGTGGTGGACTTGCCGCAGCCGGAGGGGCCAACCAGCACGATGAACTCCTTGTCCTTGATGTGGAGATTCACATCGTGGACCGCTGTGACCTTGTTGTCGTAGACCTTTTTCAAACCTTTGAGCAAAACCTCGGACATAATTCCGACTCTGACGCCCCGGCCCACGCCGAAGACGTCTCACGGCCGCCCGCCAGGGAGCGCGCCGCTTTACGACAGGTCTCCACACTGCCGCACCGCGAGTCTCGCGGAAAGACCAACCTCCTTTTTGATGTACGCAGCCCATAGAGTGGAGTGGGCGAGCGCCATACAGAGCTGATTCAAGTATAGAGGAGAAATGGAAAAATGAGTATAGACATTTGTGCACTGTACATGGACAAATGTTGCATCCAAAGAACTTGGTCTTTTAAAAGGTGTGAAGCATTTCAGAAAAACTATGTGAATCCGCACAAAAAATTTGCGGTGTTCCCGGCGCTGATTAGAAAATCTGACACTTTTCCATGTTTTGCAGACATTAAGATATACAACATTATTCCATATTGCGTTAGAATGCAGAAAAGCGGGCGCTCCGCCGTCCGCGAAATACAACAAAAACGGATACAGGAGGAAACATTTATGAAGCGCGTTCTCATTGCTGTGCTGGTGCTGGTCATGGTGCTGTCCATGGCGGCCTGCGGCGGTACGGAGACGAAGCCCGCCGACGGCGGCAACACCGGCGACTTCACCATCAACGTGAACATCTGGGACTCCAACCAGCAGAAGGGTCTCCAGGAAATCGCCGACAAGTGGACCGAGAGCTCCGGCGTCAAGGTCAAGATCGAGGTCGTGGACTGGGACAACTACTGGACCCTGCTCTCCGCCGGCGCTCAGGGCGGCGAGATGCCCGACGTGTTCTGGACCCACTCCAACACCGTCCAGATGTACATGGAAAACGACCTGCTCCTGAAGCTCAACGACTACGTTGAGAAGCTGGGCGTGGACATGAGCAAGTACTACGACGGCATCGTCAAGCTCTACACCCGCTCCGACGGCAACATCTACGCCCTGCCCAAGGATCACGACACCATCGCCCTGCTCTACAACAAGGCCATCTTCGACCAGTACGGCGTGGAGTACCCCACCGACAACTGGACCTGGGAGGACATGTACGAGGCTGCCAAGAAGATCACCGAGGATTCCAACGGCACCGTCTACGGCATGGCCATGAACACCTCCAACAACCAGGACGGCTGGTACAACCTGGTTTACTGCTACGGCGGCAAGGTTATCACCGACGACCACAAGGGCACCACCATCGGCTCCGCCGAGGGCAAGGCCGGCATGGAAATGGTCCGTAAGCTCCTGACCGTGGGCGCGCCTCAGACCGTGGTGGCCGAGACCGGCACCGATTCCCTGTTCCAGTCCTCCAAGACTGCCATGATCACCCAGGGCTCCTGGATGATCAACGCCTTCTACACCGCCGAGAATCACGCCGACTACGCCTGGGCCCTGCTGCCCTATGCGGACCTCAACGGCAACGGCAGCTGTGAGAAGGAAGAGCGCTGGTCCGCCTACAACGGTCTGGGCTGGGCCGCCTCCGCCAAGACCGCCCATCCCGACGAGTGCGCCAGCCTCATCGCCTACTTCTGCTCCGAAGAGGGCCAGAAGCTCCAGGCGGAGAAGGGCGTCACCATGGCCGGTATGATGGGCGTCTCCGACGAGTTCGCCAACGCCTTCCCCGGCATGGACGTCTCCGCCTTCACCAAGGCAGAGGAGTTCAGCCTTTACTTCCGCCCCTACACCCGCAACACCGTGGCCTGGGAGGATCCCATCCAGCAGGCCGGCGGCTTCCTGGACGCCTGGCAGAACCCCAACGACCCCGCCGTCATGGAGAAGGCCTGTGACAACGCCCAGGCCATCATCGAGGCTGCCATCGCCGCCGAGTAAAAAACCCCGCTTTTCCGCTTCCTCCCCGGGCTCTCCGGGGAGGAGGCTCACAATCTGAAAAGGAGGGAAGCATATGAAAAAAGAACCCCGCGCCAAAATGACTGCCGCGGCAAAGAATGAAGCCCGCTGGGCCTGGGCCTTCGTGCTGCCCACCATTCTGGGCCTGATTATTCTGAACTTCTATCCCGCCATTGACACCGTGATCCAGTCCTTCCAGAAAACCGGCGACTTCGGCATGGGCAACAAGTGGGTGGGCCTGGAGAACTACAAAAACGTGCTGGGTGCAGGCGAGACCTGGCAGTCCCTGCTGAACACCATCAAGTACGCCATCATCGAGGTTCCCTTCGGCGTCTGCATCGCTCTGGTGCTGGCCGTCTTCCTGAACAAGAAGCTCAAGGGCACCTCCGCCTTCCGCACCATCTTCTTCCTGCCCATGGTCTGCGCTCCCGCGGCGGTGGCCATGGTCTGGAAATGGCTCTATAACCAGCAGTTTGGCCTGCTGAACAATCTGTTCAAGACCAACATCGCCTGGATCTCCGACCCCAACCTGGCCTGGATCTCCATCGGCGTCATCGGCGTGTGGTCTGTCATCGGCTACAACATGGTGCTCTTCATCTCCGGCCTGCAGGAGATTCCCGGCGACTACTATGAGGCCGCCGCCATTGACGGCGCCACAGGCGTCAAGCAGTTCTTCAAGATCACCGTGCCCCTGCTGAGCCCCACCACCTTCTTCATTGTCCAGACCCGGCTCATCGGCGCCCTCACCGTCTTTGACCTGATGTTCATGGTGATGGACAAGACCAACATCGCCCTGCAAAAGACCCAATCCATCGTCTATCTGTTCTACGATTACGCCTTTACCAAGAGCAACAAGGGCTATGGCGCCGCCATTGTCATGGTGCTGGTGGCCTTCATCATGGTGGTTACCTTCATCATGCAGCGGGCGGAGAAGAAGCTCGTGTTCTACAATTGAGAAGGGAGGAGCTGAAACATGGAAAGTGCCCGCACCCGTGCCAGAGTCAGTAAGCTGACCATGTACGTCATTCTGATCATCTTCTCCATCATCATGCTGGTTCCCTTCGTCTGGATGATCCTGACGGCGCTGAAAACGAACCAGGAAGCCATCTCTGTGGACCCCTTCTACATCCTTCCGGCCCATGGCTGGCACTGGGAAAACTTCGCGGAGGTCTGGAGAAGCTATAACTTCATCATCCTCTACAAGAACACCCTGCTGATGATCCTCTTCCGGGTCATCTGCGCCTGCCTCACCGCCACCATGGCGGGCTATGCCTTTGGCCGTCTCCGCTTCCCCGGCAAGAAGTTCCTGTTCTCCCTGGTGCTGATTCAGATGATGATTCCCTCTCAGATCTTCATCATCCCCCAGTACCTGATGGTCTCCAAGCTGGGCCTTTTGAACACCATCTCCGGCCTGGTCTTCCCCGGCATCGTCACCGCCTTCGGCACCTACCTGCTGAAGACCGGCTACCAGGGCCTGCCCAAGGACCTGGAGGAGGCTGCCGCCATTGACGGCTGCAACATCGGCCAGCGCTTCCTGCGGATTATGATGCCGCTGACCCGGTCCTCTATGGTGTCTCTGGGCATCTTCACCGCCCTGTTTGCCTTCAAGGATCTGATGTGGCCCATGATCGTCTGCACCAAGGCGGAAACCACCACTCTCGCCGCGGGCCTTGCCAAAATGCAGGGCCAGTACGGCAGCAACTATCCCACCATGATGGCCTCCGCCGTGCTGGCGCTGGTCCCCATGATTGTAATCTACGTGATTTTCCAGAAGCAATTTGTCGAAGGCATCGCAACCTCCGGCGGCAAGCTGTGATTTGATCGCAGCCCAAGGAAAGGGGGACTCCGTCGGAACGAAATCGCATTCCGCCGGGGTCCCTCTTGCATATATGCAAGCTAAATGGTATAATCATTCCAATAATAGACGGCGGGCAGCTCCGCCGCCTCGGGAGGGAGGACGCATGGAAAAGCAAGCTGTGCTCTATGAAACCAGCAGATACCGCTGCCTGGAATATCCGCAAAAGCAGAGCAACGATCTGTTTTTGATTCTCTGCGGGGTGGAGCAATGCCTGCCGGGATATGCCTTCCACTCGGACCACCGGTCCGGCTATCACCTGCACGTAATCCTCTCCGGCAAGGGGGAGCTGCGGACGGGCGGCAAAACCACGCCCCTGCACTTCGGCCAGATGTTCGTTACCAAGCCGGAGGAGGATATCTGGTATCAGGCGGATCCGCAGGATCCCTGGAGCTACTGCTGGATGGCCTACGGCGGCAACAACGCGCTGCGCCACACGGAAAGCGCAGGCTTTACACCGGGGGTGAACTGGCTGCCCTGCAACCTGGAGCAGGACCGGTTCTACGACCTGGTGAAGCGGGTGCTGGATCAGCCCAATCTGAATCGGGCCAGCGACCTGCTGCGGCTGGGACTGTTGGTGGAATACCTGGCCTTGGCCATTGAGTCCAACTATCGCAGCGAGAAGGTTCCGCGCAAGGAATCGGAATACTCCGCCGACGTCTACGTGGAATACGCCGCCACCTACATCCGGGAAAACTTCGCCTCCGCGAAGATCAGCGACGTGGCCGCTTACATCGGCATCCACCGCAGCTATCTCACCAATATTTTCAAGGAAAAAAAGGGGATTTCTCCCCAGGAGTATCTGATGCAGTGCCGGATGAAGCAGGCCAGCGCCCTGCTGCTGGAGACGGATCTGGCGGTGCAGGAGGTGGGCCTGCGGGTGGGATACGACAACGCCCTGACCTTTTCCAAAATCTTCAAGGCCTACTACAACGCCAGCCCCAAGCACTACCGGCAGAGCAAGCAAATTCAGAACGAATCCCAATCCAACGAGAAAAGCTGAGGAGAGACACGCATGATCCACTACGACAGTAAAAGCGGCATCCTGACCCTGGAAACCGCCCACAGCAGCTACCAGATGCAGATCGACCAATGGGGCTATCTGCGCCACGTTTACTACGGAAAACGGGTGGGACAGGAGGACCTGTCCTACGTTCACAGATATTATGACCGGGGCTTTTCCGGCAATCCCTATGACTGCGACAACCGGGGCATTTCCCTGGATACCCTCTGCCAGGAGTACAGCTCCTGGGGCGTTGGGGACTACCGGGTGCCCAGCCTCTGCGTCCGGAACGCCGACGGCAGCCGCTGCGGTGAGCTGCGGTACGTCAGCCACGAAATTCAGGCGGGGAAATACAGTCTCCCCGGCCTGCCCACGTCCTGGGCCCGGGACGGGGAGGCGGAGACCCTCTCCGTCACCCTGCGGGACCAGGTCACCGGCCTGACCGTAACGCTCCGGTACGGGGTGTTCTATGAGAAGGACGTCATTACCCGGGCGGCGGAGATTCGCAACAATGGCAGCGCTCCCGTTGAGCTGGAAAAGGCCGGCTCCTTCTGCCTGGACCTGCCCTTCGGCAGCTGGGATCTGCTGCACTTCCACGGCAGGCACTGCATGGAGCGGGCCCCGGAGCGGCAGCCCCTGATTCACGGCATCGAAACCCTGGGCTCCCGCCGGGGCATGTCCAGCCACCAGCACAATCCCTTTCTGATTCTCTGCGACCGCCAGGCCACCGAGGACCGGGGAGACTGCATCGGCATGATGCTGCTGTACTCCGGCAGCTTCCGGGCGGAGCTGGAGCTGGAGCAGTTCGGCTCCGTCCGGGCCGTCATGAGCCCCGGGGATGAGAGCTTCCGGTGGCAGCTGGCCCCCGGCGAGACCTTTGCCGCCCCGGAATCTCTGCTGAGCTGGGCCGACGGCCTTTCCGATTTGACCCTGCAATACCACCGCTTCGTCCGGGAGAACGTCTGCCGGGGCGAATGGCATCTGGCCCGCCGCCCGGTGCTGATCAACTCCTGGGAGGCCTGCTATATGGACGTGCGCCCGGAGCGGGTGCTGCCCCTGGCCCGGGAGGCGGCGGAGCTGGGGGTGGAGCTCTTCGTGCTGGACGACGGCTGGTTCCAGGGCCGGACCGACGACACCGCGGGCCTGGGAGACTGGGTTGCCAATCCCCGGCGTTTGCCGGAGGGCCTGGGCAGCCTCATCGACCAGATCCGGGCCATGGGCCTGCAGTTCGGCCTCTGGGTGGAGCCGGAGATGGTCAGCGAGGACTCGGAGCTCTACCGGGCTCATCCCGACTGGGCCCTGACGGTTCCCGGGCGGAAGCCCATGCTGGGCAGGCACCAGCTGGTGCTGGACCTGTCCCGCCGGGAGGTCCAGGACTATATCATCGAGACCATCGGGGGCCTGCTGGAGGGCTATCCCATCTCCTACATCAAGTGGGATATGAACCGCTGCCTGTCGGACCTCTACTCCCGGAGTCTGCCTGCCCGGCGCCAGGGGGAGACGGCCCACCGCTGTGTACTGGGGGTCTACCGGGTCATGGAGACTCTGACCTCCCGTTTCCCCCGGGTGCTCTTTGAGGGCTGCTCCGGCGGCGGCGGCCGCTTCGACGCGGGCATGCTCTGCTATACCCCCCAAATCTGGTGCTCCGACGACACCGACGCCATCGAGCGTCTGACCATCCAGCGGGGCACCGCCTATGGCTATCCCCTCTGCACCATGGGCTCCCACGTCTCCGCCGCCCCCAACCACCAGACAGGCCGGACCACCCCCCTCCACACCCGGGCCGTGGTGGCCATGTCCGGGGCCTTCGGTTATGAGCTGGATCTGAGCAAGCTGAGCGGGGAAGAGAAGGAGGAAATTCGGGACCAGATTCGCCGCTTCCATGAGGACGAGGCCCTGCTGCGGGAGGGCAGCTATTACCGCCTGGGCGAATTTACAGCCAAGCGGGACGCGGAGGCCTGGCTGCTGGTGAGCCCGGATCAAAGCCGCGCCCTGCTGAACCTGGTGGTGACGGCACCTCACGCCAACGCGCCGCTGATCCACCTGCGCTTCAAGGGCCTGGACCCGGCGGCTCGCTACACCATAGAGGAGGACGAGGGCGTCTACTCCGGCGCCGCTCTGATGCGGGCGGGCTACACCCTCCCCCAGCTGCTGGGGGACTACCCCGCCGTGCAGCTGCACCTGAGAAAAACAGAATAGCCTCTGTAGCGGCGCACATTGTGCGCCACCCCGCCACCCTCTGCAGCGGCGCACATTGTGCGCCACATACACCCCGCACCGCTGCTCAAAATCTGGGAGGACGCCCATGGGAGACCGACTGAAAATTTGGTATTACACCGAGCTGAAGAAGCTCTACGCCCTGAATTGGCGGGAAAAAATCGAATATATCTGGAACTATTACAAGCTCTGGATCATCGGCATTCTCTGCTTTCTCGCTCTGACGGTGTTTCTCGTCGTCCGCGTGGCAACAAACGTGGAGGGCTTCTGGCTCAACGGCAGCTTTGCCAACACCACCGCCCGGGCGGGCAGCGGCTCCGCACTTTGGGAGGACTTTGAGGCCTACGGGCAGTTTGACCTGAAGGAGAAGAGGCTGGAATTCGACGACCAGGTCTACTTTGACTACCTGAAAAACCAGGCCCGGGGTAACAACTATTACAACGCCTTTGTCTCTCTGACCGACGCGGGCATCCTGGACTTCATCGTCATGGCCCCGGACTCTCTGTCCGCCCTGGCCCAGTCGGGACGCTTGACGGACCTGCGGCTGGAGCAGACGAAGGCCCTGCTGGAGCGGTATTCAGACCGGCTGATCTGCTTTCAGAGCGATACCGACGGAGCGATTCCCGTGGGCATTGACCTGTCCGACAGCCTGCTGGTGACGAAATACCGGGTTTATTCCCCGGAGGAGGGCTGCGCCTTGGGGATCTGTGCCCACAGCGGGAATCTGGAGCAAATCGCACTGTTTTTGCAGTTCGTTTTGGAGGAGGGATAAGCGTGCGGGAGCGAATCAATGCCTTTTTGTCCAATGAAAGCAGCTTCGGCAAGCTCATGACCAAGCTTGGCATCATCATCGGCGCCAATCTCATGTTCGTCCTGTTCAGCCTGCCGGTGTTCACCGTCGGCGCGGGCTGGGCTGCTCTCTGCCACGTGATGCTGAAAACCCTCCGGGGAGACGGGGTTCTGAACCCCTTCAAGCAGTTCTGGCTGGGCTTCAAGGCCAATTTCAAGCAGGCCACCGTCGTCTGGCTGCTGACCCTGGCCCTGGGCCTCCTGGGCTGGGTGGACGTGCGCTTCCTGCTGCACCAGGGCGGGGTCATGGTAAACTTCCGCTACGCAATCTACGCCGTGGGCCTGGTGCTGCTGATCGGAGTCATCTATGTCTTCCCGGTGATGGCCGCCTTCGCCAACAAGCTGCCGGTGCTGTTCCGCAGCGCGTACTACTTCGCCTTGAGGAACCCCCTCAAGCTCATCGTCCTGCTGTTCTTCCACGTCTTTCCTCTGTATCTCACCTACACCGACGCCCAGCTGTTACCCCTTTACGCCTTCCTCTGGACCTTCTTCGGCTTCGGCGCCATCGCCATGCTGACGGCCCGGCTGCTGCTGCCCCTGTTCACGCCCTATCTGCCCCTGGTGGATGCCGCCGGGGATTTCATCCTGGATGAGAACGGCAACCCCCTCCACCCCGGCGACGAGGACAAGGCTCTGGACCAAGGCCCCCACGAAAAAAGCGAAGCGGAGATTCTGGAGGAAATGAAAAAACTTGGCATGTGATCCGGATACAATTCCCGATGGAAAGAACCAATGACCCGGGGAGGGAAAGGAATGGTGCAAAAACCGCCGATTCAAACCGAAAACGAGGCTTGCTTCTATATCGTTCAAGAAGAACGTTTCGTAGATTTGAACCTGTATCAGGTCGGCTGCAAGCAATGAATCAAAGAGAACCCATTCCAGAAGGGGAAAGCTCCAAGAAATACGCCGAGACGCCGGTCGGATCATTGCCGACCGGCGTCTCGTTTGTCCCTTTCTGCCCGTTTCCTGGCCTTTCCGCATTTTATCCCCGTATGGGTCAGCGTATGGGTCAAAGGTCTGCCCCATACGCTGACCCAGATTGTTTTGAAGGCAAAGTGGAGGAAAAACGCGATTTTTTGGGCTGTTTTGGAGCAAAACACCCGATTTTCTTGCGAAAATCGGGTGTCAGTGGAAGGGTTGTGCAAAAAAGATGCCAAGCCCCGAAGTTAATCAAGCATACTCGAATACTCCGTTGGCGAATTATGAAACATACCCAATCTTTTTATTCTACGGTTGCCTCGGTGCTGATTGCCAACGGTACCGATGTCGTTACTGTCTCGAAGCAGCTCGGCCACCTGGACGTCAGCACCACGGAGACCTTCTACTCCCACATCATAGAGGAGAATAAGCAGAAGGCCACCGATTGTTTGGCAGACGCTCTGCTCCGCAAGAAACAGGCCTGATCCAATCCCCACAGACGGACGCCCAAAATGAAAAAACGGGCGCAGGCGCAAAAACAATGCATAATCTCGAAAAACGGTCGTAATTGATGCAGTCCAAAAATGGAAAAGCCCTCGTTTTTCATAAGAAAATCAAGGGCTTTTTCAATGGAAAGCCAGTGAAAACAGATTCCTGCGCATCTGCCGATTGTTCTATGAAAAAAGGCGCTCTGCGGTTTGCAGAGCGCCTTGATGCCTGATTATAGTATATACTGACTTGTCTTAGCGGCTTGGTTCATTATCGTATAAATATGGCGTCCTAAGATCAGGCTTTCCAGAGAGAATGCAGATTGCAGTATGCGTATACTGCTTCAACCTCATCGCCGTCGCAGATGGAAAAACAGGCTCTCGGCTCGTCGCCCGGGGACAGTTGCTTGCGCTGGTTGCCGGATTTTGTCTGTATCGCTACCCATTCGATATAATGCTCAGGAAGCATCGGGTGTGCGGCGGAACCGACACACACCTGGACGGTGTTTCCCTCAACGGTGAAAACAGGCACATGTTTTTCCAGGGCGGCGTCCGTTGTGCCCGGGATTACTTCAGCCATGGGCGCTCCGCAGCAGAACACAGGGACCCCGGTTTCTTTTACGATTGCGATGATTTGCCCGCAATGGGAACAGCGATAGAACTTCATGTCCATTGTTTGTGCTCCTTTCATGATTGTCTGTAAGGGGTTAATAATTCTCTGCGTTGATTTCAAAGTAGGCCTGGGGATGGGCGCAGACAGGGCAGACCTCCGGGGCGGCTTCTCCCACCACGATATGGCCGCAGTTGCGGCATTCCCAAATCCTGACGCCGCTCTTTTTGAATACCTCCTGCATCTCAACGTTGCGCAGCAGGGCGCGGTACCGCTCCTCGTGGTGCTTCTCAATCGCAGCGACGCCGCGGAATTTCTCTGCCAGCTCCGGGAATCCCTCCGCCTCTGCGGTCCTGGCAAAGCCCTCATACATGTCCGTCCATTCGTAGTTTTCGCCGTCAGCAGCGGCGGCCAGATTCTCAGCCGTAGAGCCGATGCCGCCCAGCTCCTTGAACCAGAGCTTGGCGTGTTCCTTCTCATTGTCAGCAGTTTTCAGGAAGAGGGCCGCGATCTGCTCAAAACCCTCTTTCTTGGCCTTGGAAGCAAAATAGGTGTATTTGTTTCTGGCCTGAGACTCACCGGCAAAGGCGGCCTCCAGGTTTTTTTCGGTCTGGGTTCCGGCGTAAGGGTTCTTCTTCACAGACACCGGCTCCATCACACCGTGCTGTTTGCACTGAGGGCACTGTTCCGGCGCGGCCTCGCCCTCATAGACATAGCCGCAGATTTTGCAAACGAATTTCATGGTTTTTCCTCCTTCAGTGGTTTTCATTCGGATACTCTCCCCGGTTACGGCAGGGGAAGCGCCGGCAAATGGGATATCTGTGTATGTTGCGATATCTCGATCCAGCGTCACGAGATCCGTTCCGCTCAAATCGTGAACAGAGGTGTGCCCGGTAATCCGGGCAAAGGACTTTATTTCCTTCAGGGAGACATTCAGGAAGTTTGCGACTCGCTGCGCCGCCTGATCTACATCCAAGCGGGCGCGAAGCTCCGGCTTTTGAGTCGCAATCCCCATCGGACAGTTGCCCGTGCCGCAAATCCGATACTGCTGGCATGCGGCAGCAATCAAGGCTGCGCTGGCAATGGCCACGGCGTCTGCTCCCATTGCCAGTGCTTTGGCGAAGTCAGACGACACGCGCAGCCCGCCGGTGATGACCAGAGAAATATCGGACCCAACAGCATCAAGGTACTTCCTGGCGCGATGCAGCGCATAGATTGTCGGAACAGAAGTGGACTCCCGGAGCAGAAGCGGACTGGAGCCCGTCGCCCCACCGCGGCCATCGATGGTGATAAAGTCCGGTTCCGCATAGATACAGTGCTCCAGATCCTGCTCGATATGCCCGGCCGCGATCTTGATGCCAATCGGGCGGCCTTCCGAGCGCTCACGGAGCATCGTGATCATGGCCTTCAAATCCTCTTTGGAACAGATTTCTGTGAAGCGGCTGGGGCTCTGGATATCCTCTCCCGGCTTTTTCCCCCGCAGCGCGGCAATCTCCGCGGTGACCTTTTCTCCGGGCAGATGTCCACCCATACCGGGCTTTGTTCCCTGGCCGATCTTGATCTCAATGGCGTCCGCGCTGCGAAGATTGTCGTCCGTCACACTGTATTTGTTTGGAATATACTCAAAAATGTACTTATAGGCGGCAGCCTTCTCCTCGGGAAGAATGCCGCCCTCGCCGCTGCACATGGCTGTTTTTGCCATGGCGCTGCCTCTGGAAAGGGCGATCTTTGCCTCCCGTGAAAGCGCGCCAAAGGACATATGGGAGATATATATCGGGCTTTCCAGCACCATCGGCTTCCGGGCGTGCATGCCGATGACGGTCCGGGTTTCCACCGGGTCGTGATCCAGTAGCGGCGGCGGATTCAGCTGCGCCCCTAGCAGAAGAATATCGTCCCAGCTGGGCAAGGGCATGCGGGTCCCCATGGAGCTGTCAAGACTCCTGCCGGATACCGCCATTTCATGAATTTCCTTCATATAGCGACTGCTTTTGTCCCAGCGCTCAAACTTGGGATCATAAGCCAATGCGCCCTTAGGCCCTGCTGCAGCCTCCGGCTCTTCGTCGCCGTCAATCCGCTCAAATCTGGAGATCGGCTGTTTACAAACGGGGCACTCCGTCAGCTCTGTCAGTTTTCGCCCTTCTTGTTCTTCGTCAAAGATTGCGCCGCAGATCGTGCATCGATAGATGGCCATGGTTTGTCATCCCTTCATATTTTTTTTTCTTCCTTGCGTCGGCAGGATGGGCAGATATAATTGACCTTCAAATCATAAGAGAGAATCTCTTCCGAAATCTGCGCCTGCAGTTGGGCTGTGAGATCGGAAAAGCAAATATCGGAGAGCGCTCCGCATTTTTTGCATACCAGATGATCATGCTTGATGGTTTTATCGTAACGGTCAGGATATCCTTCCACAGAAACCTTTCTAATCTGATCCTGTTCATAAAGCAAATTGAGATTATTATATACCGTGGCAAGAACGACCTTAGAGTTCGAGGCTTTCAGACGCAGATAGATCTGCTCAACAGTCAGGTGATCTGAAGATGCGTTTATAATGTCGAGAATCTGTTGTGCGTACTTTGTCATATCATTCTCCAAAATGGAATTATTCTAATTTTATTTTATCCTATAATAGAAATAATGTCAAGACAGTAATCAAGAAATTTCAGGCAGCAAGTAATTAAGAAATATCAGGCAGCAAGCAAGGGATGCCTGATCCAATCCCCACAGACGGATGCCAAAAATGAAAAAAATCGGGCTCGGACGCCAAACGGACGCCAAAGCCGAAAAATCGGCCAAAATTGAGGCCGGAAGAAAAAAGAAAAACCCTCGATTTTCTTAGGAAAATCAAGGGTTTTTTCAATGGAAGGGTAGTGCAAAAAAGATACTATGTTTTGATAAGGGTCAGGCTGATTTGGCGATAGTGCTAAAATGGTGTGGAATTCCAACTGTTGGCAACTC